>JAKSAW010000341.1 GCA_022361455.1 Pseudomonadales bacterium | reverse complement strand
GGGTTCCCTAGACAAGCTGAAAGGCGGCGCGATTGAGACTCTGGATATCAACGACAATTACTACGAAACCGTGTTCGACCGAGTTCCCAATGTGACTGAAGATCCGAAACGAATTAAAGATCATCAGGTACTGGTGGACGGTGATGAAGAGGGCTACCTGCTTCAAATCTTCACAAAGAACTTGTTCGGCCCAATTTTCATCGAAATGATTCAGCGCAAGAATCACCACAACTTCGGTGAAGGAAATTTCCAAGCCTTGTTCGACTCAATCGAACGGGATCAGGTCCGCCGCGGTACACTTTAAACCCTTTCCTTATGCATTTCATGCGGGCGGATTTTCCGCCCGTTTTTTTTGCCCGATAGTATCACTGTTCAACACATAGGTAGATCCGCCGGCGTATAGGCGTCGATCACCAACCGGAATCGCGATTTAAGTCTACGACCACAACCCTGATCGTAAATCCAAAGACCGGGCTCACCCACCCGGTCTTTCTTTTTTCTCGCACCCGGTTCTATAATGCCTTGGTGATGAAACGAGGTGTAAGCATGGAATTGGTAGATATCGGCATCAATTTGACCCATAAGTCTTTTAATGACGATCGGGATGCGGTCATCGAAGCGGCCGCGGCTGTTGGCGTGACCCGCATGGTTGTTACGGGAACCAGCAGAGAGGGTTCATTTGACGCGGCGGAGTTGGCGGCTTCTCGACGCGACACACTCTATGCTACCGCGGGCGTACATCCCCATCATGCCAAAGATTTCGATGAACCGACTCTTCGGGAACTAAGAGAACTCGCGGTACGGCCCGAGGTCGTTGCCGTGGGGGAGTGCGGCCTGGACTTCAATCGCAATTTCTCGCCTCGGCCGGATCAAGAGCGGGCCTTTATTGCCCAGTTGGAGTTGGCAGCAGAAGTCGGCCTGCCCGTTTTCCTCCATGAGCGAGATGCCTACCCGCGTTTCGCTGAAATCTTGAAAGATTGGCGAGGGCGTCTTCAGGGCGTTGTCGTGCATTGTTTTACCGGGTCGGATGAGGCCCTGGATGCTTATCTGGCATTGGATTGTTACATTGGCATTACCG
>JAKSAW010000518.1 GCA_022361455.1 Pseudomonadales bacterium | reverse complement strand
TAACTGTGATTGCACCACCAGCGCCTACGTTTACACTAGCAACGTGGCCAGAAGCATAATCTGTAGAAGTGGTAGATGCGCCGAAGCGTTGTAAGCTAGCTAGACCAGTCACTGTACCTAACGTACCGTTAACAGCGTTAAACTCGGCGATTGCTAATTGAACTTCACGCATTGCAGCAGTTGCGTCAGTGTTAACTTCAGCACGTTGTGTATATAGTTGATACTGTGGAATTGCCACAGCAGCTAGAATACCGATAATCGCGATTACGATCATTAATTCGATAAGGGTAAAACCTTGGGTTTGTTTTCTATTGATCATTGTCACTTTCCTCAAAAACGATGTTCATAACTATGGGACTAGAGTCACCCTCATCGGGAGCTACTAATTAATCAGTAAGCAACCCCTATGCCAATGGGCCTTTATTTTTTTCATTGCTTTCGATTGCAGGCAAATCAATGCCTTACCGTTATACTCTTTGAGGTGCGGTAAATTAACTGTTTGAGATTGAAGGGTTCATAAGTGTTAAATGATGACAAAAAATGTCACCCCAATCCTTGGGTAAATCTTGAACAATATCGCGACATTGGTTTGTTATTTTTGTTGGCGGTATTAGTTGGTGTTTATTGGGCTGGTTTGGGAGGAGGATTCATTTATGACGATTTCGCGAATATTGTTCTGAATCCAACCTTAAGGATTGAACAGTTCTCACTAGCCTCATTGTATGAAGTTGCTCGGCAGGGCGAAGCTGGCCCCTTAGGTCGGCCAGTAGCAGTAGTGTCTTTTGCATTGAACTACTTGGTAGATGGGATGAATCCCTTTGGCTTTAAGTTAGTAAATTTATTCATTCACCTGGTAACCACACTATTGGTGTTTAGGTGTGCATACCAAGCTTTATTAATTGTTGGGCAGGTTGAGCGTCGTGCAATGCTGTTTGCTGGTTGGGGCGCTGCCTTTTGGGCCCTACACCCGATACATGTTTCGGCAGTGCTTTATGTCGTGCAGCGTATGGCTCTACTTTCAGGAATGTTCTCATTTGCGGCCCTATATTCCGTTCTGTTATTAATACATCATTTAAATAACTCGAAAAGAAGCGAAGGAGTTTTCGCTTCTATAGCAGCATTTATAGTCACTTTAGTACTAGGGGCTTTATCTAAAGAGAGTTCGCTGTTATTGGTTCCCATATCTGCTTTGCTCATGGTTGTTTTTCTAAATAAAGCTAATGCTCTCCATTCATTTATGATTCGTGGAAAAGCTCTTCCTTTATATGTGTTGTTGACGATTGTTGCAGTCGGAGTCACTTACGCAGCTCAGTCTAGTGGTTTCTTAGGAGGGTATAGTCAGCGGGATTTCACGTTGATGGAGCGGTTGCTGACTGAGAGTAGGGTATTGTTTCTCTATCTGAAATGGATTCTGGTCCCTGATTTAGGTGAGTATGCGTTAATTCACGACGACATTGTCTTGTCTAAGGCTCTTTGGGAGCCTGGATCCACCTTCGTTTCAGTGATCGCTCTGTGTGTGTCTATATGGGCCGCCTTAGCATTTTCGGTCAAGTACAAGCTTCTTTGCGCAGGTTGGTTATTGTTTCTTATTGGTCATATGCTCGAATCCAGTATCTTGCCTTTGGTTTTGGTTTTTGAGCATCGCAACTATTTTCCTATGTTTGGAATCGTTCTAATGATCTTTGCACTTGCTATCTCTATTGCGGATCGTTTTCCTGAACGGCAGACAGCGCTTGCGGTTCTCGGTATTTGTTTAACGCTGGTGTTCGGAACTTTAACTAGTATTAGAGCATGGGAGTGGGGGGATGAGCGTCGTATGTTCCAGAGCGAAGTCGTTAGGCACCCTCTATCAGCAGGAAGTCGAGCGGAGCTGAGTAGAATATTGGGTAATCATCTTTTATATGAATTGCAAACTAATTCTCGAGTGGATGAGGACACCTATAAAGAGTTTAAGCATCAAAGTGAGCATGCAATAAAATTGAGCGATGATTTGCTTAGCCCTTATTTTTCCTTTTTGATGGTCAGTTCGCAGATTGGTAAACCGGTGAGTTCTGAGTGGTTGCAACGATTTTATGAAAAAATTGCGAACGATCGATATCGTGCTGCCGATGCTAGTAACTATGAGCAAATGTATATTTGTTACTCAAAAGGGCGCTGTAAAATACAGGGCCAAATATTTAAAGAAATCTATGAGGCATTTCAAACTAATAAGTATGTGAATAAAAGCATTAAAAAAATGTCCTCAGATATCTATGGGCGCTATCTTTACCAAAACCAGCGTTTTGAAAATGCAGCCGAAGTCTTTTTGAACGTTGGTGTGCCATTGGGTGATATCGATCTACTGAAGAATGCGCTTGTGGCTCTAGATATGATGCAAAACGTAAACTCATTGGAGACGGTTTTGAAAGCTATTCGCAACCAGGGAACGAGTTCAAGTGAATTGGAATCGGTTCTGGCACAGCATTATCAAAATTGTTGTGGTGGAGCAAATCGATGAGTGCTTCCCGTTTTGCTGTCATTGTTTGTGTTGTCGCTAGCGCCATTACGGTGAGCTTGTATTTTCTGTATCTTCCGGCGTTAAGTGGATTTTATATCTTAGATGATAAAGCAAGCATTCTAGATAACCCTTATCTTCATATAACAGGCCTTACTGTAAAGGACTTGATGTCTAGCGTAGAGTATAAGGGGCCGATGGGAATTTGGCGTCCTATTGCTATGATGAGCTTTGCAATTAATTTCTATTTCACCGGCTTAGATCCCTTCTATTTCAAATTAACAAACCTGGCCATACATCTTGTGAATACTTTCTTGGTATGGTGGTTGGGCCTGCAGCTGTATAGTGCCAAGTTTAATTCCCACAGTAAATTAATGATTTTACTTGTCCCAGCGATTGGCGCGTTCTTGTGGGCCTCTCACTCGCTGCATGTTTCAGCTGTCATGTATGTTGTCCAGAGAATGACATTGCTGAGCACCTTGTTCGCGCTCTTATTCTTGAATTTACATTTTAGATTTATGAGGGACGCACAGTCTTCTCTTCCAAAGGTTCTGATTAAATGGATGATTATTTTTATCGTTTTTTGTCTAGGCTTGCTTTGCAAAGAAAATATGATTGTGGTTGTTCCTTTAGCCTATTTTGTTTCGAGAACAATAAGGTGCACTAAAGATGAAGATCATAGCCCGATAGTGAATCACTTGCACACAAGTGCCTTTGTGATAGCGCCGTTGCTGTTGTTTCTTGCTTTTATGATTTCCAAAGGGTTTTATGTGGAGACGTTTGAAGATAAACCCTTCACTTTGCTGGAACGACTTCTAACGCAAACCAGAATTATAGTGACATATTTGGGGTGGATCTTATTTCCAAATGCTCTCAATTATCATTTTTTCTACGATGTTTATGAAATTTCTAGCAGCTTAATTAATCCGATCTCGACATTGTGGTCGTTTTTATTATTGCTGGGTTTAGTGGTCTTTTGCATTGCGGCGAGAAAAAATCTGTCGATCTTCGTCTTCGCGGTTGGCTTCTTTCTGATAGGGCATTCCTTGGAATCAACTTTCTTGCCTTTGGAGCTTGTGTTTGAACATAGAAACTATATGCCTTCAATAGGCATATTTATTGGGTTGTCCTTATTGCTAGGCGCATTAGCAGGTTCCCCCAAAACAAGAATAGTAGGCTTATTGGTGGTTATTTTTGCAGGTTGGAATTTGGTCCAGCTAAGTTTGCGTGCCTCCGAATGGCGTAGTGAGGATGCCTTCTACCAAGTTGCTATGGCTAAAAATATTTCATCCGTTAGGCTTAATGTTAACAAGGCGAAAATTAGCTTGGGTAAATTGCTGTCTGGCGAGGGTGACAGGCAGACTCATTACTTGGATTATCTTGAATCAAGTTTTAGGGCGATATCGTTGGGGAGTAATGACTTAAGTGGTTATTTTGCGCTTATTGCGGGGCATTTGCAGGCAGGATTACCAGTGAAACCGAAATGGGAAGAAGGGGCTGTTCAAGCCTTTGCAAAGCACCGCTTTAGAATAGAGTACAATAGAAATCTAGTCGCTTTTTTGCAATGCATAGATGAGAGGCGATGCGCTGACAGTAATCAATTTGAATATCGTCTGATGGATGCCGTGATTAGTAATGAGAATAATCGGGCCTATGTTCGTTCAGCTGTGGCTCGAAACGCGGCTATACATTTAATCAAGTTTGGCCATTTAGAGAGGGCCATTCGCTACTATGAATTGGCCCTAGCATTGGATTCAAATATCAGGAGCAGAGGTGAGCTTTCTGCACTGTATTTAATATCCTCGAAGCCTCAAGACGCTCGAAAGCAGTACCAGCTTGGTTTGGATGAATTTGGAGTGCCATTTGTAGAGGATTATGGTGTGTTGGCCTCCCTCATCGAAGTATGTTGTAAAGATGTGCCTGAAATACAATTTGTTTATTAAGATTTAATAGGTTTGGTTATGAACAAATCAATAGGTTCTGTTAGTGTCGTAATGCCGGCAAAGAATGAAGGGCAAGTAATCGCATCTGTGGTGGCAAAGATCAGATCGATATTACCAGATATTAAAGTTGTCGTTGTTAATGATGGGTCGACAGATAATACCGCTGCGGAAGCTCAGTCGGCAGGGGCTCATGTGATCTCTCATCCTTATTCAAAAGGAAATGGT
>JAKSAW010000181.1 GCA_022361455.1 Pseudomonadales bacterium | reverse complement strand
TATCAGCTCGATCAATTTAAGAGAAATAGAAGCAGCTCAACTCAGATCCTAGACACCGGATTATGGCGTTATACACGTCACCCTAACTATTTCGGTGATGCATTGCAGTGGTGGGCGTTTTTCTTATTCGCCATCAATATTGATGGAGGTTGGATGACAATTATATCACCTATCATAATGACTCTTTTCTTAATTAAAGTTTCCGGTGTCGCGCTTCTTGAAAAGGGATTACAGAAGACGAAGCCGCACTATGCCGATTACGTTTCGAAGACGTCCGCCTTTATCCCTTGGTTTCCTAAAGCTTAGATTCAATAGTTTGTTTATCTCAAAACGACCGGAACGCAATTTCGGGTCATTGGCATTCCATTTGGAATGTTGACATCGAATTTTAACCAGCCTATTCTGAATGCAACAAAAATAAGTATATGTTGTATCTGGGCCTGGGCGTCTTACCAGTTAGATACCGTCAAATATCGTATAGCTAATTTGATAATGTATTCCTGTAGTGGATGACAGTACCCAGGTTTTCTCAAACTAGCTCTCAACTATAAAAAAACTAAATGAGAGTAATGCTATGTCCTTCCAGCGTATTCCGCTTATATTAAGCATGCTATCTTTCCTGACAGGTTGTCTGTCCGCCGATGGTGGTGATCAAGAACCACCGTGTGTCACGCCTGACCCTGGGCTTCATGAATGTGGCTTGGTGAATCAGGATGTTAACCGATATTATCAACTTAGAGTGCCTAGCTCATACGATCCGGATACCCCAACACCTCTGATACTAGATCTTCATGGTTTTAGTTCACCGGTTATTCTTGGTTTGTCCGGTGAGAGGCTTGTATCGGGTATCGAGCGAGTAGGTGAAGACAATGGGGTTATTGTGGCGTGGCCTCAAGGTATTCGGAATGCATGGAATAGCGTTTTGTCAGTAGATGTTAAGAGTGGTGATATCAACGATGCAGATTTTCTGAGAGCTTTGGTTGCAGAGTTAAAGAATAATCTAAATGTTGATGAATCACGTGTTTATGTAATGGGTATTTCGAACGGTGGTGCCATGGCTCAGATACTTGCTTGCGAATCACCTGATATTTTTGCAGCTACAGCCACGGTAGCGTTTCAGTTGCCAACGCCCGCCAATACTTGCATTCCTAATCGTACTGCCCCCATTATCGCGTTTCATGCACCTACGGATATTTTAGTTCCCTACAATGGTATGCATATAGGCCTGGGTCATAGTGGCTTGTCCGCACCAGAGTCCTATGAGGCTTGGTCTGACATCAATCAATGTACCGATGAATCAGAGATCTTTTTTAATAAAGGTAATTCAAGTTGTGAAATAAGAGATGAATGCAGCGAAAACGCTGAGGTTGCGTTCTGTCAAATCGATGGTGCGGGAACCTTCTTGGGTGGGCATCTAACTTACTTTAACAACGATCTCGTGAACCTAGCTGATTTAATTTGGGATTTCTTCTCCCGCCATGATCTATAAATTGGTGAATACTATTCAGTCGTGACAAGAGAACTATCTACCATTTGGTAGATAGTTTCCCTACTACCCAACCACCTATAATCGAGTTTCTTTTGCTGTACCTACAAGACTATAAAGAGGCTCGTTTCATGGAAAGAAAACCCATAATAATAAGTATATTGCTCATGCTCTTGATGATGTCCGGTTGTAATCTAACGGTTAGCATCACTGGCGAAGGCGAGGTTAGCAACAGATTATCAAGTTTTTCTTGCGATGAAGGCACTTGCAAAAGAAGCAATAACGGTAATCCCAAACGATTTGAATTGATCGCTAATCCTGCCAATGGTTATACCAATATTGGGCTTCTTGCCAGTAATGGAAACCTATATCGGGGAACGGATGGATATTACGTCTTCACCGAAATTGGCTTTCTAGCTTTTGCTCCTGATGTGGGTACTCGTACCGGTCAAGGTTATCCCAGTGCATCGAGCGCAACGCAAGAGCAACCTGTGGAACCAACCTATATGCCTCCGGTAGCCTTACAAGTCTTTAGTGAAAATATCGAAGCTATTTTTGTTCCTAGCGATGATATTGCTGAAATTTATCAAGGTCACAATGCTCGCTGCGTTCAGTTTAACGATGAATCAATAGAGTGTTGGGGAAGCAACTTTGATGGCGCACCTGGCGACTTTAGCAATATCTATAGGGTCGAAAATAACCATGACGCAATTTGCGTAGCTGATGATAATGGACTGCGTTGCTGGGGTGATAATTACTACGGTTTAGCGGATGAACCTGAAGGTATTCATAATGTCGTTGACATTGCTTTTGCGCGTAATAAGGCTTGTGCTGTTTATGAAGGCTCTGAAGGCAATCAGCTTGCTTGTTGGGGACGCAGCGCGGCACAAATTCCGGCGGTTGATAATCCCACTTCAGTACGTGGCTATTCAGATTTGCCAGAGTTAATGTGTGTCACTAGCAATGGGGAGGAAACCTGTTGGGGAGAGGAATATTTTGGTCAAGCTCAAGTACCCGAAAATCTTACTAACGTGAGCGACTTTTCCGTTGGCGACACTTATACCTGCGCCATCGCGGATGGCGAGGTGGTGTGTTGGGGCTGGGGTTACGACGAGATTCCTGATGGCATTAGCAATCCCACTAGCATTAGTAGTGAGCGTTATGGAACATGTGTTACTGATGACTCTGGACTAAATTGTTGGGGCTATAGCGGCACTGAACTTCCAAGTCTTGTTGAGGTGCCAATCGCCGTCGATGTCAGCAGAAATGCCATTTGTGTTCAAGATTCTACTACTTTGCGTTGCAATACCGTGTCGAGTGGTGAATTTATTTATACTTACAATAATTTGAAACAATTCGATACGGACGGATCAGCCTGTTATTTAGATAACAACGGTGCCGCTTGTATCGGCAATGACTTTAGAGATGACATTTTACAGCAGCTGATAAATCCACAGGCTTTTGCAATGGCTCATGGAGTGTTGTGCCATTACTCGGATGCCGGTGTAGGTTGTACGGCGAAGAGTAGCTTTTTCAATCCGCATGATGATGTACCTAGCCTGGAAATAACGCCAACAGGATTGGTAATTGGCTTCTACGGTGCGTGCGCTTACGAGAATGATTTAGTTGCGGATAATTCAGCGTTTCAATGCTGGGGATATGGCGTTGAGGAACCATGGACAATTCATAACCGTGGCCAATATACGCCACCAGAGGATGTTGGCATGTTTAGCAAGGTTGAGTCTGGTACATACCACACTTGTGGCTTAAGCGGATCTCAATTGTATTGTTGGGGTGAAGAAAACCCGCCAGTTGAATCCTCTGAATAGGGCGTTGAAAATCCCTTCGCAGAGGCTTAATTGTAAAATCGGCTGCACGAATAATCGCGCAGCCGATTTTTGTTTTATCTTCTTTAGCGGAATGCTGAAAGCTATAGAGCAACACTGTTCACTATGAATAGCTCGGTAATAGCTTTCGAATCACCCCTTCGCAATCTTGTTGAAGCATAAACTTTGGAACTGCATAGTGAAATCTTGCTTCATCGATAGCCGCTGTGGCTAGGGTGCTCACATCTTCAGCTTTTAATTTATCCAACGTAGCAGGAATTTCCACATCCTTAATCAGTTGCTTCACCTCGCTAATTAAGCGTGAGGAATTTTGCCAATCTGAATTGCTGGCTTTACCGATACCAGTCCTAACCGCGAGCTGTGCAAGTCTCGCACTTACTGCATCGTGTGAGAAATCTAAGATATGTGGCAGCACTGTTGCGTTGGCTAGACCATGGGGGATGTGATACATGGCACCAAGGTTGTGAGCAATGGCGTGTACGTACCCTAGGTTTGCCTTGGTAAAAGCTTGACCAGCATAGAAGGATGCCATAGCCATTGCTTGGCGAGCTTCTAAGTTGCTGCCATCGTTATAGGCAGTACGCAAATTATCAAAGATCAGTTTAACCGCAGCTTCTGCTTGTTCGTCGGTATCTTTGGTGGCCAGTAATGAAATATAAGATTCCAACGCATGGGTTAATGCATCCATACCCGTGGCGGCTGTGATTGGTTTTGGCAGACCTGTCATTAAAGCTGGATCAAGCGCAACACTAAGAGTGATCAGTTTATTGTCGAGGATTTGCATTTTTTGTTGCAGTTCAGTATTGGAAATAACCGCAGCGATGGTGGCCTCTGATCCTGTTCCTGCTGTGGTAGGCACTGCGTACAAAGGTAGGCAGGCGTTGCGGACCTTAAACATTCCCACTAAGTCATCGATGCTTTTGCCTTCGTTAGTGGCTAAGGCTGCGATAACTTTGGCTGCATCCATTGAAGAACCACCGCCAAATGCCAAGATGCCATCACAGCCATGCTGACGCACCAGGCTTAATCCATTTTCTACTTGTTGGTAGGTAGGATCCGGCAACACACCATCGTAAACAATATTTTCAACACCGTGGCTATCTAAGGTACTTTTTAGTTTCTCCAAAAGCCCTAATTTTTCCAAAGCTGGATCGGTAACGATTAATACTCGCTTATGGCCTTTTTGAGCAATGGATACTGCCAATTGCAATGAAGAATCAACGCCAACAAATACTAGGGGAGGTCGCATTGGTACAACTACTTGCACTACTTTTGCTACTTGAATCAGTCCTTTAGATAAAATTTGTTCGAGTCGATGGTTCATAAAATGCTGACCTTAGTGATGGTTTTTTGGATGCTAAAAGCCTAATGATAATGGTAGTTCTTGTTTATAAGTAAAGCGGCTCTATAATTGATAATTTCGGACATTTTGAAATCTCTTTAATGGTATGGGGCTTCTAGTTGATACCTATAGCCAACGTTTATGAACAACAATCCATTATGGGCGCGTCGCTCCTGGTAGAGATCGCACGTGCGCGGGGATGCGATGCAGATAAGCATTTACAGGATGCTGGTATCTCCAAAACGTTGTTGGATGATCCCCATGGCAGGATTTCGGCTGCTCAGGACATTGCGCTTGTGAGCTCAATTAATCAGGAGTTAAAAGATCCTTTTCTGGGAATCGAAGTGGGACGAACCTATCGCTTGTCTGCTTTAGGCGCGCTAGGACTCGCTCTGAGTACCAGCGAAACACTCGAACATTCTTTGCAGCTTTTCTTACGGTTTGTGAAATTGTCTTACACCTATTTTCAGGTGACACATATACGAACAGAAAAGCACGCGATTTTACGATTTGATGACCAATATGATTTGGGGGATCTTAAGCATTATTATATTGCGCGAGATCTAAGTTTTGCTGTTAATGCCTTTAGTCACGTTTTTACAGATGTATCGCCTGAACAAATTGTGGCTGAAGTTAGATTTGATCTTCCTCAATCAGACAACCCGGAAAAGTATGCGGAATTATTACACTGTCCAGTTAAGTTTGGTTGCCCATTTAACGAAGTGCTCTCTCCGGTTCAAATTTTGAGTAAAGCCTTGCCTCAAGCGAATGCTTTAACAAATAAGTTATTAATCGAGCAGTGCGAGGAACAAATTGCCAAGTTTCAAAATAAAGGACAATTCACGGAGCAAATTCGTGCAGCTATAGAAAGAGTAGAAGGGGGGCTACCTAATCTTGAAGAAATCGCTCAAGAATTGAATGTCACTTCGCGAACGGTTCGTCGCCGTTTGACTGCAGAAGGTACTCGATTTCAGTTAATTGTTGAGCAATCTCTGCGCCGCAGAGCTATCGCCATGCTGGAAGAAAACCTGATGACTGTAGAGCAAATTTCATTGACGCTGGGTTACAGCGAGGCTTCCAGTTTTATTCATGCCTTTAAACGTTGGACTGGCAAATCGCCAAAAGACTATAGGGGGTATTAGCTAACCAGTTCGGCTGTTTTTGGACTCTGTTTTGGTTGTGGTTGCGTTCTAACTTGGTTGGGTTATATTTGGCGAATAATCACCGATAGAAAGTTTCTTAATGACCAAGAATATTCTAAATATATGCCTGCTGGTTTTATTGGCCCCGACAGTCAATGCTGAGCTGCCCAAGTCTCTAGTATTTGGCGCCACCGATTGGTGCCCTTATACCTGTGAGCATCAAGGGCCAAATGCCAAGTCTGGTATTGTTGAAATCTATTTAACCGAGGTGTTCAAGCAGCTTGGTGTGAATATTGAGATCAAAGTACTTCCTTGGAGTCGAGCAGTTAGGGATGCGGAGCAGGGGCGATTAAATGGACTTCTGACGGTTGTTCCTGGTGAAGCAAAGCACGTTTTATTGACCTCCACCCCCACGATGAATTATTTGGACTGCTTTTACACGAGACTTGAAGATGATTGGGAATATAAGAATCCCAAAAGTTTGGAGAAGCGTGTGGTTGGCGCAGTTCAGGATTATGGCTACGGAGACAAAATCGATCAATTCCTGCTAAGTTCAAACAATGCATTGCTACTTAATGGCGACATGCTAATTAAGCGCATGCAATCGCTGCTTTTATCAAAACGGATTGATACCTTTATTTCAGAAAAACGGGTCCATGAGTTAGAAATTCGTAAGGCTGGCAAATCCACCAAAGATGTACGCGTTGCAGGCTGCTTGCAGGAATACCCTCTCTACATTGCAGTACAGCCAGATCAAGCGTGGAGTCAGTCGTTAGTCGATCAGTTAAATAAAGCACTTGCTAATCCCGCCAATCATGCGCTGCTCAAGAAAGTAGAACAGCGCTTTTTCAAAGATTGAAAGAACTAATTTAAACTCAATAGTTATGCGCTTTGCTTGGAAGCGTGATCTAATTCCGTGTGGGACCTAGGCAGGGCTATGCTAATCAGCGCAGTCAATGCAATAAATAGCGTTGATACCCATAGACAAACTGCTAAACCATAAGCTTGAAATAGCCAGCCCGATAAAACAGTACCCACCAAACGCCCCATGGCATTCGCCATATAATAAAAACCCACGTCTAGCGATACGCCATCATCACTGGCATAACGCACAATTAAAAAACTATGCAATGATGAGTTAACAGCGAATACAAACCCAAACAAGATTAAGCCACCTAATAGTGTTTCTTTTATTGGCCAGTCTAAATGGAACCCTAGAGCAATGGCGCCTGGAATGATCGCTAGCAATATTGCCCAAGTCATCGCAGCTAATCCACCTGGAGGATGGCTTCCTGATTGGGTGATACGAGGTGCAAAGGACTGTACCACTCCATAAGCGATAATCCATGTAGCTAAGAAGCCTCCCACCTGCCAAAAGTTCCAGTTGAACTGCTGACTAAGAAACACTGGTAGGGCTACTACGAACCAAACATCT
The DNA here is from genome assembly GCA_022361455.1 of Pseudomonadales bacterium. Taxonomy (GTDB): domain Bacteria; phylum Pseudomonadota; class Gammaproteobacteria; order Pseudomonadales; family Ketobacteraceae. Next base: position 33,887 of record JAKSAW010000181.1, on the reverse strand, counting down.
CGGGATGCAAACAGGAACATTCTTGCTGCAGATAAAATATTAATGGCTCTGCTCTTGGAAAAGATATCCTTGAATTTAGGTTTGTTCTTGGCCTTTCCTAAATCCTCTTTTAATAAAATGATGCTCAATAGCCAAATAACCGCTAATACGGCAGCCATCGCAATCATGGCATCTTTAAATCCAAGCAGTGTTAATAGGCCTCCACCCATAAAGAAGCCAGCGCCTTTGAGGGTGTTTTTGGATCCGGTTAAAAAGGCGACCCATTTATAAAGGGTCGAATCGGCATTTTTTGGCACCAACATTTTTATGCTGCTCTTGGCGCTCATTTTGTTTAGATCTTTTGCAATACCTGAGAGTGCTTGCGCTGCCATTACCCAAGCAACGGTTAGCATTTCTGCAGGAACCGTTAGCATTAATAAAGCAAAGACTTGAATCCCTAAGCCAACATTCATTGTTCGGTTTAAGCCCATGCGAGCTCCCAACCAGCCGCCGAACAAATTGGTGACAACACCAAAGAATTCGTAAAACAAAAACAGCATGGCAATTGCAAGTGGCGAGTAGCCCAGCTGATGGAAGTGCAGCACCACTAACATGCGTAGTGCGCCATCGGTTAGGGTAAAGGCCCAATAGTTACCAGTAACAATTAAATATTGCTTAACAGCAGGAGATAGCACGGTGTTCATTTAGTTTAGCGATCCAGCTACTTTAAGTACTAGTTCGGCAGTGCGGTTGGCATAGCCCCATTCGTTGTCATACCACAGATAGAGTTTCAGCTGTGTGTCATTCACTACCATGGTGGACAACGCATCAACTATTGATGACCGAGGGTCTGTACGATAATCAATGGATACTAATGGCCGTTCTTCATAACCAAGAATACCTGCCAACTCATTTTCTGCGGCTGATTTTAAGGCGGCGTTCACCTGTTCCACAGTCACTGATTGTTTAAGTTCGAAAACACAATCCGTAATAGAGGCATTTGCCAGGGGCACACGAATAGCATGGCCATTTAATCGGCCTTTTAATTCTGGGAAAATGTGTGTGATTGCCGTTGCAGAACCTGTTGTTGTAGGAATTAAACTCATACCGCAGGCGCGGGCTCTGCGTAAGTCTTTGTGAGGTGCATCCAATATAGTTTGCGTGTTAGTGATATCGTGAATGGTAGTCATGCTGCCATGTTCAATACCAAAGGTTTCGTGGATTACTTTAACCGCTGGTGCCAAGCAGTTGGTAGTACAGGAAGCCGCCGTTACGATGTTGTAGCTGTCGGCTTCGTATAAATCATCATTCACACCCATGACGATATTTAATACGCCTTCTTCTTTAACCGGCGCTGTTACCACTACCTTTTTTACACCTTGTTTAAAATAAGCATTGAGCTTTTCAGTGGTTTTCATTTTGCCTGAAGCTTCGATTACTAAGTCGCAGTTACTCCAAGGGCTATCTTCAATCTTGGTATTTCTGCTGGTGGTAATCGTATTTCCGTCCACGATAATGTTGTCACCGTCAGTCTCTGCTTCGTGATCCCAGCGGCCGTGTACAGAATCAAAATTGATTAAGTGGGCTAGCGTTGCCGCATCGCCAGCGGGGTCGTTGATGTGGACAATATTTATGTCGTTCGCATCCGCTAATGCACGCATGGTTAAGCGACCCATGCGGCCAAATCCGTTAATACCAATGTTAATTGTCATAGCTTGATCCTAAACTTATCTAAGAACTATTTACTTAGTGGTTAGCAGCAGCTGTCTTGCTGCCGTTGCGGTCGATTGCCCATATTGGTGAGAGTCTCCAGATGGGGCTGGCTAAAGGCCGCATTGTTTTCTGCAGCAAGATGTAATATTTCCTTGGCCCAAGCCGGCAGGGCAGGGTTGATCTTGTAGTAAACCCACAGACCTTGCTTGCGATCGGTGATTACTCGCTGGTCTCTTAATAGGGCGAGGTGGCGGGATATTTTGGGTTGTGACACGGATAACGCTTCGGTTAGCTCACAGACGCAGAGCTCGCCTTCGGTTACCAATAGCAGCAGAGTGCCAAGTCGGGTTTCGTCACTTAGGCTTTTAAAAAAGTTCACAGGATTGTCAATAAGCTCGATTACTGTGTCTTGTTCAGGTGACGCGTTTAGGCTGTTTTGCCTAACTTGTTGATGTGACTGCATATTGATGATTTCCATCTAGTTCAGTGCCAAACCTATATGCGGCTAATCATATATATGAAAAAGCATATGTAAAGATGGGGCACTAAAGCTTCATTAGATTGTCATATTTAGCAGTCAATACTGGTGGGAAGGTTGGTACAAAACTTGATTGTTTGTATCTTCCCCGTTGAGCGGCATTGATCATTAATGCAGCCAAGCATTTTTTAATAGAAATCTGGTACAACCAGAAGGAGAAGTAAAAATGGACGAGTTATATGAAACCTCGACCGAAGACTTGGAGTTCTATTATGATGGATCGTATGATTCAGAGGACTTCGATTATGATGATGAAATAGACGATGCTTATGAAATGTAAGCATCGTCTATTTCACATTTAACCCTTATTATTCAACGACTTTCGATATTCACCTGGGGTAGTTCCCGCCCACCGCTTAAACGCTCTTTGAAACGCTCCTGGCGTTGAAAATCCAAGCAAATACGAAATCTCACCAAACGATAAATCCGTGTTCCTCATGTAGCTTAGGGCGACATCCCGACGCATTTCGTCCACCAGGTTTTGATAGGACGTGTCTTCATCCTTTAATTTGCGCCGCAGAGTCCATGTGGGCATGCCCAGTTCTTGTGCAACTTCTTCAATGGATGGCGTTTTACCGTGCAGCATAGTGCCCAGAACTTTCAGCACTTTGTTGCGATAGCTGTTTGCTAGCGCCACTCGCCCCAGGGCCAAATCGCATTGTTCTAGTAGTGTTTTATGAAGGCTATCGTTGCGATGCAGCAGTGGCGTGTCCAGTGCACCTTTAACTAATTTGATGGCGTTGTCTTCTTGATTGAATTGAACCGGGCAGGTGAAGGCTTTTTCGTAAGCCTCGTAGTAAGCGGGTGCGGAAAACTCAATGTAGGCGCCTTGCACTAAATCTTTGCGACCTGTGAGCCAATACACGGTATTAGTCCAGCCACTCAATATGGCGTCGACAACAAAGTAGGTGTAATCGTTATAGGGAGCAATGGAGTAAAACTTCATCCAGGTTTCGTGGCCATCTGGCTCTAGTGTTGAGTTGCCGCGGTAACAACGACCAAACAGATCTTCATAGGTGGTGATTATCCGTAAGGCATCCCCCAGGGTGGGAGCGGTCATGGCGGCTAGTCCTGCCATACCAAAACGAGTAATGCTGCTACGACTGCCAGCGATCAACCCGATAGCCGGTTGCTTGGTTCGTTGGATAGAGTAGTAGCCGATCCGCATTAAGTAAGTGAGGTCAATGCGGGCGTCCTCATCTTCCAATAACTTTTTATCTAATCCAACATCCTGCAGCACCAATTCTGGGTCTGCCCCTAATGATTTTGCTGTATCCAACAGATACTGCAGATAACTCGCCGTGGTATCACCGATCTTCATATCTCAGCTCTATCCCTAACCCTCTGATTTTTATATCTAAAATCTTATAACGGCGTTTTAGTTGTAATTATTGCCTTGGGCCAGAGTATATAAGTTTGAGTCCGGGGAGTCATGCTTGCTGAACGTGGCAGGCGGCAAGTTGGCTAAAGGTTCCCCTAACATGGCTAAAGCGGCATAAACTTTAGTCTGGTTTTGAGTAGGAATTACGATCAGTGTGATACCAGGGTCACATTGTGTATCACCCGATTTTAATAAACTAAGGATTATTGAGGCGAAGCAGCTAAAGCTTGCTTAGACTTATTTTTATTGTTTTTAATTTTATTTTTTATTGCAGCAGGTAAGAGCTGTAGCGGTTCTTACAAGGATGATGGGTGAATCTTCATGATGGTCGATCCTTCGGTCGCCACTGAGGCTATTCTGTTTTTTGATCGGAATGGTGTCAGTAAAGAAATGACCTATAGCGAATTCGAAGCCGTGCTCGATGGGGTAGTAGGCCTCAGCGATGTCGCAGGCGATAAAGTGCCGGCAGCTTATGTCTTGGTGGATGGGCAACTCAAAGTCAATGCGTGCGTGTTGTTCAAAATTGGCTTTGACCGCCAAGGCTACGCCGACAAGTCCTGGAATATCCCTTTGCGTCACTTAGCTGATACCGCTGGTCGTGGTCCCGATATGGGGGCAGGTCCTATTCGGTTGGCGTGCAAAAGCCAATGTTCTGTAAATTGGCATGAAGCACAGCTTTGGGATCCGATCATGACGCCGGACAACAATACCTTCGTAAGAATGCGTGATGCGGTGGCGAACAACCGATTGTGCCTACCAACAAGCGGCCCGGTAGAATCAATTGCCAAAGTGTCGGCAGCATCAGAGAATCAATGGACTATGGGTGAAGAGCCTGCACCAGCAGCTAAACCCGCTCGAAAGAAGCAAACTCGTCAACCGCCTGTAATAGAAGCGCCGCCAGTACTGTCTTCGGATGATGATATCGAAAGCGATGATTACATGGATGACTTTGCTCATTACGATGAGCAGGACATGGGCCTCACCGAAAGCCAGTTAGAAGCTCTGGAATCTGCCCACCGTAAAAAAATTGCCAGCTTAATTCGTCAGCAACGTCTGCACATTAAAACGATGCAGACTGATCATCAACAACAGATGGCGAAAATGAAGCTGGGGTATGAGAAGAAGATTCAGCAGCAAGAAATTGAAGTTGCCAGGCTTACCAACCAGCATGAATCGTTGCATTCACAAAATATTGCCTTGAGAGAGCAAAACGAAGCACAGCGTCGTCAGCTTGAAGCCTTTAAACGTACTCGCGATTTAGAACTTCAAAAAGCTGAAGCCCATGAGAAGCAGCAGGTCGATGGACTTCGCGCTCAATATGAGGAATTAATGGCTCAGCGCATTGCTGAAGAAACAGCGAAACTCAGGGAAGATATCGAGCTGCGCAATATGGAGTTAATCCATCGTCATGAAGTGGCTAAAAAACTGCGTGAAGAATTGTGTGAACTTCGCCGCGATAAGCTGCGCTTAGTGAATGAAGGTGGCGATAAATTCTTAGATAAATTGGAAGCGCTGGGTGTTAGCTTTATCGCGTTCCATCCTGGAGCGGGACATATTTCTATCACCTTGAAAGACATGGGCACCTATATGGAGAATCCCATCGGATTTGCCGCTGACCGTTGTTTAGTATCCGAAGAGCATTATCGAACTTGGTTGGATCATTATAATAATCCAACCTGCCAAGCACCGCTCACTAAAGACAAGGTATGTGGCTGCAAAATTCGCAGAACCGACGTGCCGAGTCAGTTTGTGTTGGGCGAGCACGATCGCTGTGAAAAACATAAAGCTCATCGTAGTGGAGAAAACGTCGTCAATCTCAGGAGCTAGATTCACGGTTTCCGGCTCTTACCAATATCTCTGCAATCGCTTACACTGCCTTGCTCCATAGAATTGAGCAGGCAGTGTGCAAAATCCTTTCTACCAACCATTAATCTCCGATTTTGAATCTTTGGCGACTCCAATGCGGGAGGCCCTTTGCATTGGTGTGCCGGTCATTGAGCCTTGCAGTTTTTTTCAATCTAAAGGATTGGATTTAGCGGTGGATGTGCTGCGGCTAGATGCGGTGCATCCGATTATCTCAGGCAACAAATGGTATAAATTAAAGTTCAATCTCGCTCAAGCAAAGGCCGCGGGGGCTTCTGAATTGCTGAGCTTTGGTGGCCCCTGGTCGAATCACTTACATGCTCTGGCTTTTGCTGCGAAGCAGTTAGATATCAAACTGAACGTGATTATTCGCGGCGAAGAATGGCGGGATAAACCCAATGCTTTGCTTGCAGATCTGCAGTCTTGGGGAGCTCAGTTAAGCTTTGTTTCCCGGCAAACCTATCGACGACGCAATAGTGCGGACTATCTGCATAAACTAGCTGCGAAATCACCCAACATCTATTTGATCCCAGAAGGTGCTGATAATTTTTTGGGCTTTTTGGGGATCGGTACTGTTTTTAATCAATTAGCAGGTGATTGCGCTGAGCGTTTATTGGCCGCTCATTCAGTAGCTATCGCTTGTGGTACCGGTAACTCACTGATTGGTATTCGCCAAGCTTTGCCCTCTAGTAAGCGAGTTTTAGGGGTGTCGGCATTGAAAGGTGACTGGTATGAAGCCAGTATCCAGCAGAAAATGTGGCGCTATTGGCCGTTACCAACGGGCAAGTTGCAGGTGTTTAGTGATTATCATGGTGGTGGATTTGGTAAACTATCCCCGGAGATCAAGAATTTTGTGCATGAGTTCGAAACAAACACTCAACTCCTGCTAGATCCTATATATACCGCTAAACTTTTTTATGGAGTTTACCAGTTAGCGCAGCATGGTTATTTCCCTCCCGGTCATCGTTTACTATTGGTGCATTCGGGTGGGCTACAAGGGCGTCGATCCCCGTTATTAGATTCATAAGCGTAGGCGAACAAAATGGAAGTAAATGAAGGCTTTAAAACCATAGGATTAATCGGGCGCACGGGTAGTGAACTCGTTGTCGAAACCTTGCACCAGTTGGTTGAGTTTCTGGATGCACGGGGTATTAGTATCGTGATCGACGAAGCCTCGTCTGAGTTGTTGCCTGGCGATAGCCATCAAGTAGGTAGCCGCAAAATGATGGGGGAGATCTGCGATCTAGTGGTGGTCGTTGGTGGCGACGGTTGCTTGCTTGGCGCTGCCCGTGATTTCTCCCGCTACAAAGTGCCGGTGCTTGGCGTAAACCGAGGTCGATTGGGGTTCTTAACGGATATATCTCCTCATGATTTGGAAGAACGTATGGCCGAAGTGCTCGATGGAAAGTACTTCAAGGAAAAACGTTTCTTGCTTGAAGCAGAGGTAAAGCGTGGTTTAACCGTGATTGGTGAAAATGCTGCCTTAAATGATGTGGTATTCCACTCAGGTAGTTCTGTAAAAATGGTTGATTTCGAACTCTTTGTAGAAGGAGAGTTTGTTTATCGCCAGCGCTCTGATGGCTTGATCATTTCAACGCCTACTGGATCCACTGCTTATTCACTCTCAGGTGGTGGGCCGATTATGCATCCTCGATTGGATGCTATCGTGCTTGTGCCCATGTTCCCCCATACCCTTAGCAGTCGACCGTTAGTGATCGATGGTAATAGCGAGATCAAGATTAAAGTGCACGATGCTAATGAGTGTAAGCCTATTATGAGCTGTGATGGTCAGGGTGATATGACGGTGTCACCCGGTGATACCATTAATATTCGCAAGCGGGCACATAAGTTAGAGTTGCTCCATCCGATGCAACATGACTTTTATGAAAGTTGCCGATCGAAGTTGGGCTGGAGTGAAGTTCTTTGAGTCAATTGCAATGTTCTAATCCCGCAGTAACGGGTTATGACATTATTGGTGATATACACGGTTGTGGTCGTTTGCTCAGTGCATTGCTGAATAAGCTTGGCTATGAGCAAAAAGACGACTGTTTTCGCCATGCAGAACGCAAAGCTATTTTTCTTGGTGATTTAATTGATCGTGGCGATGAGATTAGAGACACGGTTAATATCGTGCGTCGCATGGTGGAGAACGATGCTGCGCATATGGTGATAGGTAACCATGAATACGCAGCCATCACCTTTAGCACACCAGCTCCAGAGTCCTTTGATCGGCCTTTCCTTAAGAAACACACCCCAAGAATAAAGCGGATGTTAGGGCAAACCATTTCGCAATATCATGATTATCAAGAGGAATGGCAATCAACTGTGCAATGGTTTCGCTCATTGCCGTTATATTTGGAATTCGATAACTTTCGAGTGGTACATGCTTGTTGGGATCAACAGAAGATAGATGATTTCGATGAATTGGATGTTGGCAATAGCCTTGGAGACGATGAATTTCTAACCGCTTCTGTTCAGCCCTTAACAACGCCTAACAGAATTATTGAGCGCCTCCTGAAAGGGACTGATATGCCTTTACCCGATGGTCTCGTGATTAAGGGGGCAGATGGATTCACTCGCTCCCGATTTCGTACCAAATTCTGGAAGGCTGCACCCAAAACCTATTCTGATATTGTGTTTCAGCCGGATCGAATTCCCAACCACCTTCTCAAGCGAAAACTTTCGGGTGATGAAAAAAACCGCTTAATCCATTATGGGGAGCGAGAGAAGCCGTTGTTTGTCGGCCATTATTGGCGTAAAGGTCCACCACGCCTGATTCGCGATAATATTGCCTGCTTGGATTACAGTGCTGTCAGCCACGGTAAGTTAGTTGCTTACCGTATCGATGTTGACGACAAAGTGCTCGATCAAGATCGTTTGGTATGGGTGAGTGCATAGGTGCTAAACTTAGAGATATGTTATTGATCATGTGTACTATTTTTCACTGGCTGACTAATTCATGAGCTTAAGAAGCAAAGCCTTTCTTGCGGCATTTGTGGTTGTGTCTGTGTTTTTTCTAACCAGTGTTGGCTTCTGGTTGTTTCAACACACCAAAAACAGTGCGGCCGAGGAGAGTCTTCAGCGTTTGATGAGTCAAACTTTCGCTGTGACTATCAGCCAGGCTGAACAGAGTGCGTCGAAAATTGTTAAGCAAACTAAGCAGCAATGGCAAGGTCCCGGGAGTTTGGATACTGCGCTTCTAGAATCTCTTAGTCAGCGCTTTCAGCTCGATTATGTTTTTATCATTAATGAATTGGGGCAACCCCATTGGAGTTATTTTAAAAACAGCGAACAATTGTCTTCTGCTCAAAAAAATCTGTTGATGAAGATACTGTTCAATCAGATCCGACAAATTTCACAGCTTAAAAATGGCGTAGCGTACTTTGAGCAAGAGCCTCTTTATGTGCTTGCGGATACCTTGAATGCTTCTGGTGACAAAGTGGTGGCCGGCTTTTATCTGCGTACTTTGTTTGATGGCTTAGAGGATGCCTATGGATTCACCGCAAAACTTGCTCACGATCAGCGTGATCATGGAGAAAAACTAGAGGAGCACCTCAAAGGCGAAGTTAAATTGCCAGGTTTGATTTCCTCGCCGGTTTCCGTTTGGATCAAAGACAACACACTGCCCACTGGTAGCTTTACCAGCCTTTTGATTTTGCTTGCCGCTGTAGGTGGTTGTCTTGGTGTATTTTTGTGGTGGCTTTGGCGTGTTAACTTTATTCTGCGAATTCAGAGTTTAATAGACCAGGCCCATGAAATTAATACCGATCAGGCCTATCAAAAACGCATCAAACTGTCTGGGGATGATGAGCTCACCGAGTTGGTGGGGCACTACAATTCGGTATTGAGTACCTTGGAATATAGTTACAACCTGATGGTCAAATCCAACTTGATTACCACGGAGCTGATTAGCAAGGTACAAGCGAATACCGAGCCGGGCTCGGAAGGTAATGATGCGGTAGCCCAACAGGAAGCGGACGAACTTAAACATTCCCTCGACATGGTGAATCGGTTAAGCGAGGCGGTTGATCATGGCCTGTTAGAGTTGTACTTTCAGCCGGTGTTTGACGCAAATCATCAAGAAATTATTCAATTGGAAGCGCTGTGCCGCTGGTTGGATAGTGAGCGGGGTATGATTCCGCCACTAGATTTTATTGCTTTGGCGGAAAAGTCAGGGCAAATGTCGGGGCTCACTACCCATGTGATTGAACAGGCTTGTGAGTCTATTAAAGAATTTCAAGATCGTTGGCAGGATTCCTTTACTGTATCCATCAATCTGAGCTTGTCGCAGTTTGTGCAACCCAACTTGAGTTCCTTGGTGTCAGAAGCCTTTAAGAAATATCAAATCGAACCTTATCAATTGGAGTTCGAAATTAAAGAGCACACGGTGGCCCGCGATATTGATAAAGCAGCCGATATTATTGCTAACCTTCACAAGCTCGGTGTGGGTATTTGTATTGACGATTTTGGTCTAAGTAAGTTTTCGTTGATGTATCTACAACGTTTGCCAGTGAGTAAAATTAAGCTATCAAAAAGCTTTGTGGATCGTTTAGAACGAAATCCCAAGGAAGCGGCTTTTATTGATGGAATTGCACGCTTCTCCAAAGGTTTGGATGTTCGGGTTGTCGCTAAAGGCGTGCAAACTGAGCAGCAACTGTATGCCTTGGAAAAGATACACATGTTAGATTGCCAGGGCTACGCACTGGCGCGCCCTATGGCAAAAGACCAATTTATCGATTGGTATAAAGATCGTTAGTCAGCACACTCTAGCTTGCTGGCATGAGTTTAGTTTCAGTCACAAATTTTTTGCACTAAGCAGTCAATATTTCGAGGTAAAGCATGGATTTTGATGCAATGATTCAATCGATTACCCCTGAGGTTTATGAGAATCTAAAAAGGGCGGTTGAATTAGGAAAATGGGCCGATGGCACGCCCCTCACTCAAGAACAAAAGGAAACCTGTATGCAGGCCGTTATAGCCTATGGCCTTCAGAATAAAGCCGAGGAAGATAGGGTGGGTTATATTGATCGCGGCACTAAAGATGAAGGGGAAATGTGTGACGATAATGATGCCAGTAAAGATAAGCCCATTAAGTTTTTAGATTCCTAGATCAATAAAAGTTTAAAAAGCATAACGACTATAAGACTAGAAAGACTTCGAAAAGGTTACTGATATGCGTGAAAACAATCAGCCAAAAACGATCCGCTTGGCAGAATATAAAGCTCCTGATTATTTAATTGATACCACCGATTTAAGGTTCGAACTTTATGAGGATGCCACCACAGTAACCGCTGATATTCGCTTTTATCAAAACCCCGCAGTAGCCGATGCACAAGGTAAACCACTAAGCTTGGTGGGGGTGGACTTAGAGTTGTTGTCTTTGTGCTTAGATGGCAAACCTCTAGAAGATTCTGACTACAGCATCGATGGTGAAGACTTGGTAGTGCATCAAGTTCCATCCAAGTTCGCCTTACAAATCAAAACGCGAATCAAACCTCACGAAAACACCTCCCTTGAGGGCTTGTATGTTTCCAAAGGAATGTACTGCACTCAATGTGAAGCGGAAGGTTTCCGCAAAATTACCTATTACTTGGATCGTCCAGATGTCATGGCAAAATTTACCACTACGGTAGTTGCGGACAAAGCCAAGTATCCGGTATTGCTTTCCAATGGTAATCCTATCGATAGTGGTTCAGAGGGAGAAGATCGACATTGGGTTACATGGCAAGATCCGTTCAAAAAGCCTTGCTACCTGTTTGCCTTAGTGGCCGGTGAATTGGTAGTACAAGAAGACACTTTTACCACCGTCAGTGGTCGCGAAATTAAGCTACAGATTTTTGTTGAAGCCCATGATCTAGAGAAAGTCGATCATGCCATGGATTCTCTAAAACGCTCCATGAAGTGGGATGAAGATGTATATGGTTGTGAGTACGATCTTGATATCTATATGATCGTTGCGGTTAGCCATTTCAATATGGGGGCCATGGAGAATAAAGGCCTTAATATTTTTAACACTTCCTGTGTATTAGCGAATCCGAAAACCACAACCGATGCTGGTTTTGGTCGAGTGGAAGCGGTGATTGCTCATGAGTATTTCCATAACTGGAGTGGTAATAGGGTAACTTGTCGAGATTGGTTCCAGTTGAGCCTTAAAGAAGGCTTTACGGTATTTCGTGATCAATCTTTTTCTGCTGATATGGGATCGCCAACGGTATGCCGGGTTGAAGATGTTGCCATGTTGCGTACAGCACAATTTGCTGAAGACGCAGGCCCAATGTCTCACCCAGTTCGCCCAGATAGTTACATCGAGATTAATAACTTTTACACCCTCACAGTTTATGAAAAAGGCGCAGAAGTAGTGCGCATGATATACAACCTTCTGGGCCCAGAGCAGTTTCGCAAAGGCTCAGACCTTTACTTTAGCCGTCACGATGGCCAAGCCGTCACTTGCGATGATTTCGTTGCTGCGATGGAAGAAGCCAGTGGTATCGACTTAACTCAGTTTAAATTGTGGTACAGCCAAGCGGGTACACCTGCAATAAAAGCATCCTCGCAATATGATGCGACTGCAAAAACTTTCGCGCTAACTTTAGAGCAATCCATTCCCAAAACCCCAGGGCAAGATCACAAAGAGCCTATGCATATTCCAGTGAAAGTTGGGCTTGTGGGAGAAAATGGAGCGGATCTACCACTTAATCTAAGTACGGGCGAATCGACTAACGATGGCAGCCTGGTGTTAGATTTAAAAGCGGCCAAGCAAACGTTTGAGTTCGTCAATGTAGAGCAAGAGCCAGTGCCTTCGTTGCTTCGAGGCTTCTCTGCGCCGGTGAAGCTATCTCAAGATTTGAGTGTGGAACAATTAGTGCACTTGATGGCCCACGATAGTGATGGCTTTAATCGCTGGTCTGCTAGCCAAGAACTGGCAGTAAATGTGATTAGTTCCGTGATGGTTGATCTGGAGAACGATAAAGAGCCGGTGGTGCATCCTGGTTTCGTCGAAGCTATTGGAAAGCTGCTGACCAACGATGATCTCGATAAGGCGATGATCGCTCGCATGTTGCAATTACCGACAGAGGCGTATTTGGCGGAAATTCAGCAACCCGTAAAGGTTCAATTAATTCATGATGCGCGAGAGCGGGTAAAACAAACTCTCGCCAATGAACTCGCGGATCAACTATTATCGACCTACGATAAAATTCCACTCACCGACGATTATCAATTTAATTCCCAGGCGGTTGCTCAGCGAGCGCTTAAAAACACATGCTTAAGCTACATTATGGCGAGTCAATCAGCCGACGCAGTGGACTTATGTATGCAGCACTATGAGCGTGCCACCAATATGACCGATCAAATGGCCGCCTTCGCTGCCATTGTCCATTCCAATGCGGCGGTTAAATCCGATGTGATTAACCGTTTTTATTTACAATGGCAGGAAGAGGCGCTGGTGGTGGATCAATGGTTCAGCGTTCAAGCTTCATCTCCGCAGCGGGACACGTTGGAACAAGTCCACCAGCTGCTAAAACATCCCGCTTTTGAGCTGACTAATCCTAACAAGGTGCGAGCTTTAATTGGCGCCTTCTGTAATAACAACCCCATCAATTTCCACAGAGAAGATGGTCAGGGCTACGAGTTCTTGGCGGATCGAATTATTGAACTTAATAAAGTGAATCCTCAGATAGCGTCGCGGCTTTGCGGCATTATGTCCCGTTGGCGCAAATATGAGGCCAATTTGTCGGATTTAATGCGTCAACAGTTGAAGCGAATCATGGTGGAGCCGTTGTCCACCGATGTCTATGAGATCGCGTCAAAAAGCTTACAGGATGAGTGATTAAAATCTGTCTAATTTAATGTTGTTTTACAAATGCCGCTTTTCGGTCGAAAAAGCGGCATTTTTTATGTTTTCAGTTGAAAAAACAATCAGAATAGTATAAATTTTGCGCGCTTTTGGCGTGAGCTTACGCCATTTTTTTGACTTTTGGGAATGCTGTTGTTGAGTGCCACTGTTAAGTGCTTCTTTTTGAACCTGATTTTGGGTTCGTTCTTCTATCGCACTAGACAAATTTAAATGGCTTATATCCCTAACCTTATTTTGAATGTGACCTATACTTTTTAAGGTTGCATACCCTTGTGTGTAATTTTTGTTGTTGGGAGCAGAGTGAATGTTTAAGCGCAGTGTGATGTTGGCTGTGGCCCTTTGTTTGGCGATCATTAATAGCGGTGTGGCGGTAGCTTCTAAGCTGTCACCAGAGCGATTGAACAAGGATTTAACTCCTTATGGTGCGGAGCGCGCTGGTAATAAAAGCGGCACGATTCCCGAGTGGACTGGCGGATTACTGACGGAAGACATTCCTAAGTCATACGTGCGTGGTATGCACCATCCAGATCCTTTCGAAGGATCAAAAAAGCGTTTCACTATCACTGCGCAAAATATGGATCAGTACGAAAATGTATTGTCTGCTGGTCTAATCAAAATGCTGAAGCGCTATCCCGATACTTTTTACATCCCCGTCTATCCTACTAAGCGTTCTGCCTCTGCTCCTCGTTGGGTTTATGACAATATCTACCAGAACGCGAAAACTGCAAAACTGATTAACAACGGTAATGGAATTAAAGGCGCCTATGCCGGTGTGGCTTTTCCAATTCCTTTAGACGCCAATGGTCAGGTTAATCCTCTGAAGGTTTTATGGAACCATATCACCCGCTGGCGCGGTGTTTTTGTAAAACGAAATGCATCCGAAGCAGTGGTGCAACGTAATGGTAGTTTTGCATTGGTTACTAGTGCTCAAGAAATAGACTTTGTTTATTACCACAAGGATGGCAACGAAAAGCAGCTGGATAATCGCTTGCTCTATTATATTTCACAAATCAAACAGCCTGCGCGATTAGCGGGCGGTGCGATTCTGGTTCACGATACTATCGATCGGGTTAGAGATCCTCGCAAAGCTTGGGGCTATAATGCCGGCCAGCGGCGCTTAAGGCGTGCCCCTAATTTAGCGTACGATACCCCGGTTGCCTCTTCAGATGGCATTATTACTGCAGACGATGTTGATATTTTTAATGGTGCTGGAGATCGCTACAATTGGAAGCTGCTTGGCAAGAAGGAAATGATCATTCCTTATAACAACTATAAGCTAGATTCTAATGCCATTACCTATGAGCAAATGCTCAAGAAAGGGCATGTGAATCCTAAATTTACCCGTTATGAATTGCATCGGGTGTGGGTGATTGAAGGTACCTTGAAAGACAATCAACGTCACATCTACACCAAAAGAACCTTTTACATTGATGAAGATAGTTGGACAATTGCTATGGCCGATCAATATGATTCTCAAGGTGAATTATGGCGAGTGTCATTGTCATTTTTGAAGAATTATTATGAAGTACCCGTTTTATGGACGGCCCTAGACGTATATCATGATCTATCTTCTCAGCGCTATTATGTGGCGTTTTTAGATAATGAAGAAAAAACATCCTTAGAGTTTGATGATATCTCACCACCATCAAAATATTTTAAACCGGCTCAGCTAAGACGCAGAAGCCGTCGGTAGTAGAAAGACTGATCAACTAACAACTAATAGCGACTAGTCTTCGACAAGAGACACACCAAAAACGAGAAAGTAAAGCATGCGAATTAAATCATTGCATCAATTCAAAAAACTACTGGTTACTAGCCTGTGCCTGTCTTTGGTAGCTGTGCCAACTTTGAGCTCAGCGAATAATAAAGACAAGTACGAGCCCCGTTACTCTGTTATGTCCCGCAAGGCTGCTGAAGCCCTGCTGACGGATATTCAGAAGGTTGGAGAAAAGCTGGTAGCTGTGGGTGAGCGTGGCCATATCTTGGTATCCCAGGATCAAGGGCAAAGCTGGAAGCAAGCCAAAGTGCCAACAATAGAGCTAATGACAGCGGTTTACTTTGCAAATGATCAATATGGTTGGGCCGTGGGACATGAAGGTCTAATTCTTCATAGCAAAGATGGCGGTTCTAATTGGGAAGTCCAATACGCGGATCCTTATGAAGAAGAGGATCCTGATGCGGAATATGACTACGATGCTGGTCCTTCGCGAGCGGGTCAACCTTTACTAGATGTGTGGTTCAGAAATGAAAAAGAAGGTTTTGTGGTTGGCGCTTATGGTGGCTTCTTGCATACCGATGATGGGGGCCTGACTTGGGAAGATTGGTCTGAGCGTTTAGATAACATCGATGGTTGGCATTTAAATTCCATTGCCACCCGAAACGGCCAGTTCATGATAATCGCCGGTGAGATGGGGACTTTGTTCAGGAGCACAGACGCCGGCAAAACATGGGAGACTTTAGCTAGCCCCTATGAGGGATCGTTTTTTGGTGCGTTGATAGGCCCCAGTGATAACGAAGCTCTGATTTTTGGTCTTCAAGGCCATATCTTTAAAACCGAGGATCAAGGTGATACTTGGCGTGAGATTTTCACAACCAATACCGGTGGTTTAATGTCTGGCACTATGTTGGGCGAAAAAGGCGTGATTTTGGTGGGTAACGGGGGTGTTATTATGCACTCCAAAGACGGTGGTAATTCGTTTGTGAAGCAAACAACGAAAGATCGTCAGTCTATCGTTGGTATAACGAAATCAAGCAATAATAAGTTAATTATGGTGGGAAAAGCGGGTGTCACAATTGCTTCGCCTAACCCTAGTGTTTTAGGCATTAAATAAAAATAGGGATAAGGTAAATCTATGTCCACCAAGGCCAACGTTTTCGAAAAGTTGATATTCAATAACCGTGCACCGATTATGATTGCCTTTTTGGCAGCGACGGTGTTTTTCTTTATCAAGGCGACCGGGGTAACCCTGGACACTAGCTTGAAAAAGATGGTGCCTTTAAAGCACGAATATATTCAAAACCTATTCAAGCACAAAGACGAACTCAGTCTGGGTAATGATATTCGTATCGCTGTTGAGCACACCGAAGGCGATATTTTTGATGAAGAATTTCTACAGATTTTAAAGGACATCACTGACGAGGTTTTTTACCTTCCTAATGTTGATAAATCCAAGGTGCAGTCACTTTGGACTCCCAATGTACGTTGGGTAGAAGTAACCGAAGAGGGTTTCAAAGGCGGAGAGGTTATTCCACCCACTTATGATGGATCCGATAAGGCGATCGCTGATTTGCAAGCGAACGTATTGCGTTCTGGGCAAATTGGTCGATTAGTTGCAGATAACTTCCGTTCAACGATTGTATATGTACCGCTGTTGGACTTAGATCCCGCCCGCGGCGAAAAGGTGGATTACCAAGCCTTTTCTCATCTTCTCGAGGAAAAAGTTCGCGAGAAATATGAAAGCGAGAAGGTAAAGATTCACATTATCGGTTTCGCTAAGAAAGTAGGTGATCTGATAGACGGCGCTCGTGGTGTTGGTCTGTTCTTCTTGATCGCAATGGGCATTACCTTTGTATTGTTGTTGTTAGACTCGAAATGCTTGCGTAGTGCGGCAACAGTAGTGATTTGTTCGATGATCGCAGTAGTTTGGCAATTAGGTTTTCTAGCTATACTCCATGACCTGTTGGCGAACTTTAGGGAAACGGAGTCTTGGCCGGAATTCGTCAAAAACTTCCCGGCTTTTGAAGCCATTCAGTTTGGTATCGATCCTTATTCTATGCTGGTGCCTTTCTTAGTGTTTGCGATTGGTGTGAGCCATGGTGTGCAAATCATTAACGAGATGGCTGTAAATTCTTCTAAAGAATCCGACTCTTTAGAATCCGCTAAGAAAACTTTCCATGCGCTCTATATTCCAGGCATTGTGGCATTGGTGAGTGACGCTATCGGCTTTGTGACCTTGTGGTTTATCGAAGTTGGTGTAATCCAAGAGCTAGCGATTGCCGCTAGTATCGGTGTTGCAACCATCATCTTAACCAACTTGATCCTGGTGCCGATCGTGTTGTCTTACATTGGTGTGAGCAATCGAGCAGTTGCGGCGGTGCTTAAGAAGCGAGAAAAGCCACCTGCTATTTGGCGTTGGCTGTCGGGCTTTGCTAGCCCGAGTATTGCTGCCATTTCGATCCTAGTCGGTGTGGTGCTTGCAGCTGTTGGTTGGTACTACAGCCAAGATCTAAAGATTGGTGACTTAGACCCGGGGGCGCCGGAGCTGAGGCCGGATTCAAGATATAACATGGATGATCGCTTTATATCGCAGAATTACTCGGTCAGTGCAGACGTATTGGTAGTCATGGTGGAAACACCCGCAGAGGGCTGTATTAAGTTCGCCGCCCTCGATGCAATGGATCGCTTTATGTGGCACATGGAAAATGTTGAAGGCGTGCAGTCCAGTGTTTCCCTGGTTACCGTTTCTAAGTTGGTCACTACCGGATACAACGAGGGCAACCTGAAATGGGCGTCGCTCTCTAAAGTTCAAGATATTATCAATGGTTCGCTGAGAACGGTGCCGCAAGGCTTAATGAACTTAAGTTGTAGCTTAGCGCCGGTGATTATTTTCTTAGACGACCACAAAGCAGAAACCTTAGAAAGAACGGTGGCGGCAGTAGAAGCTTTTGCCGAAGAAAACGATGATCCCAACGTGGCTAAATTCGTATTAGCATCCGGTAATGCCGGTGTTGAGGCGGCCACCAATGAAACGATCGAGCGATCCCAAGATAAGATGTTGTACTTGGTTTATGCCGTTGTATGTTTCTTAGTGTTTGTGACCTTTAAAACCTGGCGAGCGGTTGTTTGTATTGTGGTACCTTTGGCATTAACGTCCTTACTGTGTCAGGCACTGATGGCGCAACTAGGTATCGGTGTTAAGGTGGCGACTTTACCGGTTATCGCATTAGGTGTTGGTATTGGTGTTGACTACGGTATATATATTTACTCCCGTCTCCAAGGCTTTATAGCAGAAGGAATGCCATTACAAAAAGCTTATTTCGAGACGCTTCGCGTAACGGGTAAAGCAGTTAGCTTCACCGGTTTAACCTTGGCAATTGGTGTGGGTACTTGGATATTCTCTGATATCAAGTTCCAAGCTGATATGGGCTTATTGCTGACCTTCATGTTCTTGTGGAACATGGTTGGTGCGATCTGGCTATTGCCTGCATTCGCCGATTTCCTATTGGCAAAACAAGTAAAGAAAAAGCCTGCTACTAACTAATAGTAAGCTTTAGCTCACTTACAAAAAAGCCCCGTATAACCGGGGCTTTTTTGTGCCCGGAGATTTAAACATTCACATCCCCATATACTTACTTCAGTGCTTTGAGTAAACTACAAGCGTCAAGGGATATTGACGGTTAGCGGTGTTTGGATGCTGCTTCTAAAGGATTTAGGTTCTCCTCTAGGCTCGTTCGAGCGCGTAACAATAACTCCCTTGCTTAATAAATGTTCTATTTGCCGTTTTGTAATGGAGTACATATGAAGTTCTTAATGATTATTCTTCTAGGGGTTGGCTTGAGCGGATGTGCCGGAACCCTCAATGATCTGCAAAATATTAATCGTAGTATTCACGACCTGAAGCAAGGTGGTGAGCAAGGGAAAACCAACCGAGCAAAGCAATCCTACGATACCCACATGTCCAAAAAAATGTACTTGGAATTGGATGAGGAAATGAAGCGAAAGTATGTCATATCGGTGTGGAATAATGCGCTGACCTTTCGCCACAAGTATTTCTCCCAATCAAATAAGGACCCTATGTTAGATCGGGGGCCTTACCAAGAAATTATTGCTAACTATTCCAACTACGATTCCACTCAAGATGAACTGGCTGAGCGCTTTTATGCGGCAGTTGCTGAGCGCGGAGGCAAGGTAGGGTTATTTCAACCACAGATTAATGCCGAGTTATCTAAGTTATTTAAAGATAACTCGCCACAACGTACCCATCGTTACTACAATGATTGGGACCTAGCCATTATCGAATTCTCTAAGACGGGAAGAATGCAATCTGCTCTGATTAGAAATCACTATGTGTCCACGACCACCACTACTAAGTTTCATGATATGTATTCTTACGTGTTGCTGGGTCCATTGATGAGAGACTTTGAGAAGAAAATTAGCTTGGATTCATTGAATAAATATAAAGTCAGTGAGTTCACACCTACGTTGTAACTTGTCGCCATAGTAAACCTTAGTTGCGCTCGTAACTAAGGTTTACTAAAACAGCTGTTTTAAATTAACTGACCTAAATGAAGCGCAGTAAGGTCTTTGGAGCCAATTGCTGTCAGTGGGAATTTATTTACTTTAACTAATATTCGATCAAGGCTTCATCAACTTTAAACGCGTTAAAAATAATAATGGAAGGCGTGTCCTATGTTTCGGCTAATCCATATTGCTTTAATTCTATTCGGTACTAGTCTGATTTCAGCGTGCAATATTTCAGGTACTGTCTCCCGCGATGGTGTTGGTTTAGCGGACGTAAAAATTACTTTAAGCGGCGATCCTGAAAAGACAGTCACCACCGATAGTGATGGTCATTACTCATTTTATTCCGTAGATCCGGGCACTTACATTATAACGCTAGAACCTCCGGCGGGCTTCACTCGCGTCCTTACTCGAACCCTTGAGAAATCTTCTTCTAGTCTTAGTAATATTGATTTCTCATTGAATTCAGATTCCTTGCGAGAAACAGAGACAGGTAAAGTGATTGGCTTTGAAGAAGATAATGGCACCCACGCCTGGCTTGGAATTCCCTTCGCTGAACCACCCATTGAATCACGTCGTTGGAAGGCGCCGCTGCCTGCTTCCTCGTGGTCTGATGATAGCTATTTAGCCTTGCAGCATGGTAGCAGCTGTATTCAGGCTACCAATGAACTTCATGCCCTGTCCGATGGTGACGCAGTTGTTGGTGAACCATTAGGTAGTGAAGATTGTCTTTATTTAAATATTCGCGCTCCTCAGTTTTCTCCACAAGATATACCCATGGGTAATGAGCGCTTGCCGGTAATGGTTTGGATTCATGGCGGGGCCAATATTGGTGGTAGCAGTAGTGAATACAATGGCAAGGCACTGGCACAACAACAAAACGTTATTGTGGTCACGATCAATTACCGACTTAGTCTTTTTGGCTGGTTCTCGCACCCAGCATTGCAAACCGGAGATTCGCTAGATGATTCCGGGAACTATGGCACTCTTGATAACATTCGTGCTTTGCAATGGATTCAAGACAATATTGAGCAGTTTGGTGGCGACCCTAACAATGTGACTGTTTTTGGAGAGTCTGCTGGAGCCTGGAATGTTTTGACATTAATGTTGTCGCCGCTAGCTGATGGTCTATTTCATAAAGCGATTTCACAGAGCGGTAGAATCAATACCTATGAATTATCGATGGTACAAAACTATATTGAAGATGGAGGCTATTATCACAGTGGTAGAGAAATCTTTAATAATCTGCTTATAGCTGAGGGCGAAGCAGGGGATCGCTTAGCGGCGAAACTGCTACAAAATGAGATGGCGCTGCCTGATATTAGAGAACGGCTTTACAGCAAAAGCGCGGCACAAATAATTGCTGCTGGCAATAATGAGATTCCATTTCAAAAAATACTTACTGATGGTGTGATGCCGCGATGGTTTCTCACTAAATTTAGAGATGGTACCGTGCTACCTAAAGAAAATCCGTTAACGCAATTTCAAAATGCGGATAGCTATAATGCGGTTCCGCTCATTATTGGTAGTAATCGTGACGAGCATAAGCTTTATATGATGTTTGAACCAGAGTTTGTGCACACCTTAGCAGATTTGCCCATGCTACCGAAAAACAAAAATTATTATGACTTATATGCCGAATATAAATCGGAAATGTGGAAGATCTTTGGTGTGGACATGATTGTAAATGCTTTGCGGAGCAATCCTCAGCAACCAGAGATCTTTGCCTATCGATTTGATTGGGATGAGCAACCAAAGATATTGTTTGTAGATTTGGGCTTTTTAATGGGGGCTGCCCATGGTATGGAAATACCCTTCGTGTTCAATTATTTCGATGCCTTTCGTAGTCCAACTTTGGATGCACTGCTTTTTACCAAAAAGAACGCCCCTGGCCGTGAACAGCTTGGCGCTAGCATGTCTTCTTATTGGGCTGAATTCGCTTACCATGGTTCTCCAGGCTTTGGTCGCCTGAATAGTGAATCTCATTATTGGCAGCCTTGGAATAGCGATCCTGTTCAAGATAATTTAATGGTATTTCATACCCAAGAGACCGATGGTATTCGTATGGCTAATCAGCGAAATAGCGTGGTGATCTTGAAGGAAAAGTTACAAGCTGACACGCGCTTTTCAAATCACGAGCAGCGATGCAGTGTTTATATTGCGCTATTTTCAGGTACAGAGCTTTGGCAGCAGGCAGAATATCAAGGGCTCGCAGAGGTTGGGTGTCCACCAATAGCTGAGCTTAGGTAAGATTGCTGTCTAGGAGAAAAGTGTATTAGAGAAATGAATGGGAATAGGTCAGCTATTCCCATTCATTTAGATTGGCTTGGTTATTATTGTTCGTAGTCTATTCATAACTAAATTCGATTCTTTCGAAGTTGAATCCAATTTTATCTACTGCTTTGTTTCCGACTGATCTTGAATTAATACTACTAATCGTAGCGTTAGTTAATTCAATGGTGTAATAGTGGCTTCGATAGCCCGTTTCATCGACTTTATAAGCGCTGATTTCCACGAAAGGTAGGTTTTCGTTAGTGCGCAGGGCTTTCATAATCATTGGACTAGACATGTCCCATTCTTTCGCTATTGTGATTGCCTCATGTTGAGGCTTGCCGCTAGCACTCCCACTGGTCGTATCGGTAGTGATTGATGAGTCGATGTGAACTGCTAAAACGTTAATCCAATCAACATGCGGTTCTTTAGTGGCTTCCGTGAATAATCCTTGTTCAGAGCCTTCGATCTTGATATAGAATTCATAGGCAGCAAAAGAAGTTGTTGCGAATGATAAGCTGATAAGACAAATTGCCATTGAGAATAAGTTATTAAGTTTCATAGTCGTTCCCTCTTGATGATTGCGATGAACTACGTTTAATTACCTTGTGTTGGTGATTTTATTGTTGCTCAATGAGGGCAGAGGGATCTGTAAGAAATTACTCGTACAATTTGTTAATAAGTAGAGTGGCTACTGAGAACTGGCTAACACTTAGATAAAAGCCAGTCTTTAATCTTAAGAGGTGACCATTATTAAGATTTTATGGGTTGTTATATTTATGGTGGTTTTGGTTTGGTCAGGTATCAATCCCAAGGATCAATTGACTTGGCTTCTTGAAGTGCTGCCAGCATTGATTGGTTTTGGTATTTTGGTCTACACCTATAAAACCTTTAAGTTGACCACACTGCTTTACGTGATGATCTTAGCTCATTGCCTTATTCTAATGGTGGGCGCTCATTATACTTATGCCGAGGTGCCTTTCTTTGAAGGGCTATTTGGCATGGAAAGAAACAACTACGACAAACTTGGTCATTTCTTTCAGGGCTTTGTGCCTGCGTTAATAGCAAGAGAGATTCTGATCCGAAAACAGGCTGTGAATGGTGCGTGGTGGCTACGTCTATTCGTGTTGTGTGTTGCGATGACGGTTAGCGCTGTTTATGAATTAATTGAGTGGTGGGTCGCCTTGGCATCCGATGAGGCGGCTGAGGCCTTCTTGGGCACGCAAGGTTATGAGTGGGATACGCAGTCAGATATGGCTTTGGCGTTAATTGGCGCCATCACTACGTTAGCTCTTCTCCCTAAGTATCATGATGCTCAGATCCGAGCATTGCAGGCTAAGACCTGATATGAAAAGTGTACTCAAAACCCTTGAAGGTCAGGTAGATATCAAAGAAGATCTCGTCTTCGGCACAACGGGAACGCGGGACCTGCTTTGTGATGTCTATATCCCTCCAGTCGTCTCCCCAGATATGACATCAATTTTACTAATGCATGGTGGTGGATGGTTTCAAGGCGACAAGGCTCAGCTGAGATCCTATGCCATCCAACTAGCACGTTACGGTTTTGTCTGTGTTTGTTCTGAATATCGCTTAATCAACGAGGCAATTTGGCCGGCGCAAATATATGATGCTAAGGCTGCGGTACGCTGGATGCGAGCAAATGCAGAGATGCTTTCTATTAATCCTGAGAAGATTTGTGTCTCTGGTAATTCTGCTGGCGGACATCTTGCGCTGGTGTTAGGGGGCTCTGCAAATGTAACAGAGTTAGAAGGTGAGGGCGGCAACCTTGGCTTTAGTAGTAGGGTAAGTGCCGTATCAGCCATTTATGCCCCGGGCGAGATTAAGATATCACACAACCCAACTTTAATTGGCGCATTGTTGGGAGAAAATGCAGGGGAAGTGGTTGAGCATCAAGCAAGTCCAACCACCTATATTAATGCTGATTATCCACCAACGATTCTAGTTCATGGAAGTAGTGATCAACTCGTACCTCACGAAAGCAGCTGGCGTTTATATCATCTTATGGAAGAATACCAAGTGCCTGCCGAGCTACATTTGTATCAAGGTTTGCCACATGCTTTTGATATGGAAAAAGACTATTACCGCCAAATAGCGGATATGATTACTCTATATTTTACTCGACATGTCGTTAATAAATATTAGTGTTGCTGCTACTTAAGGTGGGATTTCATTTCAATATCAGCTTGTTTAATTTATCCTGTGGCGCAAAGAGTATTTCGATGAAAAGGAATTTATTTAAATGTATGCGGTAATAATAAGAGCTGAAGCGGGTGTCTTAGATGATGAGTACGATGAAGCCATCGACAGAATGAAAACACTCGCTTTTAATGAGTTTGGCTGTAAAGAGTTTTTTTCACTAATGAATGGGGATTCTAGGGTCGCGATTTCCTATTGGGATAGTCTTGAACAGATTAAATCCTGGAGAGCTAATCAGGAACATATTGTTGCTCAAAACAAGGCAAAGGAAAAATGGTATAAGTCATACCGAATTCAAATCGTTGAAGTGTTGAGAGAATACGAGTACATGGCTTAGCATTATCTACTTTGTTTTGTGGGTGCTAGTTTTATGGATGATAGGTAAGGTTTCAATGGGAATTTATGTAAGCGACGTTACGCTAAAGGACAAAAGCGGCTGGGAAGACTTGTATCAAGAGTACGCTGAGTTTTATGAAATGCCAATGGATCAGCAAATTCTTGATACCGTTTGGGGATGGATTCAAAGCGAGAAAGATGAATTCTATTGCATCATTGCCCGCGATAAGAACCAAACACCAATAGGATTTATGCATTATCGATCAATGTTTTCGCCCTTGAGGGGAACCAAGGTTGGTTATCTCGATGATCTTTTTTTATCACCGGCTTACAGAGGCACCGGAACGGTCGAGAAACTGTTCGAAGCACTAGACGTTCGCGCTCAGCAAAATGATTGGCCGTTTGTACGCTGGATTACCGCAGATGATAACTGCAGAGCCCAAGCTGTTTATAATAAGCTTAGTGAAAGAACTAAGTGGGTTACCTATCAAAAGAGCACTGGTGGTTAGTCAAAGGTTGGAGAATAACTAACTGGCCAGAGAGCCTTGTTCAAGTATTGCCTTTAAGTCTTTCATCAGAAGCGGCTTAGCTAAATGACCGTTCATGCCGGCTGCTATGCATAGATCTTTTTGGTCTTTCATGACGTTCGCCGTCAGCGCGATGATAGGCACTCTAGTTTTAGAGAGTTCGCTTTCTTTGAAGCGGTTAAAACGATATGGGCCAAGTTACCCCTGGTGTGGGAATTGGGCCAAAAGAATTGATAAGACAAACCATGGTAAGTAAACAACCAAAGATCGAAGCTAAAGATATAGGCGATGTAGTATAGATAGGCGATATCTCTAACAGAAAAATAGATGAACAACTTATAGAGTGCCATCACTAGTATGATGCCAAAGAAGCAACCAAGAAAAATATTATCTAGTGGTGATCTACGTGTTGGGTGACCATTGGTTGGCTAGTTGTTCCGAAGCAACTTGAGCTATGCTGAACTCGCCATTTTTGTCTTCGAGCACATCCGCATATAAGGCAAGATCAGTGCTTTCTGTTGTTTGCTCTAGGGACACCGTAGACGCTAAACAACCGAGGAAAATAACAAAAGCACTAAAAATGCGAACGATTCAAATCTCATACTATTAAGTTTAGATTTGAAAAGTTCGCTAGTAAAAAAAATACAGAGTCGGTTTACGTTTAGGTATTACTCATAAATTTCAAAGGCTCAGTGCTCGCCAAATGTTAGGCGACCTCTGAAAGCGCGCTCTTAGCTTGGGCTCGTAGCTGTTGTTCCAATCCGGGAGGCAACTCTAGTGCCTTAGCCAGCCTAGACAGGTGAGCGTACTCAGCTTGGTGGTCTAGATCGATGGCTAGACAGGAAGCCAAATAAACTTCTGCTTTCTGTTCCATCGATTCCAGACTGTTAATCACGTCATGCAATTGAATGGGTTGTAAGAACAGATCAAGCAAGTCGCCTCGGGTTTGGTGATCTAAGTTCATTCTACCGATAGCATCTGATATGCGATTTTGCTCGTCACCATCAATGTGGCCATCTGCTCTAGCCGAAGCAATCATCGCTTTGATCAGTACGATCTGGTACGACTTCTCGGGTTGCGCCCCGTTCATATGTTCCAGTGCTTCTTGCTCAAAACTGTGTGACTGAGGCTGGGGATTATGGTCAGGAATATACACTGGTCCACCAGCAGCTTGGTAGTTTACCTGTTGGGTATTGGCTACCTGCGCCTCGTTTTGCTGCCAGCCTTTATAGGCTTTATAAGCTAGCCCACCGAGGACTGCAGCTCCACCGTAAGTAGCAGCTTTGCCTGCTGTTTTGCGCGCAGATTTGCTGCCGACTAGCATCGCAACTAAGCCTCCAGCGACAGCCCCACCTGCTAGGCCGCCGGGAATCTTATCGCTGATGCTGCGAACAGAATTTGTTGCTGAAGGGGCACCGTTTGTTTGTCCGCTAACAGTGCCAGCTAGGTCGTTAAGAAGTTTGGAAAAGTTCATATTATTCATCTCCACTCATGAAACCTAACAAATGCAGTAGGCTGGTAAATAGATTAAAGATGGCAACAAACAAAGTGACCGTGGCCATGATGTAGTTTGTTTCACCGCCGTGAATGATGTTGCTGGTTTCATAAAGAATTAGACCAGACATCAGTAAAACGAACATTGCCGAAACCACCAGGGAAAGCCCGGGCATTTCTAGGAAAATTGCTGCTAACCCGGCAAGGAATCCAACGATGATGCCGGCAAACAAGAAGCTTCCCAAAAAACTAAAGTCTTTCTTACTGACTAGGGCGTAACCGGATAGGCCTATAAAAACAGCACCTGTTCCTGCCATGGCGGTCATTACGATTTGCCCACCATTTGCGAGGCTTAGATAGGCATTGAGGATGGGGCCGAGGGTGTAACCCATAAACCCAGTGAGGGCGAAAACACACAACAAGCCCATGGCTGAATTTCTAAATTTGGTGGTAAGGAAAAGTAAACCAAAATAACCAACCAATGTGAGAAGCAGACCTGGGTGAGGTAGATTTAACGCCATGGATGTGCCTGCTATTATCGCGCTGAAAAGCAGCGTCATTGATAGCAGGCTATAGGTGTTTTTCAACACCTTGTTTGTGTTGATTGCGTTAGTACTTATACCGTGGGTTGACGGTTCAGTTTTGGGGTTTGCGATTCCGGTAGACATTTATAATTACTCCGAATGAATCTTTATTTGATCAAGCTAAGATTTCATTAATACCTTGGGTAGATCCGACCTGATTGATCTTGCCTGACGCTTCTTAAGACTCTTGGCGACTGAACGACCGGTACGGGCTGCAGTTCGGTTGATGGCGATACAGAGTTCTGAAGAAGTATCTTCTGCAAAGACATCTGGAAGTCCCGGTAAAACGCATTGAATTTGGCAATGTTGATCATAACCACCTCTTGGTCCATTGATATCCGATAATCTGACGATGACACATTTGATATGATGAGCGTGCGGCGCCAGTGCAAATCTAAGCCGCCTGGTGACATAGTGTTGCAAGGCGTAACTTAGCGTGAAGCCAATTGCATTAACCTCAATCTTCATTGTGAACACCTCTTTTTTTGGTGTATGAAAAATAATAGCGGCGCTTCTTATTAATAAAAAGTCGAACTTTACGTGCTTGCTATCAGGAATTTTCGAATAAGTGAGGGTGATGAATTAAAAGCTATCGCTCAATTCGTCTTGGATATGAAGTGGGCTGGATAGTTCGACAGAATTATAGTGGTCTAGAAAGGTCTGCAGGTTCGATGGGAGACTGGGAAACACATACCCATTTTAAGGAATTATTATCGATCTTTATATTTATCTCCCAGGTTTCACTCTTATCCATGATGGTTGCTATATAGAGTGCATCTGCTTTTTGCAGGTGGAGATAATAGTCGGTCAAGACACTGCTAAGCCCATCGGTGAAATCCCTTAGCATCGTGGCTTGCTTGGTCCCGTGAAGCTGAAATGATTGATTGATACGTTTGATGTCCCGCAGGGACAATAGTGGAAAACGCTGTGCTAGTTCATCCAACTTATTCTGACTCATGGTTGTTACGACGAAGAAGGATAAAGTGGCGCTAGTGCTGGATTTGCTTTTCCGGCATCCACTTCTGCTTCCTCCTCCTCAGCAGCTTCCCAAAGTAGAGTACTGTCCCAATGCTGATTGCCGGGGGCTTCGCCAGATTTGTATAACACAATTTCAAGTTCTTTAATCGCCGCTCGACATTTCTCAGAGGTTACATTGTTTTTAACGTCACCAATAGAATAACAATTTTTGCTTGGATAGATTGCAGTTCCCCAATTAATTAAGGCGTCTCTAACTTGTCGGGGGTCTGAACCCTGGCAGGCAGATTTTAAAGCCGCCTTTGCTTCTTTAAGGGAAATTCTTGGCGCCTTTACTTGTGTCTCTTGTGGGGGCTCTTTGTTGGGTTTGCGCTTAAGGGCAATGAAAATAATCGGTAGCGTTATCAACCACAGTATCAAGCTGCCCATCGCGATCCATTGCCACATAGAGTTTGGTGCGGTGACCTGTGTGTTGGATACGGAAGGCGGTACAGTGCTCGGTGGGGCGCTGATAGAGGGTGGGGCAGTAACAGCTTGATCTGTTTTTTGCGCGCTAGCGGATGGTTCTACGGTGATAGTTTTTGCAGGTAATGTAGCCATTTGCAATTTATCGCGGGTGACGTCCCACCAACTAATCTGAATCTCAGGCAACGTTATGGTACCTGCTTCGGTGGGAATAAAGGCGTAGGACTCCACTCGCTGGCTAACAATACCGTCGGCGTCTACAGTGCTTTTGGTGTCTGCCTTGTCTGGATAAACTTTAAATTTATTACTGCTTGGGGCTGGTATCGAAGGTAGTGCTGTTGCGGTTAAGCCCTTTGCTTGCAATATGATGGTACGAGTAACCGCTTCACCCACTTTAAATTCTGGGTTTTCAGGCGACCATTGATCTGCCATTGCCACTGCACTGGAAGGTAACCAATGGGTTTTTGGATAACCGTCTGGAATTGACTTTACTTCAACGCTGAGTGCTTTGGTGCTACGACTGATTTGCTTGCCTGCTGATCCAAAGGGATCGAAAAATCCACCTCGTCGACCAGTGCCTATGGTGGCGATCAAATGTGATTTGGGGATAAGTAACTCGCCTGACTTTTGTGGGAATATTGCGAAAGTATTTTCTGTAACCTGATAGGTATAGTTACCGACAACGCTCTGGTAAGTTCGCGATTCCGTTAAAGGCTCGCTTACTGCATCGCTAATTTGCGGAGGGGTCCAAGAAGCATCAATCAGTTGGGTTCTTTTGTACAGGCGCAGCGTTAGAATGACTTGCTCTTGTACATATACGGATTTTTTATCAACAGTTGCTTCAATAAAAACAAGGTCTTTGGATGTTGGCTTATTTGAAGCGCTGCGTTTTGCTACTTGAATCGTGATCGGTTTTGTTTGGCTGTTGCCATATTTTATGGGAGGGATCACAACATAGCCGTTAACTTTGGGTGCTAACGTAAGCCGCCAAGAAATCGAGGACTCCATGCGGCCGTTAATCATCCGCACGCTACTAGAGTTCACTTTATTAATGATTCGAAATTGTTCTTTTAGCTCATCAAAATTCGGTTCTTTACCAAAAGCTCTTTCATTCACTGTAATAGTAAGAATAAGGCTGTCGCCTTGTTGAACCTTGTGGGTATCCACTTGGGCGGTAACAGTGGCTGCCCAAATGGGTTGGGCTAGGCCGAACCACAATAGTAAATGTAAAAGTAAAAGTAACGTTAATGGTTTCGTCATGAGATGCTTCACCATGCCTGTGATTCTAGATTGGATTGATTGCGCAGCCTGGATTCCAACTTAAATTTGCGTCTTAATAATCCGCCGGGCTCATCGGGAACCCTTTCAAGCCATTGCTGTAATGCTTGCTGATCTTCCGCTGATTCTTGTGTTTCTTGTAGTTGCGGGCTTAGCGGCTGTGGTTCTTGTTCTTCGTTTTCCTGTTGCTCATTTTGAGCCTGTTGATTTTGTTCTTCCTGCTCTGCCGAATCTTGTTGGTCTTGTTGCTGCTGATCCTGTTGCTGCTGTTGATTAGGATCTTTTTCACCGTCTTCGCTTTGTTGTGATGGTTGGTTTTCGCCATCTTGCTCTTGCTGATCGTTGTTTTGATCCTGCTGCGACTGATCTTGTTCTTGGTTTTGCTGCTGATCTTGTTGTTGATCCTGGTTCTCTTGGCTATCTTGGCTTTCGTCGCTATCACCATCGCCTTGTTGCTGTTCTTGCTGCTCTTTGAGTTGTTCAAGTAATGCCAAATTATCTTTAGCATCCTGCATTTCTGGATCGTGGCTCAGTGCCTTTTCATAGGCGCCAATGGCTTCATCAATCAATTGCTGCTTAGCAAGGGCGTTGCCTCGGTTGTAGTGACTTTCCGCTGTGTCGAGTTTGGCAAATTCTTCTGCTGCAGCTTCATAGTTCTCGCTGCGATAATGGGCGCTGCCTTTCCATAGTGGATCGGAAAATTTCTCAGCTGCTTGTTGATAGTGTTTTTGTCGCCAAGCTTTTTGTCCTTGCTGATCTTTGGTTTGCCAAAGGTCTTGCCAAATATCTGCTTGTGCTGGTGGTGCAGCAAGAAATAACCCGCTAATACAAATGACTGCCACGAAGCTACCTAACCAACCTTTGCGGTAGCCCATAGCTGCAAAGGGTAGGATAAGCACGACTAACCAGTGACCAGCTTCGTCCCAGGT
This sequence comes from Pseudomonadales bacterium, assembly GCA_022361455.1. Lineage (GTDB taxonomy): Bacteria > Pseudomonadota > Gammaproteobacteria > Pseudomonadales > Ketobacteraceae. Next base: position 3,241 of record JAKSAW010000181.1, on the reverse strand, counting down.
ATCGAAATCTCTTTCGGTATCTTTCATTTCTTGATCAAGCAGGTTGGCTTTAAACCCAAGTAGATAATCAATGTCATCGTCGGAATAGGTAAGTGTGGTAAATCGACCTCGCAATTGTTTTGCTGCTATTTTTAACGCGCCTTGATTGACTTTAGCTATAACGATGCTGCCGGCTTGATTTTTAACAAAGTTGCCCCCTGGTAAAGGAATAGGGGAGCCATCTTTAGTGCCAATGGCGAATATGGACACTGGCATATCTTGTACATCGACCTCTGCTTTTACTCTGTCGACAAAATCGGCTTTGATGTCATCGGTAATCAGAATGATATGGCCCTGTGGGATACCTCCCTGATTCAGTACTTCTTTTGCTTTGATAACGGCGGCGGCAGAATCACCACCTGGAATAGGCATAATATCTGGTGATAGGGAATCTACCATGCTGAGAATGGTGCGGTTATCGTCCGTCAAAGGTGTAACCACATGAGGCGTACCGGCAAAAACTACTAGTCCCGTTAAACCCTCATTGGATTTCGATAAAATATCACTGAGTTTATGTTTCGCTCGGGTGAGGCGAGATGGTGAAATATCTTGTGCGAACATTGATAGTGATAAGTCCAACACAATGACTTGGGCGTCTACTTTCTTCTGCACAGCTTGAGGAATCTTCTCCCAGGTAGGGCCGGCCATGCCAAGCACCGCCAATATCCAACACACCAAAATAAGAAAAATGGGAAAGCGACTTTTCTTACCTATGCTGCCTTGCAACAGATGTGGTAATAAATGGGGTGCAACGATCTTTTGCCAGCTGCCCTGTGCTGAACGTCGGTTTAACAGAAAAATAAATAACAGCAGCGCAGGGATTAGTGCCAGAAACCATTCTGGTCGCAAAAAGTGAAACTCTGCTAGCTCATTCAATAGCTGTTCAATATTCATGTGGTTGAATTTGGGTTTTGCGTGTTAAATGACTTTTGATGATTTCGAGCTTTTATTCTCGCACTCCAATCGCTAATAATGGCACGAAGTGCGATCAAACCACTGAGCAGTAATACCAATCCCAAGGGCCAATAAAACAAAGAACGAATCGGGCGGAAAACTTCTGGGTCTGCTTCAGCGGGTTCTAGATCGTCGAGCATTTCATAGATTCTGCGTAACTCATCAGTGTTCTTTGCGCGAAAATATTGGCCACCAGTTAGCTCAGCAATCTTTTCTAATGTACCTTCATCAAGGTCCGCTGACGGGTTGATTTTTCGTTGCCCAAAGCGGCTGCCGAAAATACCCGGTAAAACCACTTCGTCTGCACCAACACCAACGGTGTAAATCTTCAGTTCTTTTTGAGCAGCTAACTCTGCTGCTTGTAAGGGACTTATTTCCCCTGCAGTGTTAGCGCCATCAGTTAAAAGGATAAGTACTTTAGATTCTGCGGGGCGATCTTTTAAGCGCTTAATGGCTAGGCCTATGGCATCACCAATGGCGGTGCGTGGTCCTGCAATACCAATTTGCGCTTCTTTCAGCAATTGGTGCAGGGTGACATGGTCGAAGGTAAGCGGTGTTTGCAGATAAGCTTGCGAACCAAATAAGATTAAACCTAACCGGTCTGTGGCTCGGCGATCAATAAATTCCTCCAAGACTGATTTTACCGCGGTTAATCGATCCGTTTGCTCACCTTTAACGCGCATATCGTGGAATTCATCCATACTGGCAGAAATATCCACCGCTAACATTAGGTCTCTAGCTTCAGAGTGAATGCTGACTGGTTCACCAATAAATTGTGGGTTTGTGCCTGCTAAAATTAAGCAGAACCACAGCAAAAACAACAGCAACCGCCAGCGAAAACTTCGTTTAATAATGGTGCTGTGTTTTTTACCTGCTAGCTCGCTCACATCACTGTAAAAAGGTACCCGCAGTTGAGCGCTTTGCCCTTGGTCTGTTTTGGGCAGTATTGCTCGCATAATCCATGGCAATGGAAATAGTAACCACACCCACCAATGTTCTAACACGATCATCATTGTTTTTTGATCCACTGTTGGCTGAGGTTAAAAAGCGAATCCACATCAATGGGAATATTAGGTTTATAGATATCATCCCCTAAAATGCGACCTTCGCCTTGGCTAAATGCATCTGTCTTACCTTTTTCGTCGAGAAATTGTAACCAGGCATCACCATTTAAACCGGCGGTGTGATGGCGGCCGAATAATGTAATGGCCACTTGTTTAAGCAATCCGGAAAGTTGTGTAGCGGTGGTTACTGAATCTTGCTCCGCGGCTTTCGCTCGTAATTGAGCTAGCTGGTCTAGAGCCTCCCGACGGTAGGCATTTTTTCGGTGATTTTTGATCAACCAGATCACAACACCGACAATGGCTGCAATGGCAATTAATGCTAATAACCACCAGCCAATCGCCGGTGGCCAACCCGTGATTGGGTCGGGGATATGGATATCTTTCAAATTGGCTAAAGGATCAGTTGGATTCATGCCGTCGATTGGTCCCCTGTATCCTAAGCTAGCGCTTGACTCTGGCGTTTAAGCCGAGAGACGCGTTGAGTTTATCGGACACAGATTCATTGGTGTTCAATTCAATTAACGGGATAGCAATGGATGCTAATTGTTGCTTGATGCGTTCCTGATGATCCAAAAATCTTAAACGATATTGCTTTCTTAATTCTTTGCTCTGGGTATTCACTGTGACGGCTTTATCACCGTCTGTAAATCCGTATGAACCAGGTGGTGGTAATTGTTTTTCTAAAGGGTCGGTAACTTGAATAGCCACTAAGTCACTGTGTCTTGATACCAATGAAATATGCTGTTTGGTGATATCGTCAAAGTGCTTAAAGTCACTGATCACAAATACCAAGCTTCCTGGGCGAATAACGCGCTTAACGCCTTCTAGTGCATTCACAAAAGCAGAACGACTGCTACCAACTGTTTCTGCTGCGGAAAGGTTCTGATTAAATTGAATTAATAAACGCAGGTATTGTTGAATACCCTTCTTGCCTTCGCGGGGGCGAATCTCATGAACTTCGCTGTCGTTAAAGATAAAGCCGCCGACTCGATCACCATGCTCTCGTGATCCCCAGGCCAAATAACCTGCTGCCTTGGCCGCAATCACAGATTTAAAGGCTTGTTGACTACCACAAAACATTGACTGACTTTGATCCACCACGATATAGATGGGTCTCTCGCGCTCTTCACGACATAGCTTGGTGTGTGGTTTTCCAGTGCGGGCTGTTACTCGCCAATCGATAT
>JAKSAW010000276.1 GCA_022361455.1 Pseudomonadales bacterium | reverse complement strand
TAGACAACCGGACGTCTTCCCAAACCGTTCACAGTCAGCCCGATATCTTTGGCGGTGCTTCTGAAAAAAGTGACACAATGCGTTTTCTTCTTTCCGCTTTGATCGTTCTTTTTGCGACATCAACCTTCGCTGCAGACCAACCCATCGCACCGCGTGAGGGTTGGCAGGTGTTCAATACGGATATTGCCTATACGGATCTTGTCGATCGTCTCAAGGCGGCCATCAAAGAGGAAAAAATGGGTCTGGTCACCCAGGCCAGCGCCTCCGCCGGTGCGAAGGGGCAGGGGTTCGATATTCTGGGAAACCGGGTCATGGGCGTCTACCGCAATGACTACGCACGCCGGATGCTGGATGCGAGCATGGCGGCCGGAATCGAGGCTCCCATCCGCTTTTATATTGCCGAAAATGAAGATGGCGGAGCAACCCTTGCCTGGAAGACGCCCAGTTTCGTGTTTGCGCCCTACATGGACGAGGGGGGTGAAAATCTGAAGGAATTGGCGACTGAGCTTGACGGTGTTTTTGCAAAAATCGCGGAAAAAGCGCTTGCGCGATAGGGGCAAACCGTTTCTCCCCGAAGGAACAGCCTGTTGAGCCCGGAAATGACGGCGATGATGTCGCGTTTTGCATCCGGCGGAACGTTGACCTGGATCGGTGTCCGGACTGAGCGCGGCGGAGCCGTCAACAGCCTTCGCAAGGCTGTGATTGTGACGTCAGGACTTGCGGAGGACTATCGGGAAAATCCGGGTAAGAGAGCCGTTTCGCTCATTCAGCACGAGCACCTCGCGGTTATCGCCGCTTTGGCGTGCCGGGGCGACCTGTCTCCGGAGATGCTCAGACGAAACCTGGTTGTCAGCGGGATCAACTTGCTGGCACTCAGAAAATCCTCATTCCGGATCGGCGCTGCGGTTCTTCAGGGCACGGGGCTGTGCGCACCCTGTTCCAAGATGGAGGCGGCGCTGGGCGAGGGAGGGTTCACAGCGATGCGGGGGCACGGCGGAATCACGGCAAGCGTTCTTGAGGAAGGAACAATCGAGATCGGCGACCCGGTGATTCCGCTCCATGCAACCTAGAACTTGCCATCATATGCGCGGCGCTCGATCCGGCAGGCCAGAACCGTAAACGTGTTTCGGTTCAATGCGTCAGCCGCTTCCCGCTCCAGATCGCCTTTCGTGTCGCTCCAAACGCCATGGCCGCCAAGG
>JAKSAW010000513.1 GCA_022361455.1 Pseudomonadales bacterium | reverse complement strand
GACGCATCTCTTAATTCCTTACCAAACTTCGTTGATGCTTACTATTGCTCGAGCGTATTAACGCTTCTTGAGCACTCGATCGTCGTCTTTTAGGCTGCCCGGAGGCCAATTTTCAAGACGCATACCTAGTGATAAACCTTTAGACGCTAATACATCTTTGATCTCGGTGAGAGACTTTTTACCCAAGTTCGGGGTTTTAAGAAGCTCAACCTCTGTACGCTGTACAAGATCACCAATGTAGTAAACGTTTTCTGCTTTAAGACAGTTAGCGGAACGAACCGTCAACTCTAGGTCATCCACTGGACGAAGTAGAATTGGATCGATTTCTTCACGCTCGTCTTCAGGTTCTGGCTCTTTCTCTTTTTCCAGGTCAACGAAAATTGCCAACTGCTGCTGCAAGATTGTAGCTGCTCGACGAATCGCTTCTTCTGGATCAATAGTGCCGTTAGTTTCCAAATCGATAACTAACTTATCCAAGTCAGTGCGCTGCTCAACACGGGCGCTTTCTACAACGTATGACACACGGCGAACCGGGCTATAAGTCGCATCTAATTGAAGCTTGCCAAGACCACGAGTTTCCTCGTCAGTTTCTCGAGCGTCTGCAGGCTCGTAACCACGACCCTTTGCCACTTTCAGCTTCATGTTTAGGTTAGTGCCAGCGCTTAAGTTTGCGATGACATGCTCTTTGTTCACGATATCTACATCGTGATCAAGTTGAATATCACCTGCAGTTACAGCACCTGGGCCCTGCATGGTAACGCTAAGAGTTGCCTCTTCACGCTCGTGCATTTGAACAGAAACGTCTTTCAGGTTTAAAAGGATATCAACTACGTCCTCTTGAACACCTTCAAGCGTGCTGTATTCATGAACAACACCTTCGATTTCTGCTTCGTTAATTGCTGCACCAGGCATACTGGACAGCAGAATTCGCCTCAGCGCATTCCCCAGAGTGTGACCAAACCCTCGCTCCAAGGGTTCAAGAGTTACTTTCGCGTGCTCTTGATTGATTTGATCAACAATTATATTTTTTGGTGTTAAGAACTCGTTTAAAGAGCGCTGCATATAAGAACCACCTCAAATTAGTCTTTACTTTGAATAAAGCTCTACTATTAGGTTTTCGTTTAGATCGGATGGAAGATCCATACGCTCAGGCACTGATTTAAAAACACCTTCTTTCTTATTGGTATCTACTTCTAACCAGGATGCCAATCCACGCTGTTCAGCTAGCTCAATTGCACTAGTAATACGCAATTGATTTTTAGCTTTTTCTCTCACAGCAATAACATCCCCAGGTGCTACTTGATACGAAGGGATATTTACCGTTTCTCCGTTAACTAGGATTGCCTTGTGGCTAACAAGCTGACGCGCTTCTGCCCGAGTAGAGCCAAACCCCATGCGATAAACTACGTTATCTAGGCGACACTCTAGTAGCTGAAGCAAGTTTTCGCCAGTTGCGCCCTTCTTACTGGCAGCTTGTTTGTAATAATTGCGGAATTGACGCTCTAAAACACCATAGGTGCGACGTACTTTTTGCTTCTCACGAAGCTGAAGACCGTAGTCAGATAGGCGACCGCGTCGTTCACCATGCATGCCAGGTGCTTTTTCAGAACGACACTTGTCTTCGTGAGCACGAACACCGCTCTTAAGCCCTAGGTCAACACCTTCACGTCGTGATAGCTTACATTTTGGTCCGATATACCTTGCCATTATATAACTCCGATTACACGCGACGTTTCTTAGGTGGACGACAACCGTTGTGAGGGATAGGCGTCACATCGGTAATACTATTAATTTTGTACCCGCAAGAGTGAAGTGCTCGCACTGCAGATTCACGTCCTGGCCCAGGACCTTTAACCATTACTTCTAGGTTTTTCAAGCCATACTCTTGTGCAGCTTGACCTGCTTTCTCGGCAGCTACCTGAGCAGCGAATGGCGTACTCTTACGAGAACCGCGGAAGCCGCAGCCGCCTGCAGTAGCCCAAGATAGAGCGTTACCCTGACGGTCAGTTAGAGTAATGATTGTATTGTTGAAAGATGCGTGAATGTGCGCAACTCCATCAACAACGGTCTTTTTAACCTTTTTACGTGTACGTGCTGACGCTTTAGCCATCTCAAACTTTCCTGAACTTTAAGCTTACTTGCGGATTGGCTTACGTGGACCTTTACGAGTGCGAGCATTCGTTTTGCTACGCTGGCCACGAACCGGTAAACCGCGACGGTGTCTCATACCTCGATAACATCCTAAATCCATAAGACGCTTGATGTTCATCGAGACTTCTCTTCTCAAATCACCCTCAGTTGGGATTTTGCCAACTTCTGTACGGATCAAGTCTAACTGCTCGTCAGACAACTCTCGTATTTTGATGGTTGGTTCGATACCAACTGCTTCACAGATACCCTGTGCAGTCGTTTTACCAACACCAAAAATGTAGGTGAGAGAGATAACTGCATGTTTATTATCTGGAATATTGACGCCAGCTATACGGGCCATTCAACTAACTCCACTGTAAATTCACTTAACCTATGGCGAAAGGGCGCAAATCATACCGATACAGCTTAGAAAAATCAACTAAGTTGTACTCTCGATTGCCCGTTAGCCTTGCCTTTGCTTGTGTCGTGGCTCTGCGCTACAAATTACTCGCACTGACCCTTTACGACGAACGATCTTACAATTACGGCAAATTTTCTTTACTGATGCTTGAACTTTCATTTGAAAACTCCAATTGCCTATCTAACTAACCCACTACCACCGTAGTTTTTCAGATTCGCCTTCTTCATAAGCGAATCGTATTGATGGGACATCATATGGCTTTGCACTTGCGACATGAAATCCATCACCACCACTACCACGATGAGTAATGAGGTACCGCCCAAATAAAACGGCACATTTCCAAATACCTGCAAAAACTGCGGAAGTAGACACACTAGAGAAATATATATCGCTCCCACTAGTGTAAGCCTACCAAGCACGCCATCGATATACTTCGCGGTATGCTCTCCGGGTCTAATTCCAGGCACAAAAGCACCGGACTTTTTCAGGTTATCTGCTACATCTTTAGGATTAAAAACGATTGCTGTGTAGAAATAGCAAAAGAAGATAATTCCAAGTGTAAACAACAAAATGTATAAAGGTTGACCAGGACTTAGCGCTAGTGAAACCTCTTGAAGCGAATCTCTTAACCACTTAAGGTCACTAGATTCACCAAACCACTGACTAATACTGGCTGGAAACAGCAAGATACTAGTCGCAAAAATGGGAGGAATTACCCCTGCCATATTTATCTTCAAAGGTAGATGCGATTGCTGTGCAGCATACACGCGACGACCTTGTTGGCGCTTTGCATAATTCACCGTAATTCGGCGTTGAGCGCGCTCCATTATTACTACGACTGCCACTACCGCAACAGCTACAAGCACTAATACTAGTAGCAACGCTGGCTGTATCTCGCCTTGCCGAGTAGCCTCAAGACTTTGACCAATAGCAGAAGGTAAACCTGCAACGATACCAGCAAAGATAATGATAGAAATACCATTACCAATACCGCGTTCAGTTACTTGCTCACCCAGCCACATAAGGAACATAGTTCCAGTGGTTAACGTAACAACCGCAGGGAATATCCAAGTAAATCCCGTCGATAACGTTACACCCTGTGACTGCAGCGCAATCGCCATACCCATGGACTGTAGACCAGCCAGCGCAAGCGTAAAAATGCGCGTGTACTGGGTAATCTTTCTACGCCCAGCTTCGCCTTCTTTCTTGAGCTGCTCAAGTTGCGGGCTCACTGCAGACAAGAGCTGCATAATAATCGAAGCCGAAATGTAAGGCATGATACCAAGAGCCAAGATACTCATTCTTTCCAACGCTCCACCAGAGAACATATTGAAAAGACTTAGTATTGTATCTTGCTGCTGGCTAAATAAGTTCTGCAACTGAATTGGATCTATTCCAGGGACTGGAATGTGCGCTCCAATGCGATATATGATTATCGCAATAAACACAAACTTAATTCTCTGCCAGAGCTCGCTTAAGCCTGCTTGCGCGCCCGCTCCTACTTGCGGTTGCTGATCCTGTTTAGCCATATTCGACCTTTATCGTTACTCTTCCACTTTTCCGCCAGCCGCTTCGATGGCTTCACGTGCACCTTTAGTCGCGCCAATACCTTTAACGGTAACGGCTACCTTAACTTCACCAGACTTCACGATCTTAGCGAACTTAACGCCTTTGTTTATCAGTCCAGCAGCTTTGAGTGAATCCAAAGTTACTTCTTCGCCAACATTGTTAAGTTCAGAAAGGCGAACTTCTGCAGAAACAAGGGACTTACGAGAAGTAAAGCCGAACTTTGGTACACGACGCTGGATAGGCATTTGACCGCCCTCGAAACCGGGCTTAACACCACCACCAGATCGAGACTTTTGACCTTTATGACCACGACCGCCAGTTTTGCCGAGACCACTACCAATTCCACGGCCGACTCTTTTCTCAGAAGGCTTGGAACCAGCTGCAGGGCTTAAAGTATTTAAACGCATCTTACTCACCTTCAACCGCTAGTAGGTAACGTACTTTATTGATCATACCGCGAGTCGCATCTGTATCTTCAACTTCAACAGTGTGACCTATACGGCGCAATCCTAAACCGCGAACACACGCTTTGTGCGCCTCTAAACGGCCATTGGTGCTTTTAACCTGTGTTACTTTTACAAAACTCTTATCAGACATGATCTACTACCCCAAGATTTCGTCTACAGTTTTGCCGCGCTTAGCTGCAACGTCTTCTGGAGAGTTCATAGCAGCCAAACCGTTAACAGTCGCGCGAACAACGTTTACGGGGTTGGTTGATCCGTAGCACTTAGCAAGAACGTTTTGCACACCAGCAACTTCGAAAACTGCACGCATCGCACCACCGGCAATAATTCCAGTACCGTCTGATGCAGGTTGCATGTAGACTTTGGAAGCACCGTGACGAGCTTTAATAGGATGCTGCAAAGTGGTTCCGCTTAAATCAACACTCACCATGTTGCGACGTGCAGACTCAAGAGCTTTTTGGATAGCAGCAGGTACTTCACGCGCCTTACCACGACCAAATCCGACCTTTCCGTTACCATCGCCAACCACTGTTAGTGCGGTGAAACCGAATATACGACCACCCTTAACAACTTTCGCTACGCGATTTACTTGGACTAGCTTTTCTTGAAAGCCTTCGTTCTTATCTTCAACTTTAGCCATCTTAATAACCCTTAGAACTCAAGCCCGTTTTCGCGAGCAGCTTCTGCTAGCGCTTTCACTCGACCGTGATACTTATGGCCAGAGCGGTCGAAGGCTACTTTACTAATGCCTTTGTCTTTTGCTCTTTCAGCAATAAGCTTACCGATGGTCGCAGCAGCTTCTTTATTACCTGTTGGGCCACTGTAGTCTTTTTCAACAGTTGACGCGCTAACGACGATGTTTCCATTGTCAGCAGAGACTAGCTGGGCATAAACGTGTTGAGAGGAGCGGTTAATAACTAAACGATCCATTCCCAATTCACGCATTTTCATTCTTGAACGCTTCGCTCTTCGCAAGCGTGAAGTTTTTTTATCGCTCATTTTGCTTCTCTCACTAATTATTTCTTCTTAGCTTCTTTACGACGAACATATTCGTCAGCATAACGAACACCCTTACCTTTATATGGCTCGGGTGGTCTGAAGCCTCGAATGTTAGCGGCTACTTGACCAAGCAACTGCTTGTCGATACCAGTCAGAACAATCTCAGTTTGACTTGGCGTTTCAGCCTTAATGCCTTCTGGCAAGTCATAGTCAACAGGGTGAGAGAAACCCAATGTAAGGTTAAGTACCTTCCCTTTAGCTTGTGCCCTGTAACCAACACCATTCAAAACAAGCTTCTTTTCGAAACCAGCACTCACGCCAGTTACCAAGTTGTTGATCAGTGAGCGAGCTGTACCAGCTTGCGCCCAACCCTCTTTGCTTTCTTCGGCTGGAACAACGGTAACTACATCGCCGTCGACATTCGCTTTTACAAGAGAATTCAACTCTATGCTTAGTTCGCCTTTGGCGCCCTTGGCGGTAATTGTTTGTGCTTCTTGCTTTATCTGACAACCCGCAGGTATAGAAATCGGGCTCTTAGCAATACGTGACATCGTCGATTACCTACCTATGATACGTAACAAAGAACTTCACCGCCTATACCAGCAGCACGAGCCGCTCGGTCAGACATGACGCCTTTACTGGTTGATACGACTGCAACACCAAGACCACCCATAACTTTTGGAAGCTCTTGTGCACCCTTGTATATGCGAAGCCCAGGTCGGCTAACGCGCTGTACTTTTTCAATTACAGGCTTACCTTCGAAATATTTGAGATCGATTGTAAGCTCTGGTTGCACACCCTCTTCAACAGAAAACGCGCTAATATAGCCTTCACTCTCAAGCACCTTAGCAACTGAAACCTTCATGTTTGATGAAGGCATAGTAACTTCAGCGTGCTTAGCCATTTGGCCATTGCGAATACGGGTTAGCATATCCGCCAAAGGATCTTGCATGCTCATCTATATAACTCCGTTACTACCAGCTTGATTTAACTAGACCAGGCACATCACCGCGCATTGCTGCTTCTCGCAACATATTGCGGCTCAAGCCGAACTTTCTGTAGTAGCCATGTGGGCGTCCAGTCAAACCACAACGATTGCGCAAGCGAACCGGAGCGGCATTACGAGGCATTTTCTGCAAAGATACCAATGCATCCCATCTATCTTCTTCAGAAGTCTCAGGGTTGCGGATGATTTCTTTCAACCTTGCACGCTTCTCAGCGTATTTTTTGACTGTACGAATACGCTTTTTCTCGCGCTCCACCATCGAAACTTTAGCCATAATGTCCTACCTATTATTTCTTTAATGGAAAGTTGAAAGCTTCTAAAAGAGCTTTACCTTCTTCGTCACTATTCGCAGTTGTAGTGATAGTGATATCTAAACCGCGAATCTTATCAATTTTATCGTATTCGATTTCAGGGAATACGATCTGTTCCTTGATACCCATGCTGTAGTTACCACGGCCATCAAATGCTTTAGGACTTAAACCACGGAAGTCACGAATACGGGGAATCGAGATACTTACCAAACGTTCAAGGAACTCATACATTCTTTCGCCACGCAAAGTAACTTTCGCGCCAATGGGCCAACCTTGTCTGATCTTGAAGCCAGCAACAGATTTACGTGCTTTAGTAACAATAGGCTTTTGACCAGAAATTAATGTCAAATCGTTTAAGGCACCTTCGATGGCCTTCTTATCTTGCGCAGCTTCACCAACACCCATATTCAAGGTTATTTTGGTGATTCGAGGCACTGCCATCACACTGCTAACACCTAAGCTTTCTTTTAGCTTGGGCTGAATCTCTTTTACATAAAGCTCTTTAAACTTGGCCATCTGTATCTACCTGCCACAATTCTTAATGCTGTTAATCGATTACTTCGTTAGTCGATTTGAAGAATCGAACTTTGGTACCGTCGTCATTTAGCTTGAAGCCTACACGATCCGCCTTTTGCGTGTTGCTGTTAAAGATTGCAACATTAGATACGTGAATTGGTGCTTCTTTCTCTACGATACCACCAGCAACACCAGCCTGAGGGTTTGGCTTAGTGTGTCGTTTAACCATATTGATGCCTGAGATAAGCAACTTATCTTCTAGCACCTTAAGAACTTTCCCTTGCTTGCCTTTATCTTTACCGGCAAGGACGATCACTTCGTCATCACGCTTGATCTTCAACATGACAATATCCTCGACTTAAAGCACTTCTGGCGCTAGAGAGATAATCTTCATGAACTGCTCATTACGCAATTCACGTGTAACCGGGCCAAAAATACGAGTACCGATCGGTTGCTTCGATGCATTGAGAAGCACAGCTGCATTCTCATCGAAACGGATCAGAGAACCATCTTGGCGACGAACGCCTTGACGAGTTCTTACTACTACTGCATTTAACACATCACCTTTTTTAACTTTACCGCGAGGAATAGCTTCCTTCACACTAACTTTGATGATGTCACCCACTCGCGCATAGCGACGGTGCGAACCTCCGAGTACCTTAATACACTGTACTCGTCGAGCACCGCTGTTATCAGCGATTTCTAAAATGGTTTGGGTCTGAATCATTGGTTATCTCCAACCCTTCAATCGTATTCTCTACAAATTTAAGCGCTTACGCTTGCGCTTTCTCAACGATGTCCAGTACGCGCCAAGACTTAGTCTTTGATAGTGGGCGGCACTCTTGAATAGTAACAACATCGCCTTGTGCTGCTGAGTTGGCTTCGTCATGTGCGTGGAACTTAGTAGAACGACGCACGAACTTGCCATACACAGGGTGCTTAACTTTACGCTCAACAATTACTGTTACTGTCTTATCGCACTTATCACTGATAACTTTGCCGGTCAGAGTACGAGTCTTAGTTTCTGCAACTTGCTCAGTCATAGTTATTTACCCTGCTTCTTTTCAGTCAAAATCGTTTTAATGCGAGCGATATCTTTACGAACTTCCTTAAGAAGATGGGATTGACCCATTTGGCCCGTAGCATGCTGCATACGATATTCAAACTGTTTTTTGAGCTGGCTTAGCAATTCGCCTTCCAACTCTTCAACTGATTTAGCTCTTAATTCGCCCGCGTTCATTACATCACCGTTCTAGTTACGATTGTTGTACTAATCGGCAACTTGGCTGCTGCGAGCTGGAATGCTTCACGCGCAACTTCTTCAGATACGCCTTCCATCTCATAAAGCACTTTGCCTGGCTGAATCTGCGCAACCCAGTATTCAACATTACCCTTACCTTTACCCATACGTACTTCTAGGGGCTTTTCGGTGATTGGTTTGTCTGGGAAAACTCGGATCCAGATTTTACCGCCACGTTTTACGTGACGAGTCATGGCACGACGTGCCGCTTCAATTTGTCTCGCAGTGATGCGACCGCGCCCAGTAGCCTTTAGAGCAATTGTGCCAAACGACACTTTACTTCCACGATGAGCTAACCCACGGTTACGGCCAGTATGCTGTTTACGAAACTTGGTACGCTTCGGTTGTAACATCTTCTTTAGCCCTTACTTGCTCTTTGACGCTTAGGCGCGCCTTTGTTCTCTTCTTGGGGTTCAAAGCCGTCAAGAATCTCGCCTTTGAAAATCCAAACTTTAACGCCGATGGTGCCATAGGTAGTTTCAGCACGCGCTGTCGCGTAATCAATATCAGCACGAAGCGTATGCAGAGGCACCCGGCCTTCACGATACCATTCTGTACGCGCGATCTCAGCACCACCTAAACGACCAGCAACTGATACCTTGATACCTTTAGCCCCAAGACGCATCGCATTTTGCACAGAGCGCTTCATTGCGCGGCGGAACATAACACGACGCTCTAGCTGAGAAGCGATACTGTCAGCCACTAACTTGGCATCTAGTTCTGGCTTACGAACTTCCTCGATATTGATGTGAACAGGCACACCCATCATCTTGGTCACTTCGCGTCGTAGCTTCTCTACGTCTTCGCCTTTTTTACCGATAACGATACCGGGGCGAGCAGTCTTGATTGTAATGCGAGCATTCTCTGCAGGACGCTCGATTTCAATTCGACTCACAGACGCTGCTTTCAATTTACCAGTTAGATAATTTCTAACTTTCAAATCTGTTAACAAGTATTCTGAGTAATGCTTTGGGTTGGCATACCAAGTAGATGTGTGCTTCTTGACGATGCCTAAGCGAATACCGGTTGGATGAACTTTTTGACCCATTAGTATTACCTCTACTGATCCGACACTTTGACTGTGATGTGACAAGATCTCTTTAAGATTCTGTCAGCACGGCCTTTAGCTCGTGGTCGTATACGCTTCATGGTCATACCTTCATCCACAAATATCGCCGAAACTTTTAATTCGTCGATGTCGGCACCTTCGTTATGCTCAGCATTTGCAATCGCAGACTCTAAGACTTTCTTCACTAAGTGAGCACCTTTCTTAGTGCTGTACGCCAAAGTGTTTAGCGCTTTGTCTACTTCTAAGCCGCGCACTTGATCTGCTACTAAACGTACCTTTTGAGCCGAGATCTGAGCGCCACGTAATTTCGCTGCTACTTCCATCATCAACCCCTTATCGTTTAGCTTTCTTGTCTGCAACATGACCGCGATAGGTTCTAGTAGCTGCAAACTCGCCAAGTTTATGACCTACCATATGCTCAGTTACAAACACTGGCACATGCTGACGGCCGTTATAGACGGCAATCGTTAAACCAACCATATCTGGAATAATGATTGATCGACGAGACCAAGTTTTAATTGGTTTCTTATTTCCACTATCAACAGCGTCTTCTACTTTCTTCAAAAGATGAAGATCAATAAAAGGGCCTTTTTTCAATGAACGTGGCACAGT
>JAKSAW010000168.1 GCA_022361455.1 Pseudomonadales bacterium | reverse complement strand
TATTGCATCAATAATTTTATCTGCTTGCCATCCAACGATAGCGTCAGCGTACTTATCCAATGCTTCAGGAACTTCACATTGGTTATCACCATTCGCCCATATACCTACTATGTGCTTGCCTTGTTTTTCTGCATACTCTATTTCCCAATTCACCCATTCGCTGTTTTTTGTTTCCGGCGTTATATAAACAAGGAATGTCCCAGCCCAATTAATTTGAGGGGCCAATATCTCTGTTTTAATGTAATCTGGGGAAGTTGCATTATTGGGCTTATCAGAATTAATAGAGGCGTCTCTGATATCCATTCCGTTCTTAGACAACAAATCCTTTAGTTTCCCTAGTCCCGCATCATCTTCATGAATATGACTTATAAATACATTTTTTACATCCGATGCCATACTAATTCTCCTTCTATAAATTAAATGTAATTACCAGCCGCGCACATTAGTTTTTCTTACCAACTACAATTTGGTGAAGTTTTTCTCTATACTTTATTAAGTTCTTATTAATCGCCTCAAGATCAGACGAAAGTTCCGTATACTGAGGAAATTTCTTCTGTATTTCTTGCGGTGAAAGACTGTCATTAGAACTAGATGAGCATTCTTTTTCATACCACCTGCGAAACTTTGCTTGCCATGAAGTCAAATGTGGTCGAACCCCCGTATTTAAGACTTCTATAGACAAACGAATAATTTTATCGGTATCTGATCTACGAAAACGAGAAACAGGAACTTCTTTTATCAGCTCCCTTGTGACGCCAAAAAAACTATACCAAGAATCATATACTTCGGAGATTACATCATTCTCTAAATCTATTGGGAGACCTATCTTACGAGTACTTAGCTCTACCCATATTTTGTACGCGATTTGCTTATCGATCACATTTGGTTTTACTTTAATTTTCTGGTTTCCCAGACCGAATTCGGCTTCATCTATTTCAAACTGCCCAAAACCCTTGGAAAAAAGAGCGCGAATCCCAAAGATAATCAGTAATAGAGCAACAAGTCCAAATACAACCAATCCATCAATGTACAATTCGGTTGTAAAGGCTCTATCAACAGAAAACCGTATCAACTCAGATAATTCTATATCCTCTACTTCTTTCACCATATTATTTCCCTATTTTGCACTAAATTCTCAAAAACAATGTCCAACGTCCGCTTTGTATATGGACTCCTCCTGTTTAACAAGAAAGATTCAATCAAATATAAGTCGCGTCTGTATATTCGGTTTTTAATTGGAGAAGCTATCTCCTAACCCTACATGTATGCGCACCTTGATTTCTCTACGGGTCGATGGACTCTATGGCCTCAAAGCGGAACAGAATCTTTCAAGGTGGATAACTTTATCTGATATTGCCTTTCTTATTGAACTCGATGATTCCAGCTATACTTTCAAATCGTTACGCAGCTATTAAGCTATCACTACCATAGTGGCGATCATATTCACCACCCTTGGTTAACAAAGCCCAAGCTGTTCTTACATTCTTATTTGCTAAAGCAACTGATGCTTTACCATAACCCGCCCGATTAACCAGTTCTAACAGCCATTTATCCTTGGGCGTTTTTGCTTCTTTAATCCTGTGTATATAAGCTCTAGCACCCTGTATCAAAACAGACCGCAATCGTTTGTTGGCTATTCTCTTGCTTAGCCCAACCATAGTGGTTTTCCCGCCACTACTGTATTGTTTTGGGGTTAAGCCCAGGTATGCAGAAAATTCTCTACCTGACTGAAACGCTTCGCCTGAACCTAAAGTTGAAAACAACAATACTGCACTGATCGGACCGACACCCTCAATGGCAGTCAAAGCATTGCAGGCTTGATTTTGTTTCACCAATGCTTTCACCTGCTCATCGAGAAAACCTATATCTTCACGCAACTGACACAAACGCTCATACAGCAAATTAAGTGTTGGCCGATACATATCTGGCAACTCATTTTCCGCATCTTCGAGTATAAGCGGAACGTTCTCATAAAGAGCGCTGTATCCCTGCCTAATAACTATGCCAAATTCCATCAGCAGCCCACGAACATGATTGGACAATGCCGTTCGCTCTTGAACAAGAAACTCTCTCGAACGCTGAATCGACAGCATCCCTTGTTGCTCAACACTTTTTAGTGGAGCTTCTTTTATATTTGGTCGAACAGCGCATTCCGCAACTGCCAGAGCATCATTTTTATCTGTCTTATGGCCTTGCCTGTAAGGTGCAACGGACATAGCCGGAAGTATCTTTACCTTATGACCGCAATCGACCGCGTACCTTGCCCAATGATGAGCGGAGGCACACGCTTCAAAAGCGACTAAAGATGGCTTCTGCTTCACCAGAAACGTTTTGAACTGAGTACGATTTAAATCTTTATTCATCAGCTCTTTATTTGATCCCGATACCACAGACACCCGAATGACATTTTTCGCTAAATCTACACCAATTGTTTGTACAGAGTTCATGACCGTCTCCCTTTATATGCGCTCTTGCAACCTACTGCGTGAGGTTGGAGGAGTCCATACATTGGGTCGTTATCTGACTAATAATATCCATATTCCTTATTTTTTTGCATATTAAAACAAAACGTACGGTATCAATCGTCGCGGAACTTGCTTGGCATCAGAATTTCTTGCACCTTCTTCTCTATGTTAGAGCAAGTCGCAGAAATATAAGAAAACTTCAACTATCCGCCCAATATCATCAGCGTTTTTAGCACGCTGGCTAGTGCATGTCATTTATCACTCTCCCCTATTAAGCCATCACCCAACTTTACTAAAACAGTACCTGCTACTTTTTGAATAATTTTCCATGACTGATGGAAAACTAGGGAAAACGATAAAACCAATCGCCTAGGGGCCGTTTTATCTTTAAGTTTTAAAATCGGGTCAACAAGGCAACGCTTCTATCAAGGATACAAAGAAAGGATTTTAATCTCTAAGCATAGAATTAATTGATGGGGACGTGAAAACAAGAAGCCCGAAGACATCTCTATCTTCGGGCTTCTTAATTTGGTGGAGCCTAGCGGGATCGAACCGCTGACCTCAACACTGCCAGTGTTGCGCTCTCCCAGCTGAGCTAAGGCCCCAAATGGCGCTCGACTCCAATGAATCGAGAGCAGCGAATT
>JAKSAW010000188.1 GCA_022361455.1 Pseudomonadales bacterium | reverse complement strand
GTGGGCGATAAAGGCTGGCTGAACACCGAACAACAAGCGGATTTAGATGAATTTATTGTGTTAACGGGTTATCTCGGGGACAATGAGCTTAGCCAACTCATGCAAGGCGCACGAGCCATGCTGTTTACCTCAATTTACGAGGGATTTGGGCTTCCGGTATTGGAGTCCATGGCGGCTGGCACACCTTGTATTTTATCCCCCGATATAGCAAGTGCCGAGATCGCTTCAGAGACCGCACTGTACGCATCTGGAGATAAGCCAGATGAATGGGTGGCTGCGCTTACAAACGCTGTTGAAGCCCCCGATATGATCGCCAAGCTTGCACAGCAAGCCAAGACAAAAGCCGAGGAGTACACCTGGGAAAGATGCGCTGAGTTAACATTAGAAGCTTACCAGGATGCGATTAATTAAATGAGAGTATTACACTTTTACCGAACCTACCTGCCAGAAACAGTTGCTGGGATTACCAACGTAATTTATCAACTCTGTGAGGGTATGCGACCTTTTGGCGTAGAAAGTGAAGTACTCACCTTGTCACCAAATCCCAGCAAAGAAAGCTTTATGCTGGACAATCACAGAGTGCATCAATCCAAGAGTCTTTTTGAAATAGCGTCGACCAATTTTTCGATTGATGTCTTTGGCCACTTTTCCCGTTTAGCGAAAGATTTTGATGTTATTCATTATCACTACCCATGGCCTTTTATGGATTTGGTGTATTTATCAAAAGGTAGAGATAAACGCTCCATCGTTACTTACCACTCAGATATCGTGAAGCAAAAGCATTTGCTAAAGCTCTATGGTGGATTAATGGGAGCGTTTCTAGGGAATGTGGACCGTATTGTTGCAACATCACCCAACTATTTAGCGTCAAGTGAGATCCTTGAACAATACAAAGACAAGACCTGCATCATTCCCTATGGCATTGATCAGGAATCTTACCCTGCTACCGATGAAAACTTAGTCGCCAAGTATCAGCAACTATTTGGCGACAACTTCTTCCTTTTTGTCGGCGTATTACGCTACTACAAAGGGCTCGAGTTTTTGGTGGAAGCCGCCAAACAAGTGCAAGCACCGATCGTAATCGCAGGCACGGGCCCCTGTGAAGCACAACTCAAAGAGCAATGCATCGCTAACGGCTTAGGTAACGTGCATTTTCTAGGACATGTATCCGATGAAGAAAAAATAGCACTATTAAAAGCCAGTCGAGCCTTCGTATTTCCCTCTCACCTACGCTCAGAAGCTTTTGGCATTTCGCTGTTAGAAGCGTCAATGATGGGCAAGGCAATGATCACCTGTGAAATTGGCTCGGGCATATGCTATGTCAACAAACGCAACGAAACAGGGTTATCAGTACCTCCTGAAAACCCAGATGCGTTAGCCAATGCCATTAATGAACTTTCAATAGACAAAGACAAAGCCGAGCGCCTCGGCCAAAATGCCAAGGCACGATTTGATTCTCACTTTCAAGCAAACCAAATGTGCGCTGCTTACTATAAACAATATCAAGAAATTGCTTGTTTAAACTCTGGCGAATTAAGCAAGTCAGTTTCAGAATAAAACAGCGTTTTAAAACTTAGCGATTATTTTTCTGCTTGAGATTTTTTAGCTTCTTCAGATTCATCATCTGCGGCATTTGGATTACCCGCTTGAGGAGCAACCTCCGCCATTAACTCTAATGCTTCCACTCTTTCATAATAAGTGGTTTGGCCTTCGACACGAATATTACTACAACCAGAAAAAGCAGCGAAAAAACAGAATAAAAATAAAACCCGAAATAACCCAAAAGCATTAAACATCAAAAAAGCCCCTTACTTCTTATTTTAGCTCCTTATAAGTATCACAGTCGGGGGATTTAATGTAATTACCCAGTGGTCCTACAACTTAGGATTAATTTGGGGATTAATTAGCAAACACTTCAAAATCCATCTCTAAACCACGAACACGAAGTTCATCATAGAACGAGGGTACAACTCCGGTTGCTCTAAATTCTCCGACGATTTTGCCATCAGCATCGTAACCGTTTTGCTGGTAAGTAAATAATTCACCCAATTGAACAGTACCTCCCTCTAAACCTGAAACTTCGGAAATTCGCGTTATTTTGCGGCTTCCACAAGGGAATCGGGTGAGCTGAACAATAATATCTATGGACGAAGCGATTTGACTACGAATAGCTGAAACCGGTAATTCGACACCGGACATTAACGTCAACACTTCTAAACGGGATACACAATCTCTTGGTGAATTGGCATGAACAGTTGTTAAAGATCCATCGTGACCTGTATTCATAGCTTGCAGCATATCCAAGGCTTCACCACCTCGACATTCGCCGACAATAATGCGATCAGGACTCATACGTAGCGCGTTTTTTACTAAGTCGCGAATTTTTACTTCGCCCTTTCCATAAGCATCAGGTGGGCGTGATTCCAACACCACACGATTTGGTTGGCTAATAGAAAGTTCTGCAGCATCTTCGATAATAACAATGCGCTCTCCACCAGGAATTAAATCCGCCAAGGAATTGAGCAAGGTTGATTTACCAGTACCGGTTCCTCCGGATATAACAATATTTTTACGATTCTCAATGGCCACTTTTAAAAATTTAAGCATGCCCGCACTAATGCTGCCAAGATTAACTAAGTGACTACCTGTTAATTTTTCACAGCTAATTTTGCGAATCGTTAATGAAGGACCCCGTGCTGCTAAAGGAGGAATAACTGCATTAATTCTAGTGCCATCTTGCAAAGTAGCATCAACCAATGGCGACTGTTGATCTATATGCCGGCCAGCCTTAACGACCAAGCGTTTAATAGTATCCACAACTGCTTCACCATCCGTAAAAGAACCATTAAAGACACGATTAATGCCTGACTCTTGATAAAAAATTTCATCATGAGTATTTACCATGATTTCGCTAACAGCATCATTCGCCAGCAAGGCATCTAAAGGTCCATAACCAACGATCTCACCATAGACTCGCTTCGCTATTTTTTTATGATCAATACCTTGTGGTAGCCCTTCTAATTCGGAGAGTGTTAGCGTAACCACATTCTTTACTTTGTCTGCGAACTCTTCATCTTCCTCAGTGATTTGGAGATCCTGTAAAGCAGCATGAACGCGCGTGTGTAATTTACGCTGCCATTCTTGATAGTGTTTCTTTTGTTTTTGGTAGGAAATCTCTTGAGGGCTTTCTTTCAAACCTTCTGGTGGCGTGCTGGATATCTTGACCTGCAGGACATAATCAGCAATTTCTAGGGAATCATTAAACGTCAGCGGCCCATAGGTTTCTGCTTTGGTGCCATTCACCGAAAGTGAAGACATCTTGGCGCGATTATGCACAAACACGCCGTCATCTCGCATTTCCATTTGGGCATGACATTTGGCCACCCGCCACCCTTCGATGACGACATCATTGTCTTGGGCGGAACCTATGGATGCCATCGGCTTACCAACAAAGATTTCGTCCAGCAGCTCCCCGCGACTGGAACTTACCACCACTTTAAACATTGCCTGCTCTCTTTATTCGGATGATCGTTTTTATTGTGAATAGTTGTGATTTTTGGGGCGTGATAGTTACTTCAAATTGTCACCAAACTTAACGCATATTTACGCCCCATAACAAGCAAAAACAAAGCCTTATCAAAGTGAATGGAACCCCTCAAACAGGGGTGTCGACAACCTTTACAGACACACTGTTTCAACGTGTAAACAATGGCATAAGCCTTTGTAATTAAAGGATGTTAGGCACCAGGAATAGTTATTGCATTAAAGGTGTTCCTTAATACCTACCCGAACATTAGCCTAATTAGCTTTTGGAGTTATTGGATGTCATTGTTACACAAGCGTTTCTTAAACCCAGCATGGATTGCTACCTACTTGCTTTTGGCTTGCGCCAATGTATTAGCAGCCCCCGTTCTTTTGAGCGACACGGACAAACATGAAACCGTGACTTTATCGGCGGATCAGCTGGGCGCTGAATTTAACTACTGGGCCCATCGCTCTGTACGATCAACCATTGCCATCCAACCTGGTAGTGGATTCTTCTACTACGAAGGCCATCGCGAAACGACAGCACAAAACTTTGGTTTCGGTGTGGGCACGGCATCCGCTCCCATCGATACCTACGCAGGCTCTTCAACTCAAAGCATCGGTTTAAACGTTCTCGGGTATGTTTACTACAACGATGCTAGTCAATTGAGCGGCACTAACTCTGACATCGCAAACGCAGACACTTATGGCTTCGCAGTAGACTATCGTGCTGCCAATCCAATCGTATACATCATCGTAAACAACGCTCTTCTTCACACCATCACCATGGATCAAGTAACAGATCCATTATTCATAATGGCTTACGGCCAAGATGCGGGTAGCGTCATCCAAGCAACTATCAACGCTGGTGACGACTTAACGACTGCGCCCTTCACTTACGACCCCACTACTGCGTTAACTAACGCTTCGGTTCCTGGCGCGAACGAATTGGTGGTGGGTTGGCAACTTGCTGGCACCACTATCACCATCGATAACGGCGACGTTAACGCTAACCTTGGTGACACCGTTACCCTAACGGTTACTGCTACGAACGATTCAGGCACCGATATTTCTGCAACCACTTCATGGAGTGATGCAACGACTGGCTTAACAGGCGCAGGCGCCAGCTTTGCAGTCACTAGCGCAGTGGCTGCGCAACACGTTGTCACCGCCACCGTTCTTGACGGTGATTCACAACCTGTTTCCACCAATGTAACGGTTACCTTCGCTGCACCTGATGCCGATAATGACGGCTTATCCGATGCGGAAGAAGCATCTCTAGGAACTGATCCAAATGTAGCAGATTCTGATAGCGATGGCTTAGAAGATGGTGCCGAGGTGAATCAACACGGCACAAACCCATTGAGCAACGATAGCGATTCTGATGGCATGAACGATGGCTACGAAATCGCGAACGGCCTAGATGCTCTCACCGATGACGCAGCTCAGGATGCCGACGCAGACACTTATTCTAATTTAGATGAATACAACGCTGGCACCGACCCCAACGATAACGCTGACTATCCTGGTGCAGTGGCTCCAACAACCCTTAACCCGGATGATAAGCACGCGTCTATCAACCTATCTGCGGATTTGCTGGGCGCAGAATTTACTGTTTCTGGTTCTCACCGCAGCGCTCGTTCTACAGTAGCACTGGCTCCTGGCAGCGGATTTTATTACTACGAAGGTCGTCGCGAAGTAAGCGCTGGCAACTTCGGTTTCGGTGTTGGTACTGGCAGTGAAGACCTAGCGCTTTATGCTGGCTACACCGACCAAAGCTTAGGTATGAACGCGCTGGGCTATATCTATTTCAACAACGTAAGCCAAATCCCTGGTGACAATGCCACTATCCTTGCAAACGATACTTATGGTTTCGCGGTAGATTACCGAGGCGCAACGCCAACAACCTATGTCATCGTTGGCGACCAACTTATTTACACTCAAGCAATGCCTGCAGTAACCACGCCTTTGTATGTGATGATTTACGGCAACAGTGTAGCCACAGGTATTCAGCAAACTATTAACACTGGCGCTGATCTAACTAACTCACCATTTGCATACGACCCTCAAACAATTCTTAGTAACGCTGGCGTTACCGGTGCAAATGAAATTGTTTTGGGCTGGAGAGAACCTGTACCAACAACAGAAATCACTATTATTGAAGGCAGCCAAACCGTTAATGTTGGCAGTACTGTTAACTTAACAGTAAATGCTACAAACGCATCTGGCGCAGACATTAGCGCCTCCACTTCTTGGGAAGACACCAATACTGGCAATACTGATACTGGTGCAACTTACTCTGTTACATCTGCCAGTCCAGGTACTCACATCATCAACGCAAGCGTAATCGGTGAAGGCGGTTCTCCTGTAGTTGCTTCCGTAACCATTGAATTTGTTGAAGTAGATACCGACAACGATGGCTTATCAGACGCTCAAGAAACTATTTTAGGAACAGATCCAAATAACGCTGATTCAGACAGCGATGGTTTAACTGATGGCGAAGAAGTCAATTCAGCGCTAACAGATCCTTTAAGTGCTGATTCTGATAGCGACAATCTTCCTGATGGCTACGAAGTAGCTAACGGCTTTAATCCAAACAACGCGGCCGATGCGAGTGAAGATGCTGACTCAGACACCTTTACTAATTTAGAAGAACAAATTGCTGGCACCGATCCAAATAATTCAGTGGACTATCCAGGTGCTCCTGAACCAACACGCTTCAGCACCACAGACAAAGACAGCTCAGTGATTGTTAGCGCCGACGGCTTTGGTGTTGAGTTTACTTTAGGAAGTCACCGCTCGATTCGCTCCGATGCTGCTATTGGACAAGGTTCTGGTTTCTTCTACTTTGAAGGTCACCGAGAAACTTCAGCTGGCAACTTCGGCTTTGGTGTAGGTTCTGCATCCGCGCCACTTGATACTTATGCTGGCGTTAACACACAAAGCATGAGCTTGAACGTTCTCGGCTTTATTTTCTACGATGACAACGCTGTTGTTTCTGACAACGCCAATATTTCTTCTTCAGAATACTATGGCTTCGCAGTGGACTACCGCGGTTTAAACCCCATCGTTTATGTGATCGCTAATAACTCCATTGTTCACACTCGAACAATGACGGATATTTCTGACGATCTTTATATCATGGGTTATGGACAAGACGTTGGTTCTGGCATTCAACAAACCATTAATACTGCAGCTGATCTAAGCACAACGCCTTTTAATTATGATTATCAAACCATTTTGACCGATGCTGGTATTAGCGGCGCAGACGAAATCGTTTCTGGTTGGACTCCACCACCACCTGTAACTCGCGTTTCAGTAGCTACCGCTGACCAAACTATTCAAATGGGACAGAGCTTATCAATCGATGCTACAGCAGAAAATGCAGCTGGCACTGATATCTCAGCAACCATTAGCTGGAGCGATAACGCAAGCAGCCAAACAGGTACTGGCACAAGCTTTAGCTTTAACGCCGATTCAATTGGCCTACACGTTATTACTGCCCAAGTATTAGATGAAGATTCACAACCTGTCACAGACACAGTAACTATTACTGTTCTAGCAGCAGACACAGATAACGATGGCCTTACAGACGATCAAGAAATCTCTCTGGGTACAGACGTTAACAACGCCGATTCAGATTCTGACGGTGTAAGCGATGGCGACGAAGTTAATACTCATAACACTGATCCTTTGAATGTGGATTCTGATGGTGACGGCGTTAATGATGGTATCGAAGTTAACCTAGGAACTGACCCACTTGTATCTGACGGCAGCATCGACTCAGACGAAGACGGTTTCAGCAACTATGACGAAATCACTCAAGGAACTGATCCAAGCAACCCATACTCTTATCCAGGCGGCCCTGAAGGAACCTTCTTGAATGATGCTGATGCTCATTCATCCGTCCTGGTAAGTGGCAGTGGTTTAACAGCAACATTTACCGAAGCAACCGTTCGCAGCATTCGCTCAACTGTTGCAATTACTCCAGGTTCTGGTTGGTTCTACTACGAAGGTCAACGCTTAACTGACAAAGGCAACTATGGATTTGGTGTTGCTACAGCAAGCGCATCAACAGATGCTGGTATCGCCGCAGATGCAGAGAGCATTGGTATTACCACCGATGGCAACATTCTATTTAACGGTGCTGCTGTTGATACTTATGTAGATTTAGCGGACAACGAACACTATGGCATCGCTGTAGACTACAGCGGCTCAACGCCTATCGTTTACTTTGTTGTAACCGGTGATGATGGCTATCCGCTAGTACTAGCGCCACAAGCACTTTCTTCGGTTAACTCTGATCTTTATATCTTTGTTTTCGGTGAAACCATGGCAGGCGCTGCGCAAGCTCAAATTAATGCTGGCGACAACCCTGATGGCACCCCATTCAAATATCCTGCTCACTATGAGTTATACATCGCTGGCTACACTGGCGCTGAATTCTTGGGTCAAGGCTGGGGTGCATTACACACTTACCGCGGCATTGAAGAAGTTGAGCAATTCGCAGACGTTCGCTTAGCGTTAGACGAAAGCTCTGGCGCAGGCATTACGCTTTCTGAAGATGGTTTACGCGTTAGCTACAGCATTGATGAGAAAATGGGTGTACGTGCCAACCAAGGTATGATCGGTGAATTCCGTTACTGGGAAGGCGAACGTTACGTTGCTAACTCTGTAAAACTAGGTGATGGCATCGGTATCGGTTTCGGCTGGGCAATGCTGACTGAGTATGGCCGCATCGATCCTTTCCCATTTGAACCAGCGCCACCATCAATCGCGATGAATATGATCCAAGGCATCTGGCGTAACTTAGAAATGGTCGCCGAGTACGACACCAGCACTTACCACTATGGTTATGCTGTTGACTATCGCGGCACTCGCCCAATCGTGCACGTGATCATTAATAACGAAGTGGTTTACACCATGAACTTGCCGGATATCTTCACTCCGCTGTTCCCGCTAGTTTATGCAAACACTCAAGGTGAAGGCGTATTCCCGAACGGTGCAAACTTCGGTGCGGCACCTTTCCACTTTGATCCTAAAGGCGCATTAGAAAGAGCCGGTATTGATACTAGTGAATTTGTATCTGGTTGGGGTGATGCGAACCGTGATACCGACGCCGACAATATTCGCGATACCGACGAAGCTATTTATGGTACTGATCCTTTTGATGCTGACTCTGATGGCGATGGCCTACGTGACGGTGATGAAGTTCACGACTATGGTACTTCTCCAGTTTCAGACGATTCAGATTCTGACGGCATGCCAGATGGATACGAAGTGCAAGTCGGTCAAGACCCAATGGTTGATGATCAATTTGCCGATGTGGATGGCGATGGCACTGACAACATCACTGAGTTTTCACTAGGTACTGGTCTTGCTAACGAAGCACCGAACCTAAGTATCCACCAAGGTAATGTGACGATTAATATCGGTGAGTCAGTGACATTCACCGCAACTGCATCTGACATTATCGATGGTGATTTAAAAGACTCCATTAATTGGTCTGTATTTGGTGGCAGCGATTCGGCTGTTGGAAATAGCTTTGCATTAACTCTACCTGAAGGCATGTACCGAATTGATGCTGAAGTAACTGATTCTGCAGGCTTAACAACTTCTACGTCAGTCACCTTAGCAGTAGTTGATCCATCAGCTATCGATACCGATGAAGATGGAATCACCGATGAGCAAGAAGCTGTTCTTGGCACTGATCCAAATGATCCCGACAGCGATGGTGACACTCTAAGCGACGGTGAAGAAGTTAACGTGGTAGGCTCTGATCCATTAGATATTGATTCTGATGACGATGGCATGCGCGATGACTTTGAAGTTAACAACAGTTTGTTAGTTAACGATCCAAGTGACGCCAGCCTAGATAACGACAACGATGGTCGAACTAATCTTGAAGAGTATCAAATTGGATCCGATCCAAACGTTGCAGACCCTGCACCAATCACTGAAATTATTATCGACAATGAAGATGATGAGGCAGCAGTCATCGCCGGTTCTTTCGAAACGTATACTGGCGTTGAAGGCTATGGTGACACCTCTACTTATGCGCGCGTTGGTGACGGCGTGGATCGATTCCGCTTCACTCCATCAATCGAGCAATCAGGTACCTATGAAGTGTTCGCTTGGAACTCTTGCTACAGCAACCGAGCTACTAACGTTAAACACATTATTGTTCACGCGAATGGCACTGATACGATTGAAGTCGACCAAGATTGTGATACCGGTACTCACGGTGAGTGGTTCTCTCTAGGTATTTACTTCTTCAATCTTGGCCAGGGCGGTTACCTTGAAATCACTGACTTTGATATCACGCCACCATCAGCCACCTTTATGGGTGCAGATGCAGCGAGATTCTTACTAACTGATAGCAACACAGCGCCAGTGATTACACCAAACACTACAAGCCTAACGCTACTTGAAGGCCAAGGTGCGGACCTAAGCGCTACAGCTAACGATGCTGAAGACGGTGATCTAACTGCGAGCTTAGCTTGGGAGGACGGTGCCGGTAACACAGGCATTGGTGCAAGCTTCAGGTACACGCCAGCATTAGGTAATCACACCATGATAGTTAGCGTTACCGATTTTGAAGGCCGTGCTAGCTCAGTGGATATCAGCATTGCAGTG
>JAKSAW010000678.1 GCA_022361455.1 Pseudomonadales bacterium | reverse complement strand
GTGCGAACGATCTGGTGAATGTGTCCCAGGTCATGCGCAACCCAGGTTGCTAACAACTGTTCAACCGTAACCGGTCCGAATTCCGGGTGAGTGCCTTTTAGTTCCAATTGTTCCGAAGTTAATTTAAGGCTTTCAAGGGTTTGTACGTTTTGTGCTCTCAGCTTTTGAAAGGTTTCCAGCAGTTGATGAATCGATTTCCCTTTGCTGGCTTCGAAAAAAGCGAAACGGTCGAAAGGTGTAAAGGTTTTTGATTCGCCGTGTTCCAGTATTATTTTCAATCTCGGAATCCAGTCTGTTTCTTCGCCGCTGATGAGATGTCCGACGACATCGTACGGACTCCATGTATCCGGTCCCTCGTTTTTTGTCAGCCATGAGTCGGAAATATTTCCCAGCAGGGAACCCAGCGTGCCGGGTGTTTGTTTTAAAACATCGATAGCTTCGTGTAGAATAAATTTCATGTGTAGCCTCCAGGTGAATTATGTAATATTGTGTTATATTTGTCAACGGTTTAATATTGTTCCCGGTTGATTGCATTTATATTGTCTGAACCCTGATTTCCCTGATTATTTTGATTGTGCGACCTGAAGCTGCGGTCCGGGCTGTCCAGGTCATAATTTAAATAGATTATAGGACTTCCCCTTCCGTTTTGGGGTAACCCTATCATTTGGTGCATTTGGAGTAATCCGGTGTGCTAAGCAAATGAGACAACGTGGGGATTTGGATAGCTCTAATCCCAAATCCGCTACCAGGGTAAGTTACTATGGGTAATGTAAAGTGAACAGTTGCAAGCCTCGTAAAAATCGACAAGCGAAAAGAGCTGGGAGTCTCAACAGACACGACGCTTGAACCAAAAGGTATGAGTTCAGGTTGAGTGGGGTAATCAATCCACCCAACAAACGGACAAAATAACTCCGGGGTATAGACTGACCCTAAGGTAACTGACTGGCCGGACCAGGGAACAGGTTAAGCCCTACAGGCTCTCCCCTGGGAGTAGAAAGCCGCAAGGTAGACCATGGCCTGGAGGGTATAGGAACATGGAAGAAGCAAATGCTTGTCTGTAATGGACAAGATAGGAGTATCTGCTCCAATCCCAAAGGATGCCCACTTCCCAATGTAGTAGCTTATGGTGAGAAAGAAGATGAAAATTTACCAACAGGACAAGCCAAATAACTTGATGAAGAAGTGGGCGACCCTGAACTCGAAACCAATAACCCCAGCCAGCCTGTGGAACTCCACAGACTGGAAAAAGGTAGAAAAACGAGTTAATAAACTTCAAACCCGTATCACTAAGGCAACATTAAGAGGTAATGGAAATTTAGTCAAAAAGCTCCAATACCTCCTGACTTCCTCATTCTATTCAAAACTATTGTCAGTAAAACGAGTCACATCAAACAAAGGTAAGAGAACAGCAGGCATCGATAACCAATTATGGAAATCACCAACTGCCAAATACAAAGCGGCCTTATCACTTAAAACCAAAGGATACAAAGCTAAACCGTTGAGACGAGTGTACATCGAGAAAAAGGGCAAGAAAAAGAAACGACCACTGGGAATCCCCACCATGTACGACAGGGGAATCCAGGCCTTATACGCTCTGGCCTTAGACCCCGTTGCCGAAGCAACCGCCGACAAAACCTCCTTTGGTTTCAGAAG
>JAKSAW010000190.1 GCA_022361455.1 Pseudomonadales bacterium | reverse complement strand
CACGGGCTGCCCGGATGCAGCCAGCGATTCGTTGACCTTGCTGGAAGACTGGGGCGTGCCGTCGCGGCTGGCAAGCCAGGCGGGCCTGGCCGGATGTTACGAAGGTTTCGTCACGGATCTCGCCGACCGATGGCTGAGCAGCTTGTCGAGAGAAGACCGTTCCCGCGTTACGATTTTTTCCTGCGGACCGGAAGTCATGCTGCGGGCCGCGCAGGCCGTCGCGCAAAAGCATTCGCTACCCTCGCAGCTCTGCCTGGAAGAGTTCATGGCCTGCGGCGTGGGCGGTTGCGCCGGCTGCACCGTGCAGGTGGAAACCGACCGTGGACCGGCAATGAAGCGCGTTTGCGTGGACGGGCCCGTGTTCGACGGCGACCGCGTCTATCCGCCCGGCCTGGAGTCACGTTAGAAGCGCTGCTGATATAATCGCTGCGTCAGCTACCAGCCAAACGGGAGAACAATCGTGAATACACTCGCTGCGAAGGCTTCACTGCAAACCCTGCTCATCGCCGTACTCGCCGCCTGCTCGTCGCCGTCCGATCAAGCACAGGCGCCCGCCGGAGCGGAGTCCGCAGCGCCCGCCGAAGACGGGATGGAAGCCGTCGCCGAAGTTGCGGAAGCGGCACGGGAAAAATGCCAGGGAATAGCGAAGGCGGGGCTGAATGACTGCGGCACCAGCAAGCACAGCTGCGCCGGCCAGGCCACCGTAGACAACGATCCGGAGGAATGGATCTATCTGCCCGCGGGGACTTGCGAGAAAATCACCGGCGGCACGGTCAAAACCTGAGCGGCGGCGACCGTCCCGGCGCCCGAACGAGGCCTGACCGGCAGGCCAGGGCGCCGTTCGCCGGTGATCGGTGCATACTAATGAGCGTTCGGTCACGGACGCCGGCGCCGTTTCATGGACAATAACGTTGTCAGCTCGCCAGCTGTTGGCCCCTTGGCTGGAGCTCAGGACTATTTTTCGCGAGACCTTAAAACGATTCGTCAATCGCGCCTGGCTCCTGTCAGGTATAGAAATGCGCTGTACCGAACCGGTCAGTCTTTTCTTTTCCGGCGGACTGCCTAACTGCCACTACATTCGCAACCTGGTTTTCTCGCCGGACTGCGAGATTACCGATCTGGGCCAGCGGTTGCTTTTGCAGAGCACGCTGCGAAAACACCGGCGAGACGGCCCCACCGACCTGGCGATCGTCGAGGCAACCGGCAAGCCGCCGCCGATGACCGGAATTCCAGCCCATGCACTCAGCACGCCAAGCTGGGTCTACATGCATGTCGACGTCAACGAAACCGTCGAGCAGCTCGATTCGATCCGGCCGATTCAAAGCGACATCAGGCGCGTTCGTTCGAACGAACTCGGTTTTGAAATCTCACGCGATGTTCAGGAGCTGCGCGAATTTCATGACGAAATGTATCTGCCCTATACGCTGTCCCGGCATGGAGACCGCGCGTTGCCGCGTTCCTTCGAGAGGATGCTCGGTAACTGGGAGAAACGCGCCCTGCTGAAAATAAAGTCGCCCGAGCAAGGCTGGATAGGCGGACAGGT
>JAKSAW010000422.1 GCA_022361455.1 Pseudomonadales bacterium | reverse complement strand
GGCGCGGGCCACGTCGGTCTCGGCGCTGACCTGCTGGCCGGCGACGGCGATGCTGCCGCCCTGCAGCGGCTCGAGCGCCAGGATGGCCCGGGTCAGGGTCGACTTGCCGCAGCCGCTCTCGCCGACTAGCCCCAGGTTCTCGCCGCGCTCGATGGTGAAGCTGACCCGGTCGACGGCCCGGAAGCGCTCCGGCTTGGCGAAGAGCGAGGTCCGCGGCAGGGCGTAATCGCGCACCACCTCACGGACCTCCAGCACCGGCGTCGCGGCGTCGTCGCCGTCGACCGCCGCGCGGTCCGGCGCGTGGCTCGAGGCGGCGATCAAGGCCCGGCTGTAGGGATGGGAGAGATCGCGCAGGTGCGTGCCGTGCTCGACGAGATTTCCGGCCCGCATGATCGCGACCCGCTCGGCCATGCCGGCGACCACGCCAAGGTCGTGGGTGATCAGGAGCAGGCTCATGCCGTCCTCGCGCACCAGGCGCTGGATCAGATCGAGGATCTGCGCCTGGGTGGTGACGTCGAGGGCGGTGGTCGGCTCATCGGCGATCAGGAGCTTGGGGCGCAGGGCGATCGCCATGGCGATGACCACCCTTTGGCGCTGGCCGCCGGAGAGCTCGTGTGGATAGCGGGTCAGCGGAAAACGGGCGGCGGGCAGGCCGACGCGCTCCAGGGTCTCCTGAGCCAACGCAAAGGCCTCGGCTCGCCCGAGCGCGCCGTGCACCATTGCCGTTTCGGCGACCTGCTCGCCGATGCTCTTCAGAGGATTGAGCGCCGTCATCGGCTCCTGGAAGATCATGCCGATCTCGGCACCGCGCACCTGGCAGAGCGCGGCCTCGTCCTTGGCCAACAGGTCCTCGCCGCCGAGCAGGATCCGGCCGCCGTGGGCCGCACCGCGCGGGGCCAGGCCCATGACCGAGAGCGCGATCATCGACTTGCCGGAGCCCGACTCGCCGACCAGGCCGAGCACCTCGCCCTGGCCGATCTCCAGATCGATGCCCTCGAGGATCGGCGTGCCGGCGATTGCCAGGGTCAACCCCTGGATTGCGAGAAGGGGCGTAGAGGCGGACATCACGAGCGGGCGCGCCGGATGCGGGGGTCGAAGATGTCGCGCAGGCCGTCGCCCATGAGGTTGAGGCCGAGCACGGTCAAGACGATGGCGAGGCCCGGGAAGATCGCGATGTGGGCGGCGAAGGAGATCATGGTCTGGGATTCCGCCAGCATGCGGCCCCAGCTCGGGATCGGCGGTTGGGCCCCGAGCCCGAGGTAGCTGAGCCCGGCCTCGGCGAGAATCCCGAGCGAGAACTGGATGGTGCCCTGGACGATCAGCAGGTTCATGACGTTGGGCAGGATGTGC
>JAKSAW010000313.1 GCA_022361455.1 Pseudomonadales bacterium | reverse complement strand
TGGTCGTGCCCCTCCGTCTCGCGCGTATAGACGAAGACGCTCCCCTGCCCGAAAGCGCCGTCCCAATTCGCGCGCGCCGCTCCCGCCTTGGCGAGCATGCCCATGTTGCGCACGGGCACGAAATGGAACGTCACGCCGGCCGACCACACGCTCGGCACGTGGTTCTCAAAGCCGATCTCCGTGGGCTCCAGGCCGAGCGCCGCCGCGGCGGCCGTTTTTGAGGCGCCTTCGCCGGTGCGTTCCGGCAGTTTTGGGCTGTCGAACTCCGCAAAGCCGCTGCCGTCGTTGAGCCGCACCCCGCAGCGCACCGGGCCGACCTCTTCCTCCAGCACCACGACCGCGTCGTGCTCGCCCGGCCCGCCAAAACGATCGCGCGCCAGGCAGATCGCCGTGCCCACCGTCGGATGGCCGGCAAACGGCAGCTCGATCGCCGGCGTGAAGATGCGCACCTTGGCACTGTGTGCCGGGTTGTCGGCGGGTCCGACGAACACGGTCTCGGAGAGATTGAACTCGCGCGCGATCGCCTGCATCGCGGCGCCGTCCAGGCCGTCCGCGTCAAGCACCACGGCCAGCGCGTTGCCGGCCAGCGGGCGCGCGGTGAACACGTCAAAGATCTTGTAGCGGCGTTGCATGCTTCACGCTCATTCCAAGGATAGGCGGCTGATGAGGCCGCGGATCGCGAGCCCCGGGCGGTGACGCAGCAAGCGGCCGGCCGCGCACGATTACGACCGGAATCGCTTTACCGGACGCATTGTGCGGGATCGAAAGCGCCGACGCCACCGATATCCCGGCCCGGGACGGAACGGCCATGTGGCATGCGCTCGCCTTGGCGAAACAAAGAAGCATCCCGGGGGATATAGGAAACGTCGTGATATCAGCGCCTTAACGAACGCCCGCGCGTCGAAGCCGACGAAACATTTCGCTCTTCCGCGCAAAACGGACCGAGCGCGACGAAACCGCTTTGTCCGCGCGACGAAAACGCCGTGCAGCGGTCGCCCGCTAAGAAGACACTCATCGAAGGCGGCGACGACATGCCGTCATGCAAGCGGGGGGCGGACGCCTTCCGGGGATCGAGGGCGCCGGAAGCGCCAACTGGGAGAACAGAGATGAAAAAGATTCTTGC
>JAKSAW010000552.1 GCA_022361455.1 Pseudomonadales bacterium | reverse complement strand
AATATCGAGTATCAATTACGCAGAGCTGTCGTTACTGGCCATACTGTTTTAAATAAAGGAACCCAAGTTAATCAAGTATTGAGCTTGGTGGTTGAAGCTATGGAAAAAATCTATAGCGAGCGGCGGGTAGAGTTAATTGTTAATGCCAATGATCAGCTACGTTTCTTTGGCGATGAAAATGATCTGATGGAAATCTTTGGCAACTTGCTTGATAACGCTTTTAAGTATGCTGAGAAAAAGATCTTGGTGGAAGTGGAGTCGCTTCCTAATGGGCTAAATATTCGAGTCGAAGATGATGGCCCAGGTTTTAGTGAAGATGAGGCAACCCGTATCTTTACTCGAGGCGAACGTCTTGATCAGCAGGGTTTGGGGCAGGGGATAGGGTTAGCAGTGGTGTATGACGTGGTAACTAGTTATGGCGGTAGGATAAATGCAAGCGAGTCGTCATTGGGGGGAGCAATGTTTCATATCGTTTTTCCAAATAAGGATCCGGAATCATGAAAAACATAATAATGGCATTGGTGGTGTTATCCATGCTTGGGTGTTCAACGGTAACTGTAAGAACGGATGGTAAATCTGAGGCGTCGGTTCCACCAACTTATGAAAAACAATACACCTATTGGTGGTGGGGGTTGAAAGGTGAGTATTCTGTTAATATTCGCGAGGTTTGCGCGGGAAAATCGTTAGAGCAAATACAAACGGTTCATTCCTTAATAGATTCACTTAGCGGGCTTTTTACCTTAGGGATTTATGCGCCGAGAACAGCAAGAGTTTGGTGTGAGGAAGCTTAATATGAAAACCTTATATCTGTTCTTATTTTGCGTTCTGCTGGGTGGTTGCCACACTATGCATTTTACTAATGGACCGCAAATGGAAGAAACGGTGGTTAGAGAAAAGTGGCATCATCTAGCTCTCAACGGTTTGATTGAAATAAGCCCGCCTTTTGATGTTGAATACAGCTGTGCCCAACAACAGTGGGACACCATCACCATGGAAAAAACTTTTCTTAATGTTTTGGCTGGTTTGTCGACAGAGTATGTGTCTATTTATTCGCCTTGGTCGATGGTGTATGAATGTAGAGATCCTATTGATTAAATAAATGTCTGGGTTTCCAGTTTTTAAGCTTAGGTTAAGCTTGTTGCAAGTTTAGATTCAGGCAGTGACCTTAAACTAGTCCTCGAACTTTAATAACGAGGATTTAGTATATGAAGACCAAAAGCAATAAATGTTCAAATAGAAATGTATCAAATCTAAAAGGGGTTGCGATTGGCTCCATGCTTTCGCTATTGGCTAGTACTGGAATGGCAGGAGAGGCTTTGGTTAGCGATGGTTACTCTCCCGGTGATTCAAAAAGCAAGTGGGTAGTAGGTGGTGCTATCGGTGCCATTGAAAACCCATTTATAGGAGAAGATTCTATCGATGCTTTTATCGTGCCTAATGTGGAGTATCGTGGTGAAAGGCTTTATTTTAAAGCTGGCGAGCTTGGCGTAAATTTATTTAGATCACAAGGTTTTGGTGCCGGTTTTATAGTGACTGGTAACGAGTCTTTTCTCAGTGACGAAGATTTTTATGATGATAATAAACAGCTAGAGGGAATAAAAGAGAGAGACGGGACCTTA
Organism: Pseudomonadales bacterium; assembly: GCA_022361455.1. Lineage (GTDB taxonomy): Bacteria > Pseudomonadota > Gammaproteobacteria > Pseudomonadales > Ketobacteraceae. The sequence continues at coordinate 76,388 of JAKSAW010000552.1, read as the reverse complement.
GATGCAGGTTTTTATCTAGTGCATAATAGTGAGCTTGGACAGTTGCGTATGAGATTTCTTGAGGAAGTGACTGGCGAGCATGATGGGCGTTCAGTGGACGCCAACTACACCTTCGATTTGGCATATGAGGATATTAGAATTAATCCAGTCGTTGGTGTCGCTTGGACTAGTGCTGATATGGTGGATCACTTTTTTGGTGTAAGTGAGTCCGAGGCTAATGAATATCGTGCCGAATATAAAGGGGAAAATGCAACTTCCTTCTATACAGGCGTACGTGGTCGATACGAATTTACAGAGCATTGGGAAGTTGATATGGGAGCTTACTATGTAAAATTGGGCTCAGGGATTTCCGATAGTACGCTTCTTGAGGAAGATGACCTAATTGTTACTTCAGTAGGTGTAAATTATAACTTTTAAGTATCGCAAAGCTTTAAGTGAATTCTAGAGCGTTAAATAGCCTGCTGAGATCATCAATCTTGGTAGGCTTTATCAGGAAATGATCTACATCAACAGCTTCAAATTGATCACGGATTTCTTTCAATACATGGGCTGTTAGGGCAACGATATGAACTTGCTTTTCGCCATTATGGGCGTTTAATTTCTGTATTTCTTTGGTCGCAGTCAGGCCATCCATTACAGGCATTTCACAATCCATAAAGATGATATCAAAGGATTTTTCGGTTGCTTTTTCTACAGCGACTTTACCATCTTTGGCGACTTGTGGCTTGATGTTAAATTTACTAAGCATTCCGCTAATAACTACTTGGTTAACAGGGTTATCCTCTGCAACTAATACTGTCAAGTGGCTAAGGTCTGGGTAATTATCTTTAGAGCCCTGATTGAGGTTATCACTATCGCTGTCAGTCATTGATAGTAATGAGCGCGCGAACTCCAGTGTTGATACCGGCCGTTGTAATATATTCTCCGGCTTAAGTTGCTTGTATTTTGTTTCAACTTCTGCGGTATTAATGCCCGCAAATATAATCAGGCGGGTATTGTAGAATCGTTGTATTGAATCCGAAAGCTTCTCCACTAATCCTTGGTTCGAGTCTAGCAAACGTTGATCAGCCATGATTGAAAGAGGTTGGTTGCCAGTAAAAGCCTTTTCTAACGATTCAATATTAGAAGCTACCAATTGACTACATTGGTAGCGATTACATGTGTCTGAAAATAACTGTGATGAGAGCGGCAGGTCAGAAATCAGTAGTGCTTTCCTTTGTTTAAGTTTGGTGCTTGCAGCTTTGTCGACGCGTAAACTCGTCATGCTTTGTTGGTCTTTTTCTTCGGCTTTATACTTTATAGTAAAGAAAAAAGTTGAGCCTTGTCCGGGTTCACTGCGAATACCGATTTCCCCACCCATCAACTCACTTAGCTGCTTGCAGATGCTGAGGCCTAGGCCCGTACCGCCGTACTTGCGGGTGGTTGAAGAGTCCGCTTGTTGGAAGGCACTGAACAGCTTCGATTGCTGTTCAGGGGTTATTCCAATGCCTGTATCTCTGACCTCGAATAGTAGTTTGTCATCATGAATTGTGGTTACTTCTAAAGTAACACTGCCTTCATGGGTAAATTTTATGGCATTACTGATTAAATTGTTGATGATCTGCCTTAACCTGGTTGGATCACTTATAATTATTTTCGGAACGTCTGGTGAAAATAGACTTGCTATCTCTAAGCCTCGCTTATCAGCATTCATGCTTTGCAACGCAACACATTCATGTGCCAATAATTCTAAGTCCACTTCGATATCCTCAAGTTCCATATGGCCGGCAGATATCTTGGAGTAATCGAGAATATCATTAATGATTGATAGTAATGCTTGGCCAGAGCTGCTAATGATGTCTAAATACTTATGCTGAGTATCATTGAGTGTGGTGGTACTAAGAAGCTCTGTCATGCCAATCACACCGTTCATGGGTGTTCTTATTTCATGGCTCATGGTGGCAAGGAACTCGCTCTTAGCTTTGCTTTCAGACTCAGCATCTAATGCTTTTTGTAAGGCAGCCATTTCCTTCTCGTGGGCTTCGGCCATCATTTGGTTGTTGCGCTTTTGTTCTTGGTTGATCTGTTCTGCTTGTCGTAACAAGGTTTGTTGGGCGCTAATTTTTTCTTGGCGTTCTCGATTGATGCGGTCCGCCAAAGCGAAGGATAGTAATGAAACCTCTAAGGCAGAGCCAATAAGTAGATAGTATTCAGTGAGTGGCGTGCTTGGTATCCAGCCAAATTTGGTAAAAGCGTATCCGATCGCTGATAGAATCAGTGTTATCCAGGCAATCACCATATAACGGGCGACAATGTTTCCTTGAATCCAACTGAGAATACCTATCACCAGAATAGAACCGAGTGAAAACACACCTACTAAAGATCCCGCTTTGATTGCGTAGGTGTAGGGGATAAAAAAGGATAAGCAGGCGATGATCAATAAACTGGTTGCGGCACCATTAAGGATGTAGCGAGAAATGACCTTTTCCTTAGGAAGGCTTAGAAAGGATCGTGTGAAAATAACGACTGTAAAACCAGAAAATGCCACAAAGAAGCTGACAGAGGTATTGTGCCATGCGGGATAGTCAGGCCAGAATAATTGAAATGCGTAACCTGAAAGCGATGCTTGAAGTAACAGAAAGGTAAGCACGTAAATTACGTACAAAAGATAATTCGAAATGCGTGTAGAAAAAAATAAGAATAGATTGTAGATCAGCATGACTAGCAAAATGCCATAGAAGATACCTTGGATTATTCCTTCTTTAATCGACTCTTCTCTAAACCCGGTTTCGCTATATATTTCAATTGGAATTGTAAGCGATGAGGTCGATTCTACTCGGAATACCAGGGTATCAACTTGTCCTGCTGAAAGATCAATAGGAAAAGTAATGTTACGATGATTAACTAATCTTTCCTTAAACGCTTGCATATCCCCTTGGATAGGAAATGTCCTTAAACCATCTGAACGAATCTGATAGAGGTGGATTTTGTCGAGTAGAGGATATTTCAGTTCCAAGAAGATGGGTTGCTCTACCGTAAGTAAGTTGGATATGGAGAATTTCACCCAGGCTATTTGAGTGGTGTAGCCGAACTCTGGTGGATCGCTTGGGCAAGGATGCCAAATATCGTCCTCCGTTTCCAAATGATCCAGCGGATTTAAGTTTTTATCGCTTGTCAGCAAACAACGTTTCTCGCTAAGAATAAAGGTGGTTTGTGTAGAACTAGTCAAAGCGCTAGCAGCCAAAGGTAAGCTACTGATTATAAGTACAAACAATATTGAAATTAGTGTTGTCGGATAGCTTTTCATTGGGGCGAATATTGGTGAGGTGATTGCTCTCGCGGTGGTTTATTTTTTAGTATAGATGAATATTTGTTAACCCAAGCGAATATATCAATATCCCCTTACCTGTTTGATAGTAGGTAAGATACTGATAAATAGTTAAATTAATTGATCCTGAGTGATATGGTTATACCCAGGATCAGTTGAGCCACAGCTGCATGGAACCGGTGGTTAAGCGGTGAGCCATTTCGGCGCTTTGGGGAGCGAGTAGCGAAGTGTTCTTCTGGCCATATTCTTGGTGGCCTTCCAGGGCGTCTGTTCTTTAAAAGGAATGCCATATCTTTTGCAAATCGCTTGTATCTGAGGAGTTATTTCCCTGAGCCGATTTGGAGGTAGAGTGGGAAATAAGTGATGAGCAATATGAATATTCAAGGCAACGGTTTGGTGATCAAATATTTTCGGTAGCTTGATGTCAGTGGTGCCTATGATTTGCCGAAAATACCACTCACCACGACTTTGAGGGTCGGTATTGTAAAACGGTGTATCTGGGTCAGCACCATAATGAGTTCCTAGTGTGACGTACGCAATCCAAGTGTTAGCGATCAATTCCGCGATAATATTCCCCATTAGTACCCTTGGTGCAAGAGGGCCAGCTAGTAGTGGAAACAAGATATAATCGACCAGTACATGATTGCTGGCATCTTTAATAGAGTTTTTTACGCTTTCAAAATAGGCGTCGAGATTATCTTCTTTTAGAAACCAGCGTAGATCATTGCTCTTGAGAGGATCTAATAGACCATTGTAATAAAAGGCCTGGAACCACATGGCTAAGGGAAAGCCTATGGTCAATGCTCCGATTTGACCAAGGTGGAGTGGTGTCCAGGAGAAAGTATTGCCCAAGCGAAATGCCTTGGGGTTTTGATTTAAATCTGGATCTTTTCTCTCGTTATCGGTATGGGCGTGATGTCGATTGTGACCCTTTGCCCAAATTTCAAGTGAAATTGGCGCAGATCGGGTGGAGAAATTTTTGATATCCATGACTTCTCCACCGTCTAATTTTTCATAACATTTGTGTGCGACGGTATGCCCCAAAAAACCTTTCATCGAATAGTAATTTGTCATCAGGGCAATTCCGGCCAAAAAGCTTGCGGGTCCAAGACCAAAATGTAATAAGCTACGCCCCGCGATTTCTGATAAATCTGCGACTTTATTGAGCCTTAAAATATAGTCGATGTCCTCTTGCCCTAGTTTTGTTGTGATCTCTTTTTTTAATGCGTCTAACTCTTTTTGTAAAAGATCGAGTTCTTTATCACTTAGAGTTAATTTTTGTGATCGTGTCATTGTCTTCCTCCCTCTCGTAGTGAAGTACCCAAATAGGATTTGAACCTTTTCTAAAGTGGCCTTCGCTAGGATGCTTTAAACTGAATATATTTCATGATTTCAGTATGATCAGCATTGTCCGGTAGATTATGGGCAGCTTCTTGCCAATAATGTTGCATCAGTGTTAGCAACGTATTATCAGTTTCTTTAGCGTTCGAAAGCTGCTTGGCGATATCTAAGTCCTTTGCCATCAATCTTAGGGCAAAGCCAGAGTTATAATTTTCACTTAATACAAATTGCGCTAATTTATTCTCGGTAGCGTTGTTCTTGCCTGAAGACGTATTTAACACAGAAACAATATCTGAGGGATCTAGACCAAAGTCCTTACCTAGATTAATTGCTTCACAGGCTGCTACTAAGCCAGCAGCAGATACGAAATTGTTCAAGGCCTTCATCGCGTGACCTGAACCTACGGCTCCTGTTTTTACAATGTTGCCCAGTGCGAAAAGAACTTTTTCGACTTCATCATCATTGCTTTTCATCCCGCCAGCCATAATGGCTAATTCACCAGACAATGCTCGCTTAACTCCACCCGATACCGGTGCATCGATTAGTCGTATATTCAGTTTGCTTAAGTCGCTGGCTAATGTCCGAGTCTCAATGGGATTACAAGAACTCATATCAATGACTACAGGTTTGCTGCTAGACAGTGCTTTGAGCTGCTCGCTATTATCTTGAAGTACTGATCTTACTATCTTGCTGTTGGGTAGCATGGTAATAACAAAATCCGAATTTAGAAATGCGGTGGCTAGGTTATTGAATGCCTTGCCCCCTGAGTTCTTGAAGCGCTGTGCTTGTTCGCTGCTTAGGTCTGATCCATATACCTGAAAGCCAGCGTTAACTAGGTTAGTTGCCATGGGCAAGCCCATTGCTCCTAACCCGACGAAGCTAATTGTTGGCATTCTCATTAGCCTCGTATTCAGATATTACTTCGCTAGCAATCTTAAAACTCTCGAGAGCTGCTGGGATTCCGCAATAGATTGCGGCTTGTAAAAAGATTTCTTGTATTTCCTCTTTGCTAACACCGTTGTTAAGTGCGCCTCGGGTATGTAGTTTTAACTCGTTGCCTCTATTTAAAGCCGTTAACATAGCAAGATTGAGCATGCTGCGAGTTTTTTTATCTAAGCCTTCGCGGCTCCATATTTCTCCCCAACAGTAACTGGTGACCAGTTCTTGAAATGGCTGAGTGAATTCAGTGGCATTTTCTAGAGATCGATTGACATAGTCTACACCTAGAACTGCTTTACGAATGGTAAGACCTATTTCGAAATTATTGCTCATGTTTTTCATACCTATACTACAGGGGACTACTTAAATATCCTGCGCTCTGTATCGCCCAGGTTTCGCGTTGGGTCTTACTATAATACGAGCAATTTTTTCTCTGCAATACGATGTTTGCCGGCGCTGTAGTGCTAATTTATTTTCATGATTGTCTAAATTAATTATTTTAAAACAGTGGGTTAGATATTTTCTTTTTGTTGTTGTTGCGAGTCCCGTGGCCGGAAATGTTTATTTTTAATCTTGCCCTGCCTTAGTCAAAAACAAGCGTTTTGATCAGTATTAACGCAGAAAAATTAAACACGGGATTGAAAGATGGAATTAGAAAACAAAGTTGCCATTGTAACGGGTGGTGCGTCTGGATTTGGTAAGGCCATAGCTGAAGCTTTTATCGAAGAGGGCGCCAAAGTAGTGATTGCCGATTTAAATATTGATGCGGCGAACGACGTTGTGAATTGTTTAGGCCGGTCGGCTAGAGCGTTTCAAGTTGATGTAACTTCACCGCAGCAAGTTCAAGAAATGGTTGATTTTACTGAGCATGAATTTGGTGGGTTGAACGTTATGATCAATAACGCGGGTACCACTCATCATAACAAACCTATGCTAGAGGTGAGCGAAGCTGAATTTGATCAATGCATGAATGTAAACGTTAAGTCTTTTTATTTTAATGCGTTGTCGGTAGTGCCGGCGATGCGTCGTGCTGGCGGTGGTAGCATTATCAATATTTGTTCAATTGGTGGTATTCGCCCCCGGCCTGGTTTGGCATGGTATTCAGCTAGCAAAGGTGCCGCGATTGTTGCGACCAAGGCCATGGCTGTCGAGCTAGCGGAGGACGCGATTTCCGTTAATGCACTATGCCCAGCTTTAAGTTCAACAGGCCTGATCGAGAAATTTATTGGCATGCCTGACACGCCTGAAAATCGCGCCAAGTTTGTAGCGACCATTCCTATGGGCCGATTTGCTGAGCCAAACGATGTCGCTAATGCAGCCGTTTTTCTGGGCTCTGAGCGGTCTCGTTTTGTGACGGGTACAGAACTTATTGTTGATGGCGGACGGTGTGTTTAGTGATGTTAGCAACGATTAAGAATTCTCTAGAGGCACAAGTTATTAAAGGTGTACTAGCTTTGCCTGAAGGGGTTAAAGATATTTTTGCTGGCAGAAACGAGATTGTTAGAGGAGAAAAACTCAACCTCGATTTTGCGACGCTATTGGGCTTACAAAAAACCATGAGAATACCATCACTAGAAGAAGTGGGTCAGCGAAAGGGAGTAGATGCTGCGCGCCAAGAATATTCTCGAGTAATGAAAATCGGTACCCAGCATTCGTTGCAACAGCACGTGCAACGAAAAGACTACGTTGTCGAGGCTAGGGCATTGAATTCAAAAATCCCGGCCAGACTTTATCAAGTTCACTCTAGTCCAAGTCAATCACTGCTTGTTTATTTTCATGGAGGAGGATTTATTCTCGGTGATTTGGATGGCTATGAACCACTACTAAAGTTTGTTGCCGCTAACACGAATTTTGATGTGCTATCAGTTGATTATCGCCTATGTCCTGAAAATCCTTATCCCGCTGGTCGACAAGATTGCATTGCTGCGGCGGAAGAAGTCTTAAACCATCGAGTAGAACACTTGCCAAAGTATCAACAAGTGTTTGTTGGTGGTGATAGTGCGGGGGCAGTCATGGCGTTAACAACGGGTTATCACCTAGTTGAACGCAATTATACACTTGCCGGTCTTTGGTTGATTAATCCTGGTCCCCATGTGATGGGGATGTACCCGTCCGACCAAGAATTTGGTGAAGGCTATGGCTTTACCCATGCCATGCGGGTGTGGTTTGAAAGCCAATATATACATAGTCACGCTCCCAGTGACGATCCTGATATTTCTCCATTGATGATCGAGGATTTTTCTAAGCTACCTAACGTTTGGTTGTCGGTAGGGGGGTGTGATCAACTACGTGATCAAAATGAACTGTTAGCTAACAAGATGCGAGCAGATGGCGTCGATATTGATTTCAACATAGAGCCTGGTTTGATTCATAACTATCTGACGTTTTTTACCTTAGTACCTCAGGCGAAGACTGCTACTTTGAGAGCCTGTGATTGGCTAAAGAATCAAACCAAGGGATAGATCATGTTAATACGGAAAGTATTTGGAGAACTTAATATGTTGAATTTAAATAACCCGGAGCTTGTTCGTAGTCAATCTTATATCGACGGTGAATGGGTAGAAGCTGATAGTGGTGAGCTGGTATCCGTAGTGAATCCTGCTACAGATGAAGAAATCACTGTCGTGGCCAAGCTGGGTGTGCCTGAAGCAAAGCGCGCTATAAACGCAGCAAATAATGCTTGGTCTTTGTGGCGAAGCAAAACAGCGACTGAGAGATCGCAACTGTTACTTCATTGGTACGACTTGATTATTGAAAACCAAAATGATCTGGCAAAAATTCTCACAGCAGAGCAAGGAAAACCACTATTAGAAGCTCAAGCAGAGGTTCTGTATGGTGCCAGCTATATCGAATGGTATGCAGAGGAAGCTAAGCGTATTAATGGCGATATTATTCCTCAGCCTTCCGGTGACAAGCGTTTATTTGTGATTAAGCAGCCGGTAGGCGTAGTAGGTGCCATTACACCTTGGAATTTTCCTAATGCTGCGTTTGTTCGTAAAGTGGCACCGGCACTTGCTGCGGGATGTACCTTTGTAGGAAGACCTGCAACTGAAACTCCTTTGTCTGCTCTTGCAATTGCAGTACTTGCAGAGCAAGCAGGTATACCAAAGGGCGTTTTTAATGTATTGGTGGGTTCCCGTTCGATTGGCGCCGAATTAACGGATAACCCCCTGGTTCGAAAGATTACCTTCACTGGATCGACTCCAGTTGGAAAGAAACTTATGAAACAATCCGCCGATACTTGTAAGAAAGTATCCATGGAGTTGGGTGGTAATGCGCCTTTTATTGTATTCGATGATGCAGATATTGATACCGCCGTTGATGGTGCTATTGCCTCTAAGTTTAGAAATGCAGGTCAGACCTGTGTATGCGCGAACAGGATTTTGGTTCAGACGGGAATCTACGATGAGTTTGTTACTAGATTTGTCGAAAAAGCTGCCGCTTTTAAACTAGGTAATGGTTTAGAAGCCGGCATTACCATGGGGCCCATGATAAATGCCAAGGCCGTGGATGAAACGGATGCATTAGTTTGGGAGGCGTTATCAAAAGGAGCGACTTTAGCGTCCGGTGGGCATCGTCATGATGCTGGAGAAAGTTTTTATATGCCGACAGTACTTATTGATGTACCCACCAATGCGCGAGTATTTAAGGAAGAAATTTTTGGCCCAGTGGCACCTATTTTTAGATTTGAATCTGAGCAAGAGGCTCTTGAATTGGCCAATGATACAGAAGTAGGTTTAGCTTCTTATCTCTATACCAAGGATATCAGTAGAATTTGGAGAATGTGTGAATCTCTCGAGTATGGAATGGTAGGTATTAACGAGGGAATTATCTCTAATGCAATGGCGCCGTTCGGTGGAGTTAAGGAGTCTGGTGTAGGAAGAGAAGGATCCAGCTATGGCTTGGACGACTATTTGGAAATAAAATATATGTGCTTAGGTGGGCTGTAGAATTCTATTATTTGTTTGCTTGAGCTTTTCGATACTTGGCTGGTGTCTCGCCAGCCCAACGTTGAAATGCTCGAATAAAACTACCCGACTCGGTATAGCCTAAGCGTTCAGCGATATCGTCAATGCTGTAGTCTACTTGCTTTAAATACTGTTGGGCTTTCTCGTATTTGCTGGCATCCAAGAGTTGTTGATAGGAGTTGCCTTCGCTATTTAGCTTTCGCCTTAAAGATCGCTCCGATAATCCTAAAGTTTTTGCGACTTCATCTGCATTCGGGTAATTGTTCATGAACAAGGCGAGGTGCGATTTAATTTCTTCTGTTAGGCTGTTGGAATCCGCAGAAAGCAGTTTGACCTGCTCATCGCACTGGGATTTGTAGAGTTCGAAGGCGGTATCGCTTGCTGAAGGAAATGCTCGATGTAAATCTTCATTAGCAATTAAAAAACGTGCAGTCTTGCTACCAAACTTTATAGGGAATGGATAACGTTCTTGAAAAGGTGTTAAATCTTTGGGTTCAGCATAGGGAAGACAAAGCTCTTTAACGGTTAGCTCTGTCTTCATAAAAGATTGAAGCTCTTCAATAAGCCGGTAGGTGCCAGATATATCTCTATCAATGATAAATTTCTTTAAATAAGAAGGTAGATGATTTGGATGGTAGCTCAGTGCGCTTTCATGCTTACCAATTTCAAACGATAAAGTGCCGTACAAATACGTTAGTTGTTGATATTGAATGCCGGCTTTTATTGCATCGAAGGCATCTTTACAGCTAATCAGCAGCATGCCAAAAGAACCGTAGCCCGATAGGCTAAAATTAGCACCCATTGAAATACCAAAAGAGGGATGAGGTAAAACCTTTACGATTTCACTTAGTATTGCTAGCTCTTTGGTAATGGCGATATTGGCTGAAGGATCCAGGCTGGCATTTTTAATACCTTGTTTCTTTAGAGCTTTTTCAATATCGACGTCTTGGTTTTTTAACGCTTCAAGCGTGTAAATAAGGCCAAGCGCTGGGCGTTTATTCATAAGAAGGTGGCCGAAAATGTTGATTTATCAATTAAATGTACACTAGGAATAGGGTTAATAAAACCCATAAACTGCTTGCATCAGAACTTATATGGCAATCTATCCGTAGAGGTGAGTATGAATGCAAAAGTAGATGCTGTCGGCAGGGTTGATAGTGATATCCGTAATGTAGAGGCAGCGATTGTCGGCGCCGGATTTGGTGGTCTTTGCATGGCAATTAAATTGCAAGAAGCCGGGATCACAGATTTCGTCATTCTAGAAAAGCACCCAGAAGATGTCGGCGGCACGTGGCGTGATAATACTTACCCTGGCGCGGCTTGTGATGTGCAATCTCATCTTTATTCTTATTCTTTTGAAGGCAACCCAGATTGGAGTATGCGTTACCCTGGTTGGCGCGAGATAAGAGACTATATTGAGCGAACGACGGATAAATATGGTATTCGGCGTTATGTCCAATTTGATGCCGAAGTGGTGGCTGCTGAATTTAATAAAGAGTCTGGACGTTGGTTGGTGACGTTAGCAGATGGACAACAGTTGAATGCGCGTTACTTTATTCTTGCCACTGGGCCATTACATGTGCCACACATTCCTAATTTCCCTGGATTAGATAACTTCAAGGGCGAAGCGTTTCACTCAGCACAGTGGAATCATGACTTCGATTTAACCGGTAAGCGAGTGATCTCAATTGGTACTGGTGGTAGTGCTATTCAATATGCGCCAGAAATAGCCCCAAAGGTCAACAAGCTGACGCTGTTTCAGCGTACACCTGCATGGGTTATTCCCCGAGATATGCGGAAATATAGCGACTTCGATAAACGTCTTTTCAAGCGCTTTCCGTTAATGAGAAAATTACATCGTCTACGCCTATATGCCACTAATGAAGCGAGAGTCTTTCCAATATTGCACTCTCGCTTAGCACAAACTTTTCAGTTTATTGCTGGGTCTTTTTTAAAACACCAAATTAAAGATCGAGAGTTAAGGAAAAAACTTACACCCAATTACACCATTGGGTGTAAGCGAGTGCTTATCTCCAATGCCTATTACCCCATGTTCAATCGAGATAATGTTGAGTTAGTGACAGAAGGTATTAAAGAAATACGAGAACATTCAGTGGTAGATGCACAAGGTGTTGAACATCCCGCAGATGCTATTATTTTTGGTACCGGATTCGTGACTGATCCGAGAATTTATATGAAAGATTTTAAATTAACGGGCCTGCCTGGGCATAGCATCCAACAAGATTGGAAAGAGGGGGCGGAGGCTTACTATGGTATTACTGTTAGCGGTTATCCCAATATGTTCCAATTGGTAGGGCCAAACACAGGCTTGGGTCATAATTCCGTGATTTTCATGATCGAGAATCAAGTGGAATATATTATGAAGTGTTTACAAACCATGGAAGGTACTGGTGCGAGCTATATGGACTTAAAGCAATCCGCTCAAACTAAATTTAACCAAGGTTTGCAAGAACGCTTAAAAGGGACTGTTTGGACGTCTGGTTGTCAAAGCTGGTATCAGCAAGCGGATGGTCGAAATGTTGTTATTTGGCCCGGTACCACTTGGCGCTATCAACAGGAGCTGAAAAAGGTGGATAAAGCTGCCTATGATTGGGTTTCGTTGTCTGAATATGGCGATGCCGACATGGCTAATTCTTCACAAATAGATAGTACTCAATCTGTGAGCTTGTAAAATCGTACTCAAATAAAAAGCCTTTCCTTAATGTTTAGGAAAGGCTTTCAAATTTATCTAACTAACTTCTCTGAGGATCTCTCTAGAGTTTCTTAAAGCATTTCTCAGCAGCGTCTAGTGTCGTAGTTAAAGCGTTATCATCATGTGCTGCAGAAACAAATCCTGCTTCATAAGCACTTGGCGCTAAGTAAACACCTTCTTCCAGCATCAGGTGATAGAACTTCTGGAAGCGTTCGAGATCACACTTGCCAACTTGCGCAAAGCTTGTCACTGTTTCTTCTTCACTAAAGAAAAAGCCAAACATTCCACCGACTTGGTTGGTGGTTAAAGGAATATTTGCGGCTGACGCGCGTTCTTTAAATCCAGCCATTAGATTGCTCGCTTTTAGGCTTAATGCTTCGTAAAAGCCTTCCGCCTGGATCGCGCTTAGCATGGTGAGTCCCGCAGCCATTGCTACCGGGTTACCTGATAGCGTGCCAGCTTGGTAAACTGGGCCAACAGGAGCGATATGATCCATGATTTCTTTTTTGCCGCCAAAGGCACCAACGGGCATGCCGCCACCAATGACTTTGCCGAGGGTGGTTAAATCTGGAGTGACGTTATAAACGCTTTGCGCACCACCTAGTGCAACTCTAAAGCCAGTCATGACTTCATCGAAAATTAAAACTGCACCGGATGCATCACAGACTTCTCTTAAGCATTGTAAAAAACCATCCACCGGTGGAATGCAGTTCATATTGCCGGCAACCGGTTCAACAATAATGGCCGCTACCTCACTTCCATTTTCCGCAAAGTAAGCTTTTACGCCATCGATATCGTTGAATTGCAAAGTAATGGTGTGTTCCGCGAGGCCTTCAGGAACACCGGGTGATGATGGAACTCCCAAGGTTAATGCCCCTGATCCAGCTTTAACAAGCAGCGAATCTGCATGTCCGTGATAGCAGCCTTCGAATTTCACGATCTTGTCGCGACCAGTGTAACCCCTTGCAAGGCGAATAGCGGTCATGGTGGCTTCGGTGCCGGAGTTCACCATGCGAACCGATTCAATCGAATCCATGATATCGCAAACGGCGTCTGCCATATCAATTTCAATACGTGTCGGCGCGCCAAAGCCTAAACCGTTGGCGGCTTGATCTTGAACTGCCTTAATCACGTCCGGATGAGCATGGCCAAGAATCATTGGCCCCCATGACCCTACATAGTCAACGTATTTACGGTTGTCTTCATCAATCAGGTAAGCACCTTCACCGGCTTTAAAGAATATTGGCGAGCCACCCACACCTTTAAATGCGCGCACAGGGCTATTCACGCCACCCGGTATATGGGTTTGTGCAGATTCAAAGAGGGTTTCAGAATTGGGTGTAAGGGAGTCTGTCATTTTGGTTCCTACTTATGATCGCAATGATCGAATCGGTCTAAAGCTGCGGATCGGTTTTAACTTTGAAACAGTTGTGCGTAACGTTGGGATTGGTTGGCGATATCTTCGTTTTGAAAAATGTCACCAACTACTGCCAGCATGGCAAAGCCTGCGGCCCGTAATTGTGGCGCATTTGCCAAGGTGATGCCACCTATGGCGACAGCGGGCACCGCTAAAGTCGAAAGATGTGGTTCTATATTAGCCAGTTGAGCGGGTTCGGCGTCTGGTTTGGTGGCAGAGGGGAAGAAACGACCAAAAGCCACGTAATCGGCGCCTAAGGTAATAGCTTCGCGTGCGTTATCAATACTGCCATGGCAGGTGGCACCAATAATGGCATCTTGGCCGAGCAGGGCGCGAGCGTGTTCAATGGGCGAATCTGTAAGTCCTAAGTGAACCCCATGAGCATTAACATCTGCCGCCAATTCCGGATCATCATTAATGATAAGTGTTGCGCTGAAGGCTTCACACAACGCTAACAGTTCGCTCGCTTGCTGCTTACGTTTGATCTGGTCTTTAGATTTGTCTCGATACTGAATAATGCGCGCACCACCCGCCAGCGCTTGTTCCACCTGAACTCTAATGGTTGCTTCAGGTGTTAATGTTGAATCGGTGATGGCATATAAGCCATTCAGGCGTTGTTGTTTCTCACGGCTTAAAGCCGTTTCAATTGAGTCATTTGCAGGCATAGATTACTGACATAGATTGATAGGGGGAAACTTAGTGTGATGATTGGTCGCTATTATCAGACCAAAACAGCCGATTGGGAATAGCTTGTCCCATGCCTAAGCGGCGAGCATGAGCAACTGCCTGCCAAGTAAATTGCTGCGCGTCTCGAACTGCAGATTCAATACTTGCGCCATGTGCAATGTAACCAGCACAAGCTGATGCTAGCGTGCAACCCGTGCCATGATAGTCGCCTGCTAACCGCCGCCAGTCGTAACTGCCTACTTTCTCTCGGCTTCGCCACAGGCTATTGGTAATCATTGTGCCGGCTTCATGTCCCCCAGTTAACAACACATACTCGCAGCCTTGATCCATTAACATTTGTGCGCAGGCGTCCAGGGAATCTGCATCGCGACATAATCTTCGTGCTTCTACCGTATTTGGCGTTACTAGCTTGGATTTAGGAATGATTAAATGATTGATCGCGTCGATCAGTTGGCCGCTGGATAGTTCACTGCCACCCCCTGCTGCTAAAACAGGATCCAGTATCACGGGGATATTGGCGTATTCCTGAATAATCGTGTGAATCGCTTCGGCATTTTCGACACTGCCGATCATACCTATTTTAAAGGCGGCTACTGGCATGTCTTCTAACACTGCTCTAGCCTGTTCCACTAAAAGACTGGCGTTAGTGGCTTTAAAATCTTTTACATTGACACTATCTTGAGCTGTTAATGCTGTTACGATCGGTGTGCAGTGGCACCCTAAGCTCATCAAAGTTTCAATATCTGCTTGGATACCTGCACCACCACTGGGATCGTGCCCAGCGAAAGACATAACAATGGGTGTGGTGTTTAGCTGAGTGCTTTTCATCATCGTAATACAACGGGTTACCTGCGACGGAATTTCCAAATCATAGACTATGCCTAAAGCAAATCGCAAAGAATCTTTAATTAGTTCTATATCCACTTTATCGGTGTTTCTTGTGCCTTATAAGAAACAAGTGGCGGTAGCGTTAACCGCGTTGGTATTTACCGCTGGGGTTTCGCTTTCTATTGGTCAAGGAGTTCGTCTGCTAGTTGACGATGGCTTTGCCACTGGTTCGCCGGATATGCTAAATCAATCGGTGCTGATTTTTATGGGCATGATCGTGATGTTAGCAACGGGATCTTTTGTACGATCTTATTTGGTGGCTTGGTTAGGAGAGCGGGTGGTTGCGGATATTCGTGCTCGGGTGTATGAACGACTAGTACATTTAGATCCTGCTTTCTTTGAGCATCAACACACCGGTGATATTCAATCTCGAATCACCACCGATACTACTTTGCTGCAAACCGTTATTGGTTCTTCATTATCGCTAGCGTTGCGTAATATTTTGCTCATGTTAGGTGGGTTTATTTGGTTATTTATAACCAACGCTAAATTAACGGCCATTGTTATAGGTGCTGTGCCCCTGGTGGTAATGCCGATTCTCATTTTTGGTCGCAAGGTGCGTAAGTTATCACGCAGCTCTCAAGATAGAGTCGCTAATGTTGGTGCCTATGTGGGTGAGACACTGCAACACCTTAAAACTGTTCAGGCGTTTAATCATCAAGATGCAGATATTGATCAATTTAAAGATAGGGTTGAGCAAGCATTTAATGTTGCGCGAGTTAGGATTCAGCAACGCTCCTTCTTGATTGCCATTGTTATTTTGTTGGTGCTTGGTGCAGTAGGCATGATGTTTTGGGTGGGCGGGCACGACGTTTTGGCTGGGCGCATCAGTCCTGGTGAATTAGCTGCTTTCGTTTTCTATTCAGTGATTGTTGGTGCGTCGGTAGGAGCGATTAGTGAGATGTTGGGCGACTTGCAACGAGCGGCCGGAGCGACTGATCGTTTGCTGGATTTAATGCACGCAACCAGTTCTATTGAAGAACCTGAGGCCCCGGCCGTCTTTAAAAAAGATCATCAAGGTCGCTTGTCATTAGCCAACGTGTTTTTCCATTATCAATCACGAGCAGAACAGTGGGCGTTAGAGGATGTGTGCTTGAATGTTGAGCCGGGTAGTTTAACCGCGCTAGTGGGGCCCTCAGGTGCAGGTAAAACGACATTGTTTGATATCTTGCTGCGCTTCTACGAAACCCAGCATGGCCATATTTATATTGATGATATCGATATTCGTCAGTTGGATCTAAAAACACTACGCGATCAGTTTGGCATAGTACCACAGCGTCCAGCGCTATTTATGGGGACAGTGGCCGATAATATTGCCTACGGTGCTGAACCTTATACCCGAGAACAAATTGAAGAGGCCGCTAAGCTAGCCTATGCGGATGAGTTTATAGACTGTTTGCCACATGGTTACGATACCCGAATTGGTGAGGGTGGGGTTGGCTTATCGGGTGGCCAGCCACAGCGTATCGCGATTGCCCGGGCAATTCTTAAGAACCCCCGTTTCCTTTTGTTGGACGAGGCAACGAGTGCACTGGATGCTGAGAGCGAGCATAAGGTGCAAAAAGCGCTGGCGAAACTAATGGAAGGTCGAACTACTTTGGTCATTGCTCACCGCTTAGCAACGGTGGTTCATGCGGATCAAATTGTAGTTATGGATGCGGGAAAAATAGTGGCCATTGGTGCCCATCAGGATTTGGTGACCAGCAACCCGCTCTATGAGCGCCTAGCGACTTTACAATTCAAAGAGCCAGAAGCTGGGGTTGGTTTGTAGGTACTTACATACTTTTGCCGCCAAATTGCCTAAAACCGATCCCAAATCATGACTGACTGTGTATAATGCGCCCCCAAAATGCCTTTCCCGAACAATAAAAAAGGGCGTCTATGTCAGAGTCTGAAGAAAACAGCGTTTTTTCCATCGATATCAATCCTCGCTTTTGTGACACCGATGCGATGGGGCATATCAACAACACGGTTTACCCCGTTTGGTTCCTCGAAGGCCGTGAATCCATTCTTAGGATATTCACCCCAAGCCTATCTACCGATGAAGTTAGCCTGGTACTTGCAAAGTTAGAGATTGAGTACCTCGGTGAAGTGTTTTTCGGTAAAACCGTGGAAGTGAAAACCTATGTGCTGCGTATCGGTGTTTCCTCGGTGCTGGTAGGCCAAGAAGCCTGGCAGGATGGCAATTTGAAAGCCACTGCCACTGCTACCATGGTGAATTTCGATAAGCGAACTCGAAAATCTCTTCCTATTCCTAATGAAATTAAGCAGGCACTTTCCAAGCACTTGTTGGAAAGCGAGAGCTGATTCATTGCTTCTAGCCCGTATTGCCTACCAGAGGGTGTTACTTATGGTAGGCAAGGCTGTTCAAATCCTACAAATCGATCAAGAATTGGGCGACAAGTAGACGTATCTTTTTGCGGTGTATAAACAATTTTCCGTTTAGTTACAAAAAGATAACGTAAAGCCATAGCGCCACCCAAAAGCCTTGTTATATATTCGAAAAAGCTATAAAAATGGTAAGCCCAATCTGGGCTATAATTGTGAAACGTATCACGTTTTTCGGACTACCAAACGACCGGCAATTCACTAGTTTGATTCGCTTGAATCACTAGGTTTTCGTTTACGGTAGTCTCTTCCTAAGTTGTTTGCAGGGGGTAACGGTATGAAGCGAGCGCTAAAGTCATGTCTTGAGGCGATGAAGAACGCCGAAAACTATCAAGCATGGGCAGATGCCGCTAAAGAGTATGATCGTTTGTCAGGTAATGATGAGTGGAAAGAGGATGATGCTTCTGCTCACTACGATTACAAAATGATCCGCTTACGCTATAACGAACTACGTACCGCTCGTGAGCGCGAAGACGTCAACCAATTGGTTTTCTATATCAATGAAGGTCTTCACGGTAACTTAGGCCGAATCGCTAACACAGCCCTTTACGATCACTGTTTCTTTGGCACCAAGCATTTGGTGACCGAATACCTCCAAGAGGTTTGTGACTGCTTGGAGTGGATCTGTAATACCGAATTCACCAATTTTTCTTTCGTACAAAAACTAGAGTTTTTTGAGCGCACAGCTTCTGCCTTCGGTCAGACTGGTTTGATGCTCAGTGGTGGAGCTGCTCTAGGTCTATTCCACCTAGGCGTGTTGAAAGCCATGTACGATGAAGATCTGTTGCCAAGCGTTGTGTCTGGCTCGAGTGCGGGCTCTATTATGGCTGCCGTATTGGGCACCCATACCGATGATGAGCTTGATGAGATCTTCGATCCGGAATATTTATATGTCGAAGCCTTCCGAACTGTAGGTTGGCGTGGAACCTTGAAAGGCCAAGGTGTTTTAGATCCAGCGCAATTGGAATTATGCCTTGAGCGTAATGTTAAAGATCTAACCTTTGAAGAAGCCTTTAACCGCACCGGTCGCCGAATCAACATCCCGGTTTCCCCTTCTGATCCACACCAAGAATCTCGCCTCTTGAATGCAATGACATCACCTCACGTATTGGTTCGCAAAGCCTCGTTGGCTTCTTGCGCGATTCCTTACGTTTATCCTCCTGTGATGTTATGGGCGAAGAACATTGATGGTGAGAAATGTCCTTTCATTCCTTCACGACAATGGGTGGATGGTTCTATTAAAAATGATTTGCCCGCACAACGTTTAGCGCGTTTGTACGGAGTGAACCACACCATTGTCAGCCAAACTAACCCACACATCGTGCCTTTCATTTCGCGTAAGCGCCGTGAGAAGAATATGATGGGTTACTTGGTGGATATGGTGGTTTCTAATACACGATACAATGTGTCGCAAGCGCTAGAGTTGTTAACTGACCGAATTAGCAGTCAGCAGCTTGCTTTATTACTCGATAAAGCCCACTCAGTGGTTAATCAAAGCTATGTGGGCGACATCAACATCGTGCCTCCACGCAATCCAGGCAATGTGCTTAAGATTATTGCTAATGCAAAGCCTAGTGATGTTGCTGAGTATATCCGTGTCGGTGAGGAAGCGACTTATCCTAAGTTGGAGTTGATTCGCAACTCAACCGTGATTAGTAACACTATTCAATCTTGCCTCGATAAACTGAAAGTTGAGGAAGAACGCGAACTTAAAGAATACTCACTTAATCACGCCAGTGCATAAAGTGTATTCTTAAGCGTTTAGATCTTTTATAGGGATAACAAAAGGCAGTCATCGACTGCCTTTTGTCGTTTTGGGCCATCACTTGCGAATACCCGGTCTCTGACTTACATTTAAGGCCAACTCATTGAATAAAAATAAGTATTAAGCAGAGGGTTGGTAATGTTTGATTTCGTGGTGATTGGTGCAGGTTCTGCCGGTTGCGTGCTAGCTAATCGCTTGTCGGAAAACCCCAATAATAAAGTGTTGCTACTTGAAGCTGGTGGCAAAGATTCCTCCTTGTTTATCCATATGCCTGCTGGTGTCGCTGAGCACTTAAAAGGGGGGGCTTGTAACTGGGAATTCAATACAGCTCCGGAACCACATTTAAACAATCGTGGCCTCTATTGGCCTCGAGGCAAAGTGCTAGGTGGATCCAGCGCTATTAATGGCATGATCTATATTCGGGGTCATAAGAGTGACTATGATCACTGGGCCGAGCTGGGCAATCGTGGTTGGAGCTACTCAGAAATCTTGCCTTACTTCAAACGCTCCATGAATCAAGAGCGTGGTGCCAGCGAATTTCATGGTGTAAATGGTCCGCTAGAGGTTGAAGATCCTAAGTCTGATAACGAATTGTTTGATGTGTTTGTCCAGGCTGGTCGAGAAGCTGGTTTGCCTTACAACCCAGATTTCAATGGCGCAGAGCAGGAGGGTGTTGGTCCTTATCAGGTCACTATTAGTCAAGGTCGGCGTTCCAGTGCCGCCACTGCCTATTTAAAACCCATCCTCACCCGAGCCAATTTACGAATAGAAACTAATGCCTTGGTAAGCAAAATTTTATTCCAAGGAAGGCGCGCTAATAGCGTTCGTTATATTCAGAATAAAAAAGTTAAAGAAGCGTTGGCCGCAAAAGAGGTCATTGTCTGTGCCGGCGCTGTTCAATCACCGCAGATATTAAATCTGTCAGGAATTGGTGATAGTGATGAGTTAAGGCGCTTTGGTATTGAGATGGTGCAACATTTGCCCGGTGTGGGTAAGAACCTGCAGGATCATCTCGATATTGGTATTCAGCATTATTGTACTAAGCCGATTACGTTATTTAGCCAGACTAAGCTCCACAATAAGCTCATTACATTGGCTCAATATTTGTTGTTCAGAAATGGTTTGGGCGCAAGTAATGGTCTTGAAGCTGGTGCTTTTGTTAAAACTGATCCCGAACTCGATCGTCCAGATATCCAATATCATTTTATACCTGCTTTTATGTTGGATCATGCTCGTCAAGATGGACCGGATCATGGCTACATGTTGCACGCTTGTCAGCTACGCCCCGAAAGTCGAGGCTATATTTCGCTCAATAGCGCTGATCCTAAAGATCCGCCGGCTATTCAACCAAATTATTTATCGGCCTCGAAAGACTTAGAGGTAATGATAAAAGCTGTTAAAATTGGCCGCAAAATTTTTGCGGCAACTAGCTTTGATCCCTATCGCGGTGCTGAGTACTCCCCTGGCCCTCATATTCAAACGGATGCAGAAATTGCGTCATTCATTCGCCAGAATGCTGAAACAATTTACCATCCGGTGGGTACTTGCCGAATGGGGAATGATAACTTAGCGGTAGTGGATAACACCTTGAAGGTAAAAGGTGTTGAAGGGCTAAGAGTTGTAGATGCGTCGGTGATGCCGACACTAGTGGGCGGCAATACTAATGCGCCTACGATTATGGTGGCTGAAAAAGCTGCCGATATGATTCTGGGATATGAACCTCTTAATCCAATTGTGACTGAAAAAGAGTCCTTTCAAAAAGAGTCTGCCGCAACTTTGTAATTATTGAAAAGCCGTTTTCAGCAATGTTTCTATGATATAGCTGATTAGCTCGGTTTAAAGTGAGTTGTTGTTAAGGCAGAAGTTGTTATGGCGAAAAAGGAAAAAACTGCAGGTCCTATTGCTCAACAGTTACAGCGCGATTTGCAGCGTTACCGTGGTTTAAAGCAGCACGACGAATCCTTGTCAGAATTTCGTGACGCATTGTTTGATTTGCAAAAGTGGCAAGCGCAACGCATGCGGAAAACCCATCAAACACTTTTAGAAGATGAAAAGTATCGCATTGCCACGGAGTTCTTCCTCGACGATATTTATGGTGGTATTGATTTAACTGATATTGCCAATGAAGCTGAGCGCGTTATTAATAAAGCGCTGAAAATTCTCCCTGAAAAAGTGATGGTCACTGCCACCTATGCGTTGGAATTAAATGCATTATCTGCTGAGCTCGACGAGCGTTTAGCAGACTATTTATTTTATGAAATGGGCGAAACTGATATTACGATGGAGGCTTATACTGAAGCCTTCCGACGGTCCGCCGCATTAGAATTACGTCAGCGTCAGGTTGAATTGGCTAAACAGCTGGCAGTGGGATTGGATAAATATGTGCGTAGTCGTTTAGTTTACAGCACTTTTAAGTTGGTGAAAAAGCCAGCCCATCGAGCGGGCATTGGCAATCTTTATGGCTTTATGGGTAAGGGTTTTGATGCGATGCGTCCCATGGGCAGCGCAAGTGATGTGATCCATCGTATCGTCGATAAGGAATACGAATTAATAGAGCAGGTTTTTTCCGGGCATCCATCCCCTTACGGATTTGAAGAAGTGATTCTTGCTTAGAAACGATTGGCCTAGGCGTTAATACGGCCAATCGACGTTTTTGCGTTTTTTCTTGGTGTCGCGAGTTTCATTTTCCCGCTGGTTTTGTCTTTCACTTTTGATGCTCCAGAAAGGTAGCTTTTTGGTGAGATCTTTTACGCCACCGACTGTTTGGCTAATACCGGAAAAGTTTTCTGTCACTTCTCTCATTTCATCGATGTTTTCTGCAATCTTAAATACTACTAAATAAAATTCCATGACTGCTCTGGTAATGGTGGCGATGCCCAAAAAGGTAATGGGTGTAGCAACTACCAAATAAAACAGCCCTCTAGGAATGGATACTAAAAAGGCTTCTACTGTTAAGTAAAGTAAACCAAATAGAGTGGTTGCTAGCACGATGCCATAGATAGCAGGGAACATTTGTATGGTGATGAATCTAGAAAAGGAAAAATCAAATAGCGTTCCTAAAAATTGAGATGCTGGTCTGGTGACGTTAGTTTCCGCGTCATCTAAAATTCTCTTCGCTTTCATCGTAAATTCCTTCTACCTTCGATTGGCTTACCACCATTTGTTATCGCTAAGTATATGTGCTTTCAGCAATTGTTCACCATGGCTTGGTGCTCATGTTTGTAAAAAAATCGATAAATTTAAAGTTTGCTTATGGGAAGGTATTTAAATTTGGGTGAAGCCTGAAAACCATTAGCTTATTTAGGTGGCCTTTTGTTCTAGGCTGATTTGGTGAAAGCGATTAATGAAAAATACTAAAGTGATTAAAGCCGCAACGACTTGGGCAATACTGATACCGATATATAAGCCTGCGAGATCGAAGAAGCTACTTCCTATAAATGCGGCAGGAATAGCTAAAGCAAACAATCTAATCAGATTCATAATGGTGCCCAAGATTGGGCGTTGTAAGGCATTAAAGGCAGAGCAACATAACATTACCACTCCTTGGCATCCATAACTAATAGGTAGGCACCAAAGGAATAAAGTCGTGGTTCTAATAACATCTGGATCATCGCTAAATTGTTTGGCAATAAACGGCGCTGATACCACCAAAAGGAATGTCATGATTAATTCCCAGAGCACCGCAAACGTAATGGAAATTCTTAAGCCTTTGCGAATTCGATGGAACTGATTCGCTCCAAAGTTCTGGCCAATAAAAGGCGTGAGGGTTGAAGAAAGCGCCATAATAACCACTAACGCCAATGCTTCAATACGAGTACCAACGCCAAACCCTGCAACAGCCGCATCGCCGTGTTCTGCCACTAGTCGCGTAATAACGCCGGCGGCAATAGGTGGTAGAAAATTTGTTGCGCCAGCTGGCACACCAACTTTTAAAATAGGTTTCCAGGAGAGTAATGTCTGCCGTTTAAACAAAGATTCTTTAGCATCGATTGCTTTCAATTTATGTAGGCACCAGACAACCGCAATAGCTGCCATGGCCCAAGAAATGATGGTAGCTATTGCTGCACCTTGAATCCCCATGGCAGGAATCGGTCCGATTCCGAAAATTAAAATGGGATCGAGGATGCCATTTACTAATCCGGCCAACATCATAATGTAGCTAGGTGTTTTAGTATCGCCGGTGGCACGTATAGCTGCGTTCCCTACCATGGGTAAGAAAAGCAATGGAATGCCCATAAACCAAATAACCATATAGTCCCGGATAAGTGGCAGTGCTTGCTCGCTGGCACCGAGGGCGGTGAATACTAGATCGATACTTAAAATACCCAACTGAGATAAAACAATCGCCACTAACACCGCTAGTAGAATGGCGTGCCGGGTCATCACCTTGGCTTGTTGATGTTCCCCTGCACCGATGCGATTTGAAAGGCTGGTTGTGGTGCCGATGCCTATTCCAAGAGCAATATTCAATACCACATAGGAGACTGGAAAAGTGAAGCTGACCGCGGCCAGTTCTTTGGCGCCCATCAAACCGATGAAGTAGGTATCCACTAGGTTAAAAAACAGAATGGCCATAATTCCCGCGATGGTTGGTAACGTCATGCGAGTGAGGGTGCGACCGATAGGACCTTGAATCAGCGATGAGGGCGCATTATTGGGATGCTGGGGGTTGTCCATTCAACAGGTAGCTCGAGCCTAGCAAAGGGGCAGGATTATCCCACAGAAACTAGCAATTCTATAGGATCAATATTGACACCAGTGCTACGCTAACCGAAAATGAATAAAACAGGATGGGCTGACTGTTTTACTCGACTATAAAGCTGGTGAAGAGAATGCCTTCTACGTCGCTAGGCTCGTTCTCCTCGTTGAGAACCGCAACGACTTCATTGAGAGCATCTTCTTGGAGCTTATGCTTGCCTTCTTGGCTATTGAGTGTGTTCTGGTCCTGATTGCTAAATAGCATCACCAGATTGTGGCGGATATAGAGCTGATGGCGATCGATGGCTTCGGCTGTCGCTGAGCCACGAACCTTGATGGAAATGTCGGTTTTGAAGTAGCGCAATTTAGTCGCTAGGTAGTTAGTCACAAAGGCTGGTTTTAACGGAACGTAGTGAATCTCTGCAGCGGGAGCATCTTCTTCGGATTCTTCGTCTTCTGCCCATACCTGCACAGGGGCGATCGTTGCCAGCATGAAGGTTGCGCAAAGCAGGCAAGCTCTGGTGAGCATTGCTGAAAACAGATAAGAGAATGATTGCATGTTAGATCTCCAAAACCAGTCGTCTCTAAGACGGTTATAGACCTTAAGAATAGAACTTTTTTAGCGCTTTGCCTGAAGATATTTGTACTGAACGGAGGGAAAAGTAGTGGCAAGCTTTACGGATTTTAATCAGGACTATGGTGCGCATGCTTGGTGGGATTGGTGGGTGCTGTCTTCGATGCTCAAGAGTGTGGGGGACGTACCCCGACATACCTATTATCCAGTGTTGAGGATGATGGTGGATGATCCAGAAGCACTAGAGAAAGAATATCAACAGGT
Source organism: Pseudomonadales bacterium (assembly GCA_022361455.1). Classification (GTDB taxonomy): domain Bacteria; phylum Pseudomonadota; class Gammaproteobacteria; order Pseudomonadales; family Ketobacteraceae. The sequence goes on along the minus strand of JAKSAW010000552.1, from coordinate 51,439 downwards.
TTTGCAATCGCTAGCTGATGTTCATTGGTACGATTCGCCACGAGTAAAATGGCGTAAATCCTATGGCAACTTTGTACGTGAACTGGAGTTTGTGCTTACCGGTTTAAAGCCGAAGTTATCGGAAGAGGATTTCCAAACGCTGGTAGTTAAAACTGTTTCTGAAAGGCTCAATAATTGGATTGGCTTTATTAAGCCCGCCATGGCAAAAGCGGGAGGCATCATACCGCGGTTTATGCTGGCTGGCGCAGACGCTGATAGTAGCGGATTAAAAGCGCTCTACGAAGGCAATTATGGCGAGCAATTCACCTGGGTGGTGCAATTGGCAACCTTTCTGGTGGGGCCGATGGAAACCAGTCTTGAATCTGAGGGGGTGCTGAAGGTGCATATTCCTGAATGCGCCATGCATACCACGGTGAGTCCAGATCAGGCGCAGGTGTTTTCTTGTCTCTATGCCTGCAAGGCAGCCTGCGAGGCCTTCCTGGATGAAGACTCGCCAATGCAGCTGACGTTCGAGCCAAATATCCCCGAACTCAACTGCACTATGCGGGTGTTCTTTAAGGGGTGAGGGCTACCAGGCGATCTTGCCGGTTAAGATGTCTTTAAACATGACCCAATCACCCATAAAGCTGTAGAGAGGGTATTTAAAGGTGGCAGGGCGGTTCTTTTCAAATACAAAATGTCCTACCCAGGCGAATCCATAACCAATGATTGGTAGTAGCGCGACTAAAGCCCAGCTACCTGTGAGCAATATGTAGCCTGTGGTTGCCAGTACCAGTGCACTGCCGATGAAATGCAATCGGCGGCAGGTCTTATCGCTATGCTCAGCCAGGTAAAATGGGTAAAACTCCGAGAAGCTATTAAACTGCTGTTCGTTCAAATCATAGTTTTGTTCGCTCATCGCCCGATCTCCTTTAGGGTGGACTTTTTATCTTGATAGTATTCTAGGTAACCTCGTTTGACAGTCATTGTTCAAATAAGACATTATTTTGTCTAAATAGGACACGGTTGATAGGCTAGTCATGAGAACAACATCTGGCTGGTGGTTGTTAAGCATGGCCGAGGTTTTTCGCCGGCAGCAATTACCGGTAAAGCAGATATTCAAAGACGCGGGTATTTCGCTGACTTCCCTCGCTCATGTGGATACCCGTTTCCCTCAAGATTCTGTGACCAGATTGTGGGATTCATCGGAGCGTGCATCGGGTAATGATCATATTGGCTTAGATGTGGGGCGACAGATCAGTGTCAGTGGCTTTCCCGTTCTCGGTTATTCCTTGGTGTCTGCTATTGGTTTGGCGGATGGCTTTCAGCGCTTTCAGCGATACCAATCCATGATTGGTGAGAGTGCCAACATTCAGTTGTTGATGAAGGATGGACAGCTAGCGTTAGAGTTCGCCTTTTCTGGTGATGAGCTAGCCCTCTCACCACATACCCTCGATGCTGCGATGGCTGCAATGGTAACTATGGCTCGAGTATTGGAGGGGCAGAGTTGGCATCCACAAAGGGTGGAGTTGAGTCGTAAGTCACCTAAAGATCCGCAAGTGTTCAAAGATTATTATGGTTGTGAAGTAAGCTTTTCCCAATCACGAAATCGCATGTGTTTGGATGCCATTGCCCTGGCGGCTCAGTTGCAACAGTCATCTCTTATTGGAGATCCATCGGCAGATATCGCTAGTTTTCATGGGCAGGATAAACCGCTCGCTGAGTTAGTAGAAATGTTGATTCAACCCAAATTACAAGATGGTTCTATTACTAAATCCCAAGTAGCAACTTGGTTAAATCTAACGCCGAAAACATTGCAGCGTCGCTTAGCCAAAGAAGGTGAGACCTATCAAGGAATTTATGAGCGAGTTCGCTATCGGGTAGCACAAGAATATTTGTCAAATCCGCAAATTACCCAAACGGAGGCAGCATTCCTCTGTGGTTTTTCTGATATAACTAGTTTTCATCATGCCTTCAAGCGTTGGCATGGTGATTCGCCAGGTAGATTTCAAAGCCAGCTATTTGAGCTATCTAACAATAAAAAATAGAACGATAAAATCTAAAAAAATAAATGAGTTAATAGAGGCAATAGATGCAAAAAAAACTGCTCGGTATTATTTCAATTTTAGCGCTTGGGGCATTGGCCTATGTGTTATTTAAACCTGAGGCTGCCCAGCAATTCCCCCAATCAACAGCAGAGGTGATTGATCAAAAAGATCTGGAATCTGAGCAAGCGCCTACACCAAATCAGGTATGGCAAGCGCCTCAATTAATGGCTGACGATTTTAAATCTCCTTATGGTCCTTTGCCCGAATCACTAAAAGGCACGCGAATACCGTTTGATATTCAGATAGATGAAAATAATCAGTTGATTGTTACTCATCATCTACGGCGTTTATTCGATTATTTTTTTACCTTGGTTGGAGAGGAAGAGCCTTCAGCCATCATTGCGAGAATCCAGCATTTATTATCATCTTATTTGCCAGAGCCTGCAGCTTCTCAAGCGCTGCAGGTGCTTGATGAATATGTGGAATTAAAAAAAGCTGAAATAAGATTAAGGGAGCAAATGGCTGCTGACTATCAGCTCAGCGGGGCACAGGTAAATCTGCAAGAACGAGTGCGTCTTTTGCGGGAGTTGCGACAAAGCAGTTTAAGCCCAATCGTATACGATGCTTTCTTTAGTCAAGAAGATCAACGGGCAGAATACTCGTTGCAGCGTCATGATGTTTTACGAGATGACTCCCTTTCTCAACAACAAAAAAACGAAGCATTGCGAGCTTTGGATGAGCAGCTTCCAGAACATCTGCGTGCTGCAAAAGAAGAGGAGTACAAGGCTCAAGATGTGTTGCAAGAGATCAAGGATGCTAGAGAAGCGGGTGTTAGTGAGGAGGAAATTATGCAAATGCGCACTGAGGCATTTGGTGCTGAGGCCGCTGAGCGTTTTGCAGAAGCCGATAGCGCGCAATCAGTATGGGATCAGCGTGTGGCTAGTTATCGCCAGCAGCGCCGAGCCATTATGGAATCAGCCTTATCGGACGCTGATCGCGACAGTGAAATTGAGCGTTTACGCGAGCAGCATTTCTCTGGCCCTGAGCTGATGCGGATTCCGACAATTGATCGTATGTGGGATCAGGAAGGCAAGCCTTAGTGTGCCCATTTTTTTGTTTTTGACCCCGTCCTAACCCTGGCGGCTGTTGTCAACAGCGTCAATCTGTACCCGTGCTAGACTCAGATTCATTATAACGACAGCAGTACAACAGAGGGTTTTATGAAAAAGGTATTAGTGACTGGCGCAGCGGGTTTTATCGGTTCGCACGTGGTGCAGCAGCTCCACGAAAAAGGTGTAGAAATTAAGGCAGCGGTTTTGCCAAATGAATCCACCACTAACATTGATGCTTATGTGTCCGAAGTGGTTCGAGGGGATCTTCTTGACAAAGACTTCACCAATGAAATCGTAAAAGGTGTTGATACGGTTTTTCATCTGGCAGCAGTTTACGCAGTATGGATGGAAGACTGGCGACCGCTTTGGGAGGTGAATCTGCAAGGTAGTCGTAACATGTTGTGGGCGTGTCACGAATGTCCTGATGTTAAGAAGGTGGTTTACACCAGCTCGCTTTCAGCCATCGGTATTAAGCCTGGTAAGGAAGTATCCAATGAGGATACCGCTTTTAACCAATATCATGCGACGCCTTATGTACTGAGTAAGTATCTTAGCCAACAGGAAGCTATAGGCTTTGCCGATCATGGTATGGATATCTCTATCGTTAACCCTGCGTTTCCTTTTGGTCCGGGTGATGTTGGGCCAACCCCGACAGGCGATATTATTATTACGATTGCAAATGGTATGTCTCGCTTGAAGCTTCCAGGTGGCTTTAATGCAGTGGACGTTCGCGATGTTGCGGCTGGCCACATTCTTGCTGCTGAAAAAGGCAAAGCTGGCGAGCTTTATGTGTTAGGTAACACCAATGTTACTGCCCAAGATTTTTGTCGTATGGTGGCCGAGATTGATGGCAAGAGTCAGGAGCGTATGATTCCGGTTTCTCAAACGGTATTAGAAGGTACCGCAATGGTGGCTGAATGGGTTTCAAAAAATGTTACTCATAAAAAGCCTCCTATTTCATTGGGTGCTGTGCGTTACGGTAATCAATATATTTACATGGACTGTAGCAAAGCCAAGAACGATTTAGGCTATCAGCCTCGAGATATTCGTATTTCTATTAAAGATTCGCTTCGCTGGTTCCGAGAAAACGGCTATCTTTAATGCATTAAATTTCCCTAAACAATGGGGCGGCCCAGGGGCTGCCTCAATGAGGCTGAATAAGATTTGATGCAACTAGAACAGCTCCATGATCAGGTTGACGACAAGTTAGCCAAGCTTGATCTCGAAATTGAACGTTTTAAAACCAATATTGAAGCCTGCCAAGAAGAAGAGCAGCGCAGTGTGCTCGAAAAAGATCTTGTCACTCTTAAGCAAATACGCGTAAAACTTTTAAAAGCTAAGAGTATCACTCAGCAGGTTTCTGATTTGCGCCACCAGGTGGAGAATCCACCACTACGAAATCCCGTAGTTGATTTTGCTCAGCAGTACTGGAAGCAATGTTTAGCCTTTGGATTAATTTTAGCGTTGCTTGCTGGCTGGTTGTTTACCTCCTAAACCACTCTTGTGTCATTTGTTCAAAATATCGCTAAAAAAATCAACAAATTGCTGGCCTGAAAATGAAAATCGGCTACATTAGTGGGTAAAGCACCTAGCTATAATAAATAAAATAATAACAACGTTACTTGGACGCCTATTATGGTATCAAGACCACACCCTACAGAGTTAAGCGATGCTGATTTTACCGAGATTCGGCAAACGCCTATCGTCACTAGGCTATGGCCCTGCATGCTCATGGGGGCAGTATCCTGGATAGCACTATTTTCCCTTTATCAATGGTTGAGCTAGAAGCCAGTTAATGACACCCTGGTCATTGGTTGCGATTTGACCTAGAGCATTTCTTTGACCTTTCCTTCCACAGATTTCTTGTTATTGGTTCCCGGGATAGGTGAGAGTTCGCTAAGAGTTAGGTAAGATAGGCCCCGGTTTAGTGTTTTGTCTTACCTAGCATTTAAGAGAGTCGGTCATGAGAACCATCCATAAATTCGAAGTCCAAATCAATCAAGAAACGCAAATCATTGAGATGCCTAAAGAGCATCGTTTTCTTGCAGCAGAATATATGATTCCTAAGCGTTCTCTGTTCGTGTGGATGGAGGTTCCTGCAGATTTAACCATTGAAAAGTCACCCTGCAAATTCAGGGTGTTCTGCACTGGTGATGGCATTCCCGCTAACTATGAATACTTGGCGACCTGCATTGATCAATATTTGCCGGAAGCTTATCACCTCTATCAAGTAGCAGAGTAGTAAGCAGAACACCTTATGTCCCATCCTGATACTATCGGTAAATACAATATTGAAGGCGTTTTAGGTAAGGGCGCGATGGGCGTTGTTTACAAGGGATTTGATCCTAATATCGCCCGGCCTGTTGCTATTAAAACCATTCATAAGAATCTGCTTGATAGTGAAATGGGGCAAGAAATGCTGCGGCGCTTTCAAACAGAAGCGCAAGCGGTTGGTAAGCTTACACATGCCAATATCGTTGGCATCTACGAGTTTGATCAATATAAGGGAACGCCTTACTTCGTCATGGAGTTTGTTGAGGGTAAAGACCTCAAGACTATCGTGAAAGAAGGCCAAGATATTGATTTGGAAGAAGCCATTCGCATAATTTCTTCCGTACTTGATGGGCTTGCATACGTACATGAATTTGGTATCGTTCACCGGGACATAAAACCAGCCAATATCTTTATTACGAACAAAGGCGTGGTAAAGATTGCCGACTTTGGTATTGCTCGTATGGATAATTCAGAGCTAACTCAAGTGGGTAGTGTTTTAGGTACTCCTTCTTATATGTCTCCTGAGCAGTGTATTGGGGCAGGGGTTGATGCGCGATCGGATTTATTTTCCACCGGTGTCATGCTTTATGAGTTGTTAACCGGTCGCAAGCCTTTCAGGGCAGATCAAGCAACGGCCATTATCAATAATGTTATCAATCTAAAACCACAGAATCCTACCGCTATTAATAAAGCGTTACCTTCTTCTTGCGATCAGGTCATTAAAAAGGCCTTGGCGAAGAATGCTAACCAGCGTTATCAAACCGCCAAAGAGTTTCAAGAAGATCTTAATAAATGTAGTAGTGGTAAGCATGTCTATGGGCCTAGGGCACCTTGGTATATTGGTGGCGGTGTTGCTGCTGCGGCCATCGTTGTTGTCACCGGTGTTGGGGTTGCCTTAATGAGTAGTGATGATACTCAAGACACCGCGATGGATTCTGCGTCAACTTCTAATGCCGTGAATAGCACTACAGCATTTGAAACCAAACCAGATATTGCTGTTGAAAACAGCACAAATACTGTGGCCGTGGTGCAGCCTCCAGCCTCGAACTTAACGCCAAAGCAACAGGAAAAAGTGGATCGCTTATTGGATGTGGCTCGGGCTCACTTTTTAGTAGGTCGCTTAGTGGCACCTCAAGGCAGCAATGCCTTAGATGCCTATCGCATGGTGCTTGATACCGATCCGGTGAATCAAAAAGCCCTTTCCGGTGTTGAAGAAGTTAAAGAGCGCTTCTTTAAACGAGCGAAAATACTTTGGATGCAGGGTGAGCAAGAAGAAGCAAAGCAGCACTTAGCGTTGGCGGTACAGTTGTTTCCTAACGAATCAGAAGTAACTTCTTTGCAGCAGTTAATGCAGCCTTAATCGAGGCGAATCTAGTACCTTCAAGCTTTATTCAGGCAAGTAGCTATCGGGTAGCCTTACTTTAAGGGCATCATCCAAATGTTGCTGGGCTTCTTCCCATCGATTGTTGCTGCGTGATTCTTTAGATAACTGAATATGCTTCTTCGAAATTAAGGTTCGAGCATTAGATATCTCGAGGCTTTCCTGATTCAGTTTGATCAATTCCACCAGATAGAAGGTGGCACTGCCTTCGTTTTCAGCGGGCCCTAGATTGTTACTGTCGACGGCTTGCTGAATTGCGCTTACGTAATATGCTTCGTCCTTGATTTCTGGTTCTGCTGAAGCATTAACTGCGGGAGCTTCTGCAGTAGTAGTTGAGGTGCTGGTCTCTGTCTCGGAAAGGCCTGTTTGATTTGCTTCAATGGTTTCAGCCGAAGTCGTTATTTGTTCTGGTTCGACTGGTTGAGAATCCATTGCTTGTAAATCAGAGTCAGTATTGGCCACTTGGTTTTGCTCAAGTGTTTCCTCGGCATCACTTATATTTGCGTTGGTTGATACTGTGCCTACAGATTTTTCTGCATCAAAAGCTTCCTCTGGTAGTTTTTCACCCCAAGGCGATGGTTCGCTACTTTCAGTTGCCATGGTTGGTGATTCCGCTATTTCTTCAGGCGTATCAGAACCGCCGCTCCACATCACAATAACAACTAGGATAACAACGGCTGCAGCAGCACCTGCAGCAATTAGAGCTATGGGCGGTTTGCTGGGTATTGCTTTTGGCTGGGCTTCCTCAGCATTTTCAGCGACCGAGTCAGGTGTGGTCTCAGTGGGCATCGGTGTTTCTTCAGCCGGTGCACTATTGTCCACACTTGCATCAGCCATAGGCGCTGCTATCAGAGTTGCGTGCGCGTCTTCGCTCATCGCGTCATTGCTATCTTCACTGATTGCTGGCGCAATAACGGTTTCTTCCATGTTACTGTCGGCAGCAGGCTTTGCTTCTGCTGGCGCAGATTGTAGGTCCTGGCTTTGCGTGGCTGCCCCAGCGGTTTGTCGTGGTGGCATTGGCATAATCACTGTGGCTTCGTCGGCGTAATCTTCTTCAGGGGGTGACGCAGGAGCCACGGGAGGTTCATCAGAGAAGGATGAAGGTGCAGTAGCTGCTGGAGCTACTTGAGAAACTACTGATTCAATGCCGCCATTGTTGCCTATTAGCGTGGGATCATTCGGTGCAGCGGTCGCGTCTTCTGCATCAAACATAAGGGTGCTTTCTGCGTCGGCAGGCCCGTGGGAGGTTTCCTGTTGATGGAATGTTTCCGCGGTGCTTTCTAGTTTCGCCCTTAGATTAATGAAATCCGTGACAGGAATAGGGGTTTGCTGTTGGGCGCTGTCTAAGGAAGCAATGGCTTGTACCGAAAAATGAGGGTCTTCCGATAACATCTTGGTGAGCTCGCCAAAAAGCTCGTCATATTCAATTTGCTTGTTCCTAAATGCCTTGAAAAGGTCGGTTACCTTTTCCATAGATCAACCCCATTACAACTCGGTTCCCTGAGGAATAATTAATTTTTTGGTTGGCGTATAGTAGCAGCCCGATGCTAGGGCTTAAATAGCTAGAGGGAAGAGGCCAGCGAATTCTCGCTGGCCTAAAGGTTTACAGAGAAGACTGGAAGAAAAATTCCCCTGCCTCGTGGCCAGCGTAGCGAGCTGGAGCATATTCTGGCACTTGATCATGATTAAGCTCGCGGGCTCTCACTCGCACTTTGCCTAATACTTCTCGGTAGATTGAGTGGCCTTCAACGATGCCGTCGGCTTTGTCTAGGGTGTCGATAAAGGCGCGGGCAAATACTGAATGGCCGCTGCCACCGCCGTCTAATACTGGCGCAATACCGCCTGAAGTTAATACCGTTCTGGCCCTTGCACGGGACATGATTTTCACCCATTCGGCATGATCTTCAGGGGACATATCGATATTGATACGTGGTACCGATGCCATGGAAAGTGTACCTGCATAACAGGAGTCAGCCACCACCAGTACATGTTTAGCAGGCATGGCGTTGAGAATATCTGATACTGAAACATTGGAAATCCAATTGGCGCTGTTGCCGGGTTCCGCATCTACAGGCAGCCAATAGCCACGACTGTTTACATCATCGAGCTCGCCATGACCTGCGTAGTAAATAAGTAGGTTATCTTTATCGGTGAGTTTCTCTCTTAGGTCGTTTAAAGCCGATAAAATATCGTAGCGGGTTGCATTGGTTAAAGTGGTTGTATTGAATCCGTATTTTCCGCGCAGTATCTTTTCGGTTTCTTTGGCATCGTTAATCGGCGTTTCCAAATCTGGGTAATAGGCATAGCGATTGTTGCCGATAATCAGTGCGTGATAGGTTCCCAGCTCCACGTCTTTTTGAATATTTAGAGCGGCAGCCTTGGAGACTTTAACTGCTTCATCCAAAGCTTTCTTATCAGCGACCAAAGAAAAGTCGAATACAACTTCCCGGCCTTTATCATCAATAGCTTTTAGCTTAACTGAGTTGCGAACTGATTTAACGGGGATGGTTACCCAGAACAAGCTGTAGTCATCCACTGGTTCTTTTTGGCCGTTTACATAAAAAGCTTTTAGTCCTGAGGGCGCTTTAATTTTTCCTACGACTTCTTTTTCGGTCACGCCTGAACGCAGGCGAACAGTGGGCAATCCGCGCATCAATGACATGGGTGGGTCAATGATTTCGATAGAGGGGGCATCCACATTCATGGCGACTAGCTGTTGTTTGTTGCCTACGTCTGCTTCAGCAGTGGCAATCTTAGCGCTCATTTGATCGGCCGTTTTGCTTAGCTGCGCCATTTGATTCTTATGATCAGCTACTTCGGCATTTGCTTTGACAAGCTCCATTTGCAGCTGGTCAATTAAGGCTTTGCTTTGTTCATGAATCGCTTTGGATTGTTGCGCGATTAACGCCTTCTCTTTTTCATGTTTTGCTTTCTCAGCTGCTAGCAAGGCGCCTTTGCGTTGTTTGAGAGATTGTTGCGTGCCTGCTAGCTGTGTTTGCAGGTCTTCCAATTGTTGGTTTTTAAATGCTACTTCTTCGCGAAGGGAATCTAACTCTTTTTGGGCCTCAGAAGTGATTTCAACAGTCGATGCATATTGTAGATCGTCGCTTTGTACGCCAGAGGCGCGGCGGTACCAATTTAACGCAACTGCTTTGTCCTTTGGTACTCCTAGGCCTTTCTCATAAAGGTTACCCAAGTTGATTTGAGCTCTGGAGAATCCTTGCTCTGCCGCTTTGCGATACCAGCTAGCAGCAGCAACATAATCGGGCTTTATCCCAAGGCCTTTCTCAAAGATTTCGCCCACGTATGTTTGAGCTTCAGTATCTCCGGCCTCAGCGATGGGTAACCAAATTTTAAGTGCGGTCGCGTAGTCTGCGCGATCGAAGGCCACATACTCACCGCCGCGGATTTCACAGTCAGTGGCCGTAGTCTTGATCGGGCGTCGAGCCGTTTGATACATGGATAAGGTGCCAAGGCGCCTTACTTGGCCAGGTAGTAAGCAGTCAATGATAAGAAGGTCATCGGCATTGCGAGCCTCTTCAGGGATTTCGGGAGCTGGTGTTGTGGCACAGCCTGCTAGTAGCGTTAATGTAAACGCCATCAGAGTGCTGAATAGTTTGCTTCTATTGGATGTCATATCCTCTCTCCCATTAACGCTTTCATGGATAGCCTTGAGTTCCATTGTAAACCTGGCCCTAAAATAGTTTAGTTAACAAGTATACAAACCCTGGCCAAATTTTATTTGTTAAAATTTCACGTTTTTATTGTTGAATTGACCCACGTCTAAATATAACTAGTCGATAGAATGATGCCCATTAAATGTGGCTAACTAGCGGTTTTCGGCGAAGGCTTCACATATTGTTGGTAGAGTGTGAGTTTTTCCAATATCTGGGGCCAAAACTCTTCCCAGCCATCGACATGTTCAATATCCAATAGTTGGTGAAACTCAGCGCGCTTTTGCTTGCTGGCGAAGTCCCCTATCCATTCTGGGTTAATCAATTCGTCGTTAGCACCAGCATAGTGAATTTGGAGTAGTTGTGCAGGCAGAGGATCTAGGTCCATTGGATTTAGAGATTCTTTTAAAGGTTGGTATTGGTGTTCAAGCGCCCAAGAGAAGATATCGAGGTTGCCCGCTAAGGTAATCAGCATTGCGGCTTTAGGCTCTTTGGCCGCCATAAGTGTTGCAATAGTGCCACCGCCGCTATGGCCAATGAGCACCACGTGTTCGTAGTCGCTGCTAAAATGAGAGAGTGCTGCCAACATGCTTTGTACTACTTTGGCGCTATAGCGTTGTCGAGTCCATACGTTGGGTGAGCATTGATTGTCCTTGGGATTGAAGTAGCAGGGGCGCCCCAAATAGATAGCAGGCTGCTCATCTTGCTGCATAAGCTTGAGGAGCATTGGGTTGTTGGGGGTGGGGTTAACGGAAACTTTGCCGCCAGAAAAGGCTTTACCATCACCCTCTATGTAAACATGTAAAAAGCGAGCTTTTTGTTGCTGTTGGGTTTGGATCTTAAACGCTGCAGGATTGACATAGATTGCATGCTGATAAGGGTTGCCGGCGAAATATTGTAAGTTGGCTGTATATTGAGCGGCGTAGTTTTGCTCGGTGGTTGTGGACTTACAACCAGCTGTTAGAAGCGGCAAAGCACAGATCATCAATAAGGTTGATAGAAAGTTGGTGGTGTTGCCACGGCACCAACTGAAAGTGATGGTTTTATAAGCGATTTGAGTGGTCATGGCTTGTCCATATCCGAGAATAATCAAGATGCTTGGTAATTATTGGCAAACATAATATAAAAAGTTGGTTGTCTGCCAACTGAAAGGTAAGATTATTGTTTTTAAACGGTTATTGGGTGCTTTAATTAAAAAGCAGCAATCACCGGAGGGGCAGGTCGAGTGCCTCCGCAAAGTGTAAAAAGCATAATCAGGTAACAAGACAAATTAATTTTTAGCGTAGATTGAGTAAGAATTATGCCATTGGTGTTAACTATCGTCCGCCAGCCTGAGGGCTCAAGCGTTTCGGAAACCCGCAAGCTGTTTAGTGAAAGCGGTGGAACGCTTGGACGCGCCGCGGACAATAGTTGGTCGCTTCCTGACCCATCCCGTTTTGTGTCTTCTCACCATGCAAGCATTCGCTATGACGGCGGCGATTTCTATTTAGTGGATACCAGCACTAACGGTGTTTTTGTTAACACCAATAACGCTGCCCTTGGTACAGGCAACCAGGTCAAGCTCCAGCAAGGCGATAAGCTCTACTTGGGTGAGTACGAAATTCATGTGGAGTTCGAGCAGGCTGATAACGCAGCCAGCATGAGCAGCGACGATTTTGATCAATGGTTAGGTCCAGAAAATACTGATACTGGAGATCAGAGCGGTGGTGACGCTAATGACCTATTAACGCCTGAACAAGAATTATTGGATCCCCTTGCTGCATTGGATAAAGCGAGCGGATCTGGCGGTTCAGACCAATGGCAAGGTGCCAGCTTGGCGGATAATGCCGCTGTCCCAGAGCAAGCCTTTGTACCCCCTGATCCTATTCCCGAAGCGCAAGCCATTCCCGCTGCGGCCCCCGCGGCTGATGGCGGCATGATTCCAGATGACTGGGATATCGATGACTTGTTAAGTGGCGAGTCGAAACCAGCACCGGCTCCAGAACCAGTGTCACCGCCACCTACCGCACCAAGCCCAGCAGCAGTTATGCCAGACCCTGCTCCTGTTCGTAACGAGTTGCCTGATGATTTTGATGCGCTGTTAGATGATCCCGGTGAAGGCATTGTTAATACCCCGCTCGACAAAGCCGAACAGGAAAGCGACGAGCTAGATGCATTTTTAGGCCTGGATGGGGCAGATGATTTAGACGACTTAGATTTTGGTGCAGAGCCTACCCCCGTTCCTGAACCTGCTGCGGTGCCAGAAGTGGAAGAGCTGCCAGAGCCTGTCGCGGAATCCCAACCCAAATCAACATCGCCACCACCGCCACCTCCAAGCTTGGATGATCTGGAATTGGAATTAGCGTCTTCCGCGGATGAGCCTGAGGCAGTATCCCCCATGGATGTGCCGCCGACACCAGAGCCACCACCGGCCCCAAGTGTTCCCGTTCCTGAATCGCTCATTGATGAAACCCCTCCAGCCGCCCCGGCTGCACCTGCGATGGCGGTTGCTGGTGAGTCTTGTGATGAATTGATTCGTAGTTTGGGGCTTGATCCTGAACAAATGAATGAGGAAACCCGACAGCACTTTCAGCGATTACTGGCGGATACGCTTCGGGAAACAGTGACCGGTATGATGAAGGTCCTGGGTGCTCGTAACGCCATTAAAAATGAGTTCCGCATGAACGTGACCATGATTCAGCCCATGGAGAACAACCCACTGAAGTTCTCTCCAAACACGGATGAGGCACTGCGTAACATGTTCACCAGTCAATCAAACGCCTATTTACCTGGCACGGTTGCTATTCGAGAAGGTTTTCAGGATGTGGCAGATCACCAAGTAGCAGTGATTGCTGGCATGCGTGCTGCATTTAGATCTTTACTGAAACGTTTTGATCCAGCTGAGCTACAGGTTCGCTTTGATAAGCAGCATCAGGCGGGATTCCTTGCTAGTAAGAAAGGTAAGTACTGGGAAGCCTATGGCGAGTTTTATCAGGATTTGGCTGATAATATGGATGATGCGTTTCAGGATTTGTTTGGCGAGGATTTCGCTGAAGCCTATGAACAGCAAATGGGGCGCCTAGAGGCTGCTCGCAAGAAATAAGCATACTTAAGCATACAAAGGATGAGTTAGGAGTTATCACCTATGGTTTTGAACACGTTTTTAGCACGCAAGCCGCTAGTATCTTTGTTCGCTAGTTTATTCGCGATCTTTTTATTAACTGGGTGTTCCACCACAGCTCGTGTTTTAAATTTAGATACCGAGGTGCGTATCAATTTTCAAGTTTGGCCAACTATCAACCCAGATGAGTCTGGTCGTTCATCACCCTTGGTGGTCCGTGTTTTCGAGTTAAAAGATGCACGTCAATTTCAAACCGAGGACTTTATTGGTTTGTTTCAAGAAAGCCGCGAGCGACTTGGTGGTGATTTGATTGCTGAGCGCCGTTTGCGTGAATTAACTCCTGGTATAGACCATGAGGAAGTGTTGCAACTGGATGATACTGTTCGCTACATTGGGTTGTTGGCTGAATTTGTGCAATATGAGAATGCACAGGCTCGGTTAGTTTTTCCCATTGAACCAAATCGCACAACTAAAAAAATCGTATGGGTTAATAAAACCACCATTCAATTGGCGGATGAAGAAAAACCAGAAAACGCCAAGTAAGTACTAGCGCGAGTTTAAAACAGTCGTGCTTTTCACTTTTAAGTTGGTGCTTTTTCAAAGATTGCTTTCTATAGAAAGTCGATACAAGAAAGAAGAAAAATGAAAAAGCCCCACGAACTCAATTAACCGGTGGTGAAAGGGAGCTAGGTTACATGTCTCACCTGAATAAAGTGGTTTGGTCAGAAGGAATGTTTCTGCGGCCACAACATTTCCAGCAACAAGAGCGCTACATGGAGCGCTATGTTGACCAGCGTAGCAATGCGTTGCACGCCTATGGCTGGGGTTTTCATCAGCTGGTTTTGGATCAAGAGTTGCTCAAGCAAGGCAAAATAGCGATTGTTTCCGCATCTGGTGTATTGCCAGATGGCACTCCGTTTAATATTCCTCAGGATGATGAAACACCGGCTGTTCTGGAGATCCCAGAAAATATTCACAATGAAATGGTTTATTTAGGCGTGCCGCTAAAAAGATCCGGTGCTCTCGAAACGAATGTTGGTACACAGCAGCAATCACTCGCTCGTTACAATGCGATCGATAATGAAGTGAGAGATAGCACCGATCCGGCTGGTGAACTGCAACAGCTGCAAATCGGTCAGTTGCAATTGAAACTATTACGAGAGACTGAAGATTTATCTGGCTTTGCTTGTTTAGGCATTGCGCGAATTGTTGAAAGCCGCGAAGACAAGCAAGTCATTCTAGATGATCAATATATTATTAGCTGTTTAGATATTACAGCGGCACAGCGCTTGGAAGGATTTCTTACCGAACTTTCAGGTTTGTTGCATCACCGAGGTGAGGCGCTAGCGGCTCGCCTGGCGGATAGTGGTCGTTCTGGCTCTGCTGAAATCGCCGATTACATGTTGTTGCAGTTGGTTAATCGCTTGGAGCCGTTGGTTATCCACTTGGCCAATCATAAAGGCTTGCATCCGCTGGCTCTCTATACAGAGTTAGTGCAAATGGCTGGCGAAATGGCCACCTTTACCACTCGCAATAAACGCCCCATTTCTTTCGAGCATTATTTGCATGATCGCTTGCAAGAAACCTTTGCTCCTTTATTCCAAGGTTTGCGTCAAAGCTTGAGTATGGTGCTTGAGCAAACGGCTATTCCTCTTGAATTGGCTGAGCGTAAATACGGTATTAGAGTGTCCCCCGTGAGTGATCGCTCTTTGATAACCGGCAGTGTTTTTGTGCTTGCAGTCAAAGCTGATATTCCAGACGAAGAATTGCGCGTGCGTTTCCCTGCACAAATTAAAATTGGCCCTGTTGAGAAAATACGTCAGTTGGTTAATGCGCAACTACCAGGTATCGGATTGCGCGCGTTACCAGTAGCACCACGACAAATCCCTTACCATGCGGGTTACACCTATTTTGAATTAGATAGTAAAAGTGATTTCTGGCGCGATATGCAGCAAAGCGGTGGTTTTGCCTTGCATGTGGGCGGAGATTTCCCCGGTCTCGAACTTGAGTTCTGGGCAGTGAGGCAATAATCATGGCAAATGATGACGATCGCACGATCATACAAGCGCCGGGATCGGGTCCTGTAAGGCCGATGCCTGGTGGTCGCGGTGGCGCGGGTAATCAACCGCCAGCACCACCGGTACCTCCATCGCCAGGTGGGGCAGGTCAGGTACCTCCTTCACCGATTCCACAATCAGCGCCGCCTCCACCACCGCCTCAGCCGGGGATGGCACCACCACCTCCGCAGCCGGGTATGCAGCCAGGTCAACCGGGTGTGCCACCTCAAGGGAACTATGCAGCCGCACCGCAAATGCCTGCGCAACGTATCGAGGTATATCAAGGCCTAAATCCGGTGGTTAACGCGGCGAATGCGCTTTTGTCATTGATCGTGACCCTAAGAAACTCTGCGTCGCATAGCAATATTGAGAGCCTTTACAATCAAGTGTCACAAGAGATGCGACAGTTTGAGGCGCGCTTAAAACAAGAAGGTCATCGTCCGGAGTTGGTGTTAGCGTCGCGATATTGTTTATGTTCTGCCATTGATGAAGCGGTGCTGAGTACCCCCTGGGGAGCAAACAGTGGTTGGGCACAGCGCACCTTACTAAGTGCTTTTCACAATGAAACCTCAGGTGGGCAAAAGTTCTTTCTGATTTTGGACAAGATGAAAGAGGCTCCCGCAGAGAACTTAAATGTACTGGAATTGCTTTACTACGTTTTAAGTTTTGGCTTTGAGGGCAAATATAAAGTGGTCGATCGGGGGAGAGATCAACTAGATGCTATTCGAGGCGAGTTATTCCAAACCGTGCGACGTTTTCGTCAGCAGACGGAAGCAGACTTAGCCCCAGACTGGCGTCAAACCCAAGGTCGTTTGTCTTCACTGGTGCAATATATTCCCATTTGGGTGATTGCAAGTGTGGTGGCGGCTGTAATGTTGTTAACGTATTCCGGCTTTCGATTTGCGCTTTATAGTTCATCCACGCCGTTATATGAACAATTAAGCAAAATCACTGCAGATGAAGTTAGTGAAACATCCGATTCGGATGTGAAAGACCTCAACTAGCGAACAGCATTTAGTAATAAGTTAAAGAATAACTATAGAGACCAAATAGGAAGCGGAGCCGCATATGAATCGGGTCGTGTCGTTTTTAACGGATCGACGTTTTTTGTCCATCTTAGGGTTAATTGCCCTGGCCATATTAATTTGGTTTGGTGGGCCTTATATTCGATTTGGTGAAGATAATGTCGCGCCATTGGGATCAGTGGTAGCGCGACTAGTCGCCATTATCATTCTGCTGGCAATTTGGGGATTAAATAACTTTCGCGTTCAATACCAGAATCGCCAGCGAACTGCCAAGTTATTACAAGAGGTGCAAGGCTTAGAAGCAGAGGCCCCTGTTGCAAGTTCGGATCATTCCCAAGAAGAATTGGAAACGCTGCAAAAGCGTTTTAACGATGCTATTTCCGTTTTAAGACGCACACACTTTCAGCAAGGAGCGAGTGGTGCAAAAGCACTTTATCAGTTGCCTTGGTACATCATCATTGGCCCGCCGGGTTCGGGTAAAACCACTGCCTTAGTTAATTCCGGTTTGGAATTCCCGTTAGCAGATCAAATGGGTATGGGATCAGTACGCGGTATTGGTGGTACGCGCAACTGCGATTGGTGGTTCACCAATGATGCGGTGCTGCTTGATACCGCTGGTCGTTATACCACCCAAGATTCTCATAAAGTTGCTGACAGCAACGCATGGACGGGTTTCCTTGAGTTACTGCTTAAACATCGCAAACGCCGTCCTATTAATGGTGCAATCATCGCGATTAGTATTCAGGACTTGATGACCCAAACTGCCGATGAACGAACTTACCACGCACGCACCATTCGCGCGCGAATCGATGAGTTAGTAGAAAAGCTAGGGATCAATTTTCCTATCTATGTCATGTTCACCAAGTGCGACTTATTAGCGGGCTTTAGCGAGTTTTTTGAAGAGCTAACCTTGGAACAGCGTGAGCAAGTTTGGGGTATGACTTTCCCCATGCCAGAAGATGCACACAAAGGCTTTGCTTTCGACGATAAACTATTCGATCAGAAATATGCTGATTTGTTGAACCGCCTTCATCAGCGTGTATTAGATCAAGTCCAGCGGGAGCACGATCCTAAAGCACGTGCCGCAGTAGTAAATTTTCCCAATCAGTTTGAGTCCATTAAAGGTGCGTTAAGTAGTTTTCTAAAACAGACTTTTGCCCCTAATCGATTCCAAGAGCAGCCTTTTCTTCGTGGCTTGTATTTTTCAAGTGGTACTCAAGAAGGCACGCCTATTGATCGTATGATGTCATCAGTGGCGTCCAGCTTTGGTTTACCTCCATCTGCGATTCAAATGACGCCAGGGCAAGGTAAGAGTTACTTTATTCATCGCCTCTTCAGAAATATTGTATTCCCCGAAGCGGAACTCGTAGGTGCTAATCGCCAATATGAATTAATGCTGAAATGGGCTCGTCGAGGCGCTTATGCCGCATTTGTGTTGCTGTTTATTGGAAGTGTTGTGGTGTGGGCTGCAGCTTATTCTCGTAATCAATCTTATTTAGATCAAGTTGCTCAGCATCAGGAGCGTTACCGAGAATTGGTGGCGCCTATTCAGCCTTATGATCGAGATTTACGAAACGTGTTACCGGCACTGCAAGAGTTAAGACAAGCCAGCGAGATCTTTGATCAGGAGAGTTTGCCTTGGTTGGCTGGATTAGGGCTCTATGATGCGCGTGTGGAGACTGAAGCTAAGGCTGCTTACAAACACGAGTTGGAGCGTCTATTACTACCGCGTTTAAGTGCCCGAGTGGCTGATGCGTTGAAGAAAGCCAGCTACAAGGATCCTGGTCTTCACAATACCCTGTTGGTGTATTTGATGATGGGTGACCCGCAACGTTTAAATAAAGAGGCGCTGAAGGACTGGATGCTCAACGATTGGGAAAATCTCTATCGAGGTCAAACAGAAGTTCAAGAAGCGTTAGGGCAGCACTTTTCTTCATTGCTCTCCTTTGGGTTCAGTGCGCAGAAACTTGATAAATCTGCATTAGCTAAGAGTCGTTCTGAGCTCAAGCGGGTTCCAGTGGCTAAGCGGATTTACAATCGAATCAAGAACGAGCCTAAGTTTTCTACCAAAGTGGATCTTCGCGGGGTGTTAGGCGAAAGCACTCGCACGGTATTTGCCAACAAGAATAATGCACACTTATTTAGCATGCCATTTTTGTTCACCAAAGAAGGTTACAAGTCTGTTGATCTTTCCGAGGATTCTGACGTTATTCGCAGCATGTTTGCGGATCGCTGGATTATGGGAGAGGAAGACGAATCAGTTTATAACGACAATGAAATCGGTAAGATCAGCAAACAGATTCAAAGCTTGTATATGGCAGAATACACGGATCGTTGGCGCCGTTTTCTAGATGGCATGAAGGTCAATAACTTTGGCAATCTTGAGCAAAGCCGCCGTATTTTAGCGTTGCTTGCGGATCCTGTTTATTCACCATTGTTAGCAGTATTAAAGGTGACTTCAGAGAACACATCACTGACGCCTCAAATTCCTGCCAGTGCTGCTAAAAAGGCTGGCGCGTTAACCAAGTTCCTTGGTGGTGAAGATCAAGAAACTGGCCCCGCTATTTTTAAAGGCAATCGTGTCGATAAGCACTTTCGCGAGCTCAATTTGCTGAGTCGAGAAAATGATGGCGGTTCGCGCATTTCTCGTTCCTTAGAAAATATGCGTAATGTTCAAGCCTATGTTAACAATATTATTCTTGCACCGGATTCAACGGAAGCAGCCTTTAATGCCGCTAAAGCACGCTTATTGGCTAGCGGCGATGATGTTATTAAGGCGTTACGTATAGAAGCTAGTAGCTTGCCAGATCCTGTGCGGCGCTGGTATCTGAGTGTGGCTGATCAAACTTGGCGTGCAGTATTGGGCAATGCTAAAGCGTTTCTTAATGCGCAGTGGCAAAACGAAGTACTGCGTAAGTTTTCGTCAGATCTTCAAGGTCGGTATCCGGTTTATAAAAATGCGGTTGATGAGCTTGCTTTGTTTGATTTTGCTGAGTATTTCAAGCCTGAAGGTGTACACGATAAATTTGTGCAGACCTATGTCACACCCTTCGTAGATGTGGGCGAAAGCTGGCGGGTAAAATCTTTGGATGGGCGGGGCTTATATATCACACCCGAAGCCATTGATAGCATGCGTAAAGCAGAACAGATTAAGGATATGTTATTCAAGGTGAATGCTTCTTCTCCTGGATTTAACTTTAAAGTAAGGCCTTATCGCATGGATCCAAGTGTACGGCGTTTTCAGTTAAGTTACGGTGGGCAGCGTCTGCTTTATACTCACGGGCCAAAGATTTCCCAAGAGGTATCTTGGCCGGGCGATGGCACTACTAATGTTAGAATGTCGTTCGAGGATCTTAATGATTCTATGAAGCGGGTTAACTACGATGGCCCATGGGCTTTCTTCCGCTTGTTACAGGAATCTCAGATCAGTCCAACTAGACGTTCTAATGTTTATCATGTGACATTTTCAACGTTAGGGCGCAAGTCTACTTGGGAAGTGACTGCCAAGAGTTCTAACAATCCTTTTAAATCCAACGCGATTTCACAATATCGATGTCCGGAAACACTATAGAATCATCAGCCCCCATAGGCTTGTATGGCAAATTACCAGCCCATGGGGATTTCCTCACCCGACGCCTATCACGAGAGTTCGTGCATGGTTGGGATGATTGGCTGCAACGGGCGGTTGCCAGTTCGCAGGAACAGCTCGCAGGCCATTGGTTAGATATTTATCTAACCAGTCCCTTATGGCGCTTCGTATTATCACCTGGGATTCTCGATAGTCAGGCTTGGGCGGGGGTGCTTATGCCCAGTGTTGATAGTGTCGGCCGTTATTTTCCGTTAACGTTGGCGCGGCCGATTCCGGAATTGCAGAGTCCCTGTGAAATGATGGTGCGAGGTGGGGATTGGTTTGCAGCGCTCGAAGAAATTGCTTTGAGTGGTTTGCAGGAAGGAGTTAATGTGGATGCGCTCGATCAAGCGCTGATGGAGCACTCCGATATCTGCATTTCTGGTACCGCGGCGGTGGGGCAACGCTTGGAGTTTTCCCGTCCGACCATGGTTCCACTGGACAATTCCGCAGCAAACCCATTGATCAGCTTCCCTTTTTTGCTG
This sequence comes from Pseudomonadales bacterium, assembly GCA_022361455.1. Lineage (GTDB taxonomy): Bacteria > Pseudomonadota > Gammaproteobacteria > Pseudomonadales > Ketobacteraceae. The sequence goes on along the minus strand of JAKSAW010000552.1, from coordinate 30,676 downwards.
GATAGTTTCCTACAGCAGCGATTACCGAGCTATAGTTTATGGTGGAGCATTGGATCTGAGCGTGTTGCGCCCAATTTTTCCGTGTCGAGTCACTTGCCCCCACCTCAGTGCTTTTCTGGGATGTTGGATGGGCAGTGGCAAAGTTGGAATTGGAACACGCCAATGACAGTGATTCCTGATTATAGTGCTGAGCTTTTTGCACCCATGAACGAAGAACCCGTAGATGAAGGTATTTAGCTGAATGTCCCAACGAGTGTGGCTATATAGTGCGGCGACCCATTGTGGAGCTGTCCGAAACATGAACGAAGATGCCTTAATGGTGCGTTCAGCGGATGGTTTGTGGGCCGTAGCCGACGGCATGGGCGGACATGATGCGGGGGAAGTGGCCAGCAATATGATTTCCTCAGCCTTGGAAAAAGTGGACACAGAATGCAGTATTCCCGATTTGGTGGATGCTGTTGAAGATAAACTATTAGAAGTGCACCGTGAGATTCGAACCTATTCACGCACCCATTGCGATGGTCGTACCATGGGTAGCACCGTGGTGGTAATGATTACTCGGGAAGACTTAGGGGTTTGTATCTGGGCAGGGGATTCCCGCCTGTATCGTTATCGCAATGATGAGTTAACCCAGCTATCCCAGGACCATAGCCAGGTCAATGAGATGGTGGCCCGAGGGCTATTGGCGCCGGAGGAAGCAGAGAATCACCCGGCTTCTAACGTGATTACCCGCGCCGTGGGTGCCACAGATACACTATACTTAGATACTGACGTTTGTGAGCTACGTAAAGGCGATATCTACATTCTTTGTAGTGATGGTCTATACGGAGCTCTAAGCCATGAGGAGATGCTGTCGCGACTACGCCGCAGTCAAATACATGACTATGCCAATGACCTTATTGAAGACTCGTTGCAAAACGGAGCTCGGGATAATGTCACGGTGGTTGCGCTACAGGTTATTTAATGACGCCAGAACTAGAACAAATATGCTCTGCTGAGGTGAGGGAACTCGCCAGAAACTATGCAGATGGTCATTTCAACAAGGAAGAATTTAGGCGCCGACGTAGAGAGATCCTAGAGCGCTGTACCGAGAGTGTCGGTGAATCCACTGCTGATATGCCTAAACCTGACGATCACACAATGGCTGTGCGAGATTCTCAGCATACAGCTTTGTTCTGGTGGCGTGTGGCTGGTGGCTTTTCCATTCTTCTGATTGGTGTTATGGGGTACTTGCTGTACCGTATATCCTAAGATTCTACTTGGCTTTATAGGCTTATCAATTGTGTGGTGGGTGCTAAATATTGTTAGTATTCAGAGCATTAAAAAAGGGGCCATAGGCCCCTTTTTTCGCTTCTTGCTTTGCTTCAAGAGTTGGCTGCTGGTTAAAGCTTTTTGCCTTTCTCGATGCTGTAACCGAAACGACCTTGACCGCCTTTAACGTTGTCTTTACCAGACTCAGAGTAAGCAGTTTCTACACCAGTGAAGCTAAGAGAAAGAGTTTCAGTAGCTTCACCATCCCCAGAGCCACCTACTGAGTAGCTGCTGATTAGGCAGTCATGAAGAGTGTAAGTCATGTACTCTTCTTCGGTGTCGCCACCAGTGCGTACTAAATGAAGGATTACCTTCTTACCTTTGGTTCCGATTACTGATTCTTGAAGAATCAAGGGAGTAGACTTGTCCATTGACTTGGAAACAGTTACTTCGCTGATGCTTGGGCTAGATACTTCGCGGTTTGCAGTGCGACCTGTGATCATGGAGATACCGCGGCCTACACCCCAGCTGAAGCTATGAAGCTCGATTTGCTTCTCGTAGCCTTCCATTGTTACGTTACCTTCGATACCTTCAAATTCCATAAATACTGGCATTGTTATTTCCTCTTTGTACAGTTGTGTATAAGTTGTTGTGTTGTTAGTTGTGAACATTGTGTGTTGCTCAATGTGTAGGGAAATTATTGCAGAGGGATCGAAAATGACAAAGGGGTTTTTTGGTGAATATGTCACATTCAATTCGGCACTAATACAACCGCTAGAATTGTACGTAAAACTCTATAATATGTGCTGTTATAAAACTAATGGGAGACCTGGTCATGACAGGCGGCATCGGAGAACAACATCACATTGCGATAGAGACAGATAGCAGTGAGTACAATATAGACACAGAGCTGTTACTGGAATCCTTTACGGGTAGAGAAGCTATTTCAGAGCTCTACAACTTTCAGCTAAAAGTACTATGTGCCAAAGTGGATATCGACCCAACTAAGATTGTGGGTAAGAAGATGTCCTTCTCGGTCGCCTATTCAGATGATGCATCCAAAAAACGTGTCTTTAACGGTTATGTAAAACGTATTAAAGCCGGAGAGACGTTTTCCACGACAGCCGGTTTAACCAGTGCAGGCAATTTGCGGCGCTACGAGATTGAAGTGGTGCCATGGTTATGGTTCCTAACTCAAACTCAGGACAGCCGCGTATTTCAAGACAAGAGCGTTATAGAGATAATCGAGGAAGTTTTAGCAGATCACCAAAGCACCTCTGAGGGTAATTGGGATGTCTCCACCCATATTGTGAATACCCATCCAAAACGCAACTTCTGCATGCAGTATCAAGAAAGTGACTTTGATTTTATTTCAAGATTGATGGAGGAAGAAGGTATTTTCTTCTATTTCCGCCATGCAGTTGATGACAATGGAGACGGGACCCATACCTGGGTGCTATCCGATGATGTCTCTGGCTATAAATTTAATCCAGGTAAAGCTAGTGGTGATGATGGCTCTAACGAAGTTATGCATCGACAGGGTTCTGGTATGGGTGAGCAGATATCCTTGTGGCGCCATCAGTTTGATATTAAAACCGGTGGGGTGTTGATGCATGATTATGACTACAACTTAGCAGCGGCTAATCCGGCAACAATCGCTTCACCGTCTCCTACTTTGTTGGGCAACAAGTTTCCAGCAGTATCAGATAAGACTGAATCCTATGAGTATCCAGGTAAGTACTATTACTTGAAAGATGGTGAAAGCTCGCCCAACTATAAGAACGATCTGACTCAGATAAGAGCGGAAGAAATTGAAGCCGGTTATGACTTGGTCTCGGCTAAAAGTAACAATCGTAGTATTCATCCTTGTGGCAAGTTCACCACGGAGATTGAGGATTGTGATTGGGAATCCAGTGGAAGCTATGAAGAAGGCTATGTGGTTAAAGCCGTTACCCATTATGCGGTAGATACCAGTTATTTTGCTGGTGGTGAAAACAAAGTAGGCATGAAAGCAGCCACTGCGATTAACCAAATTGCCGCAGCAGCCATGGCTAAAGATGCTTCGCAAAACGCTTTGATAGAAGTGATGAAACATTTAGCCGATGCTTTAGCAGAGCCAGATTCTGAAGAAGACATCAATTCCTCTTCATCAGCTCAATACCATAATACGTTCGAAGCGATGCCAGCCAACGTGGTGTTTAGGCCACCGAGGAAGACTCCTAAACCGAAAGTTGCGGGCCCACAAACTGCCGTGGTGATTGGTTCTGGTGAAATTGATACTGACGAGCAAGGCCGCGTAAAAGTTAAGTTCCACTGGGAACGTGAAAACCGTGAAAGTGAAACCTGGGTGCGAGTATCTCAGTTATGGGCCGGTAAAGCTTGGGGCGGGCAACACATCCCCCATGTAGGTCATGAGGTATTGGTTAGTTTTCTTCAAGGGGACCCGGATTTGCCTGTTATCACCGGGCGCGTTTATAACAATTACCAAAATCAGCCACTAGGTTTACCAGGCGAAAAGACCAAGAGCATTATTCGCGACTATGGTTCCAATGAAATGATTTGGGAAGGTGCCGCTGATGTTCAGCATATGTGGTTCCATCAAGCTTGCGACAACGAAATTTGGATGGAGGGTAAGCCTGGCGAGGAAACTATTCGCGTTAAACAGGCTTGCGAAAATGAACTGACTATGTGTGCGACAGAGCCATCCATCAATTTGAAGCAGGCATGTGGTAATGAGCTTTATATGACTGAGCAAGATACTAAAATTCAGTTGCATCAAGCCTGTGGTAACCAGTTGTTGATGGAGGAAAGCGGCGGCAAAATCACCATTGAAAACCCCAGTAGTCAAAACTCCATTGTGATGGATGAAAGTGCCACCACCATTACCATGCATACCAAAGCTCAAGACGCCAAATTGATCCTAGGTGGACAAAAAGGCTATAGCTTAAGTCATCAGGGTGACTGGTATAGTAATAGCTTTGGTAACAAATTAACCATAACGGGTGGTAACTCGTCTGAAATGTTTTACGGAACCAAGGAATCTGTCACTGTCGGCGCAGTGATGGAAATCAAAAAAGCGATTGAAATCAAGAAGAATGAGGTGGACTTTAAGCGTGAAACAAAAGGAGAAGGTAGTTACTCAGCGGACAAAAAACTGGAAGTAATTGGTGGTGGCGGAAAAGAAAGTAAGTCTACTTACGATAAGTCTGCTCTCAAACATGTATCTGGTAAAACGTCGATTAATATGAAAAAAGATGGCGATGTTGAATTGGATACCAAGAAAAAATTCAAGATTAAAGCTAAAAGCCAAACCCATGTCACCAGTAACGAAGTTATCTTGAAGGCTAAGACCATTGATTTAACAAAAGCCATGGTGAAGCATAAAAATATGAAGATACTTTCGTAGAGGAAATGATGTTGGTTAAGCGACATGGAGAAGGTGGGCAATGTGGATAGCGCCGTGATGAATCATCCTTTTATGTCTGTGCTGGTTACAGCTGTGATTCTGATCCTGTTTGGTTACTTCAATAAGTTGGATATGGCTGATTTGACAGGGTTTGCTCGAACCAATGCAAAGGAAGGGATGCTCCCCTTAGCAGATAAGTTAGGTTATGAGTATGTAGCTGCTAGAGCTGAAACGCAGCAGGCAGGGTTAAAGAAGCGTTTTGGGCGTTATATAGTTGAAGTAAATCCTGAGGCTAGCCAAATTGAGGTAGAGTTTTCTCGTCCTTTAGGTATTCACCTTTCTAGCCTGCCTGATAGCGATTTCGATGCTGAGCGCTTCGTTGCTGTGGAGTTTACTCAGAAATCACTGAATGATTTATTTAAAGTCAGAGCGCTACATGAAAAAGGAGCAATAACTGAAGCATCTCTCGAAACGGTAATCGTTTCTTTGGCAGATAAATTTTTGTCTCGTAAAGTGAAGTATATCTATTTAGAAAATGAATACTTGCGAGTCGGGTATGAATATAGAAATTATTTGCCTGTAAGCGTGATTGAAGATGCGCTCCCGACCATTGAGCAAACTGCTGAAGGCTTGTTGGCATTAAAATAAGAGTACAAAAATAAGGTTTGTATGGAAATTATTAACGATACACCTTTTAACTTTGGTTTATTACCGGGGCGAATTTTTTTTCCAGAACATTCGTTGACGCTAATGGTAAAAGGGACTTTTGATCTTGGCCATCAGAAGTCGCCTGGCGTGTCAGAAGAACAAGCTTTTCCAGAGGGTGATGTTTTTTACGAAGGGGATGATGAAGGCAAAGGCAGCGTCTTTTACGAATCTGACTTTGCCTATGCAAAAACCTCTGCTGATTGTTTTCTAGTAGGTCATTGCCAAGGAGCTGAAGCAGCTCGAGTGCGACGAGTTGACTTTAAAATCGGAGACCGATTGAAATCCCTAGCTGTTTTTGGTGAGCGCCAGTGGACTGGAGGCAACACCATGACAGAACCACAGTTTTTTGATGCTATCCCATTGCGCTACGAATACGCCTTAGGCGGTGATGGTTTTGAAGAGAACCCAGTAGGTAAAGGCGCTACCAATCAACAAGCGCAGGGGTATGTATTACCCAATATTGAGTATGCCGACCAATTGATGCAGTCGCCAAATTCACGGCCACCATTGGCTGGTTTTGGAGCAATTAATCGTAATTGGGCACCACGCAATCGTAAATTAGGAACCTACACCAACCATTATGTAAAAGAACGCTGGCCTTGGTTTCCTGAAGACTTTGATTGGAGCTACTTTAATAGCTCTCCAGTTGATCAACAGATTAAACCTTTTTTACAGGGTGATGAATCGATGATCGTGACATCGATGCATCGAGATCATGAATTATTTGAAACCAAATTGCCGGGTCTGAGAGTTAGGTTGTTTGTTTCCACCACCGAAATCCCCAATGTCGAATACTTTTCTGAGGTTAAAACTAACCTAGACACTCTGTGGGTGAATATGGATGATTTGACCATGCGCCTGGTTTGGCGTGGTTGGTTAAAGGTCAGTAACGACGAATATCCAGAGTTGCAACATTGCTTTGTATTTGCAGAGCCCACGACTATAAATACGCCTGTCAACGTTGTGTTCGAACGCTTTAATGAATGTTGGTTAGAGTTGCAGGATGACGAAGACGCACCTGAGGGTGAAGCCACTCCAGAACAAGAGCAAGCCGAAATTAAGGCTGCTTTGGATGAGGCGCGACAAGCTTTGCGCGCGCAGCTAATTGGTATGGGGCTTGATCCTAAAAATGTTGATGACGCGCTTGCCCCTGGCGAAGAAGAGCTTAATCCGAAGTCGCCTCCTAAATTGTGGAACCGGGAACTGTTTATGATGGCGCTGCAAGAGCGTCGAGATTTTTCTCAAGAAGATCTTAACGGCGTTGATTTGTCTGGTCTAACGCTGACTGGTGTTAATTTTCAGGAAGCCGATTTAACAGAAGCTAATTTTCAACAATGTAAACTTCAAAATTGTGATTTCTCCCAAGCTATTTTATCTAAAGCTAACTTTAATGCTGCGCAGTTAAATCAAGTGGCCATGGTGGGAGCAGATTTATTTAGTGCATCTTTTCAGAATGCTTATCTAGGTCAAGTTGATATGAGTGGTTGCTTCGCAGATGAGGCATGCTTTGACGGTGCTCAGGCGCAACAGTGGGTAATGGCCGAAGCGAGTGTTAGCAATGCTAGTTTGCAGGGAGTGCAAGCGCCAGGTTCTGACTTTAGTGCCACCGATTTTTCCTACAGCAACCTGAGTCAGGCTAGCTTGCACCAAAGCAATTTGGCGGAAGCCTCCATCGAAGGCGCAACAGCTCAACAAGTGAATTTAATGCTCGCAGATTTAACACAGCTGAAAGCCTCAGAAGGTTTAGATGCTCAAGGTGGAAATTTCTGCCAAGTATTGGCAAATGCTTCTATCTGGGAGGAAGCAAATTTAGCGGGTTGCAATTTTACCTACGCCCAGTTACAAGGCGCGACGCTCAACAAGGCTAACTTAAGTCATGCAGATATTTCTGCGGCCGACCTCAAAGTAGGAAAGTTAATGGGTGCAGATTTGACGGCCACTAAAGCTGTAATGATTAATTTCTTTGAAGGTACCTTTGAAAAAGCCAAATTAATCCAAACCGATTTGCGCGGCGCGAACTTATACGGTGCGGAATTCTTAGAGGCTGATATACAGCAGCCATTATTGGAGCAAGCTAATCTACATGCTACTAAATTGGCTGGAACGGCGGGTACGGTATCATGAGAGATCAAGAAAAAGTTTCTCTATTAACCTCGCCCGGTGAAGTGTTAAAAGCGCTGCGTTCTGGAGAAATCGTTGAGTATGTTTCCATTGAATCTGCAAATTGGGCCGGTGAGTCATTAGAAAATAAAATCATCAACGATAGTGCCTGGAAGCGTAGCGATTTAAGAAATGTTAGTTTTAGGGGAGTGAGATCTAATGGTTGTCGCTTTGTTGAATCGTCTCTCAAAGCTTGCCAATTTCAAGATGCACAACTCAGTGATACGATATTTTATCTATTAAGCGCGGATCAGATTGATTTTTCAGATGCCTCACTTTTGAGTGCAGAGTTTCGTGGCGATGTGCAATGGCAGCAACAGGCTGACCAGTGCGATGTTCTGGCATCCGAGTTAGAGCTAGATGAGGACGCCCAGCAAACCTTGTCCGAACAAGGTTTGGTTGGTTATTGCGAAAAACGAGGCCACTTTAATAGTGCATGCTTTTCAGGAGCCAAGCTTGAAAAAAACCATTTCAAAATGGTGTGTTCCAAGTCGAGCAATTTTCAACAATCTATATTGGAATCTGTGGAATTCTCTGACGCAGAGTTAGCGTTAAGTAGTTTTCAAAATGCTAAGTTGGTTTCCGTGGTGTTTGTGGATTGCGACTTATCAGGCGCTGACTTTAGTGGCGCTACGTTGGATGATGTACGCTTCGAGAATTGTCAGTTAACAAAGACCCAGTTAAATTCAGCTACCTTAAATGGCGTTGCCTTTGTTGGTTGTGAGTTAGAGGATTTCAGCCTGTTGCCACAAAAGTTATCAAAGTGTGAGTTCCAACAGTGTGATTTGTTTGATGCGCAACTGCAGCAAAAAGACCTGTCGGAAGCAGTTTTTTCAAGCTGTAGTTTGCGAGGAGCTGAATTCAATGATGCGTCATTAATGGCGGCTTTATTTATCGATTGTGAGTTTGGCCAAGTTAATTTTCATGGTATGACTCTAGAAGGCACCGACTTTGCTGCTTCAAAAATGGCGAACGCGGTCTTTACCGGGGCAAAGCTTATTGATGTGAATTTCGCACAAGCTAATTTAGATGGTGCATGGTTCAACAATAGTCGCTGTGAAGGCTGTAGCTTTGCTGAAGGTGTTCTAACTGGCGCCAACTTTCAGAAAGCGGCTTTAATGGGCTGTGATCTTAGTGAAGCTAGTTTGGAGTCGCTAGATATCGGCGAAGCAATAATTTCCGAAACGGATTTCGACAATGTTGATTTCCGCAGTATTCGTTTAGAAAAGACCCACTTCAAAACCTGTGGCCTGACAAAATGTGAATTTTCCACATCCAATATGCAATATTGTAGCTTTGACGACAGTGACCTAAGTGGGTCAAACTTAGCTCAAAGCTTATTGGATTTTAGCTCCTTTAATCAGGTGGATTTTACCGGCTGTGATTTAACGAATGCCAGCATGTCTCAGGCCCAAGCTAAAGTGGCTGATTTCTCCCTGGCCAAAATGCAGGCTTGTCAGCTAACAGGTAGTGATTTCAGTATGAGTCGTTTTGCAGGAGCAGATTTAACGGGCTCGGTATTGGTGCAGGCAAAGTTGGAGCGGGCGGAATTTAACGATGCGTTGTTAAATCAGGTGGATATGCGCGGTGTGCATGCCCCTTATATTATGTTGGCCGGAGCCAATTTAACTCAGGCTGATATTTCCCACGGGGATTTTCGCTTTGGGGTATTTCACAACGTTAATATGACCGAAGCTCGTCATCGTCAGGCGAATCTAAAAGGCATATTTAAAACAGATAAAATAAGATTGGCCGCTGAACAATGGCAGCCTCCTAAGCCGAAGCAGGCTTAACATTGGGTTTAATGGTTTAGTGATCTGATCCAATGGAGAGCAGATAAATGAAAGGCAGACAAATGGAAAATAGTGCAGCGAAAGTTACACAGCAATCATCGGCAACAACGTTACCGGTGTCTACATCTACTGGCGCCGGGGCGAAACTATCAGAGACTTCTCCTGATACAGTGCAAGTGTTTGATAATCAGCAGCAGCTGATTTTTGAATATGATGCCCAAGCGGGTGTAACGCGCGTAATGATTCCTGAAGGTGACTTAGAATTGGCAACCCAAAAAGGTAGCATTCGTTTAAATGCTGCTGATGAGGTGGCAATAGAAAGTCAGAAGATCACATTGGCAGCTACAGATGCTTTAGCGCTCAAGGTAATTGATATTAGCAAACAGTTGCTACGCCCAGTTGGCACTACCTTGAGTCTATTACCTCATAAACTAAAAATGGCCTCGCAATCCATGGAGCTGGGTGCCGAAGACGCACAGGTTGCTGCTTCGCGATTAAATTACAAAGGCCAAGAATTATCTGCAGTTATCACACGGGCAGCAGGGGTATTTGATAAGGTGGAAACCAAAGCAAAGAGCTTGTGGCAAACCAGTGAGACCTGGGTGAGCAAAGTCAAAGATGTGGCTCAAATGCGCGCTGGTCGAGTCAACCAGCAAGTGGAAGGAACGCTGCAAGTAAAAAGCGAAAAAACGCTCCACAAAACTAAGAAAGATTACAAGGTCCAAGCGGATCGGATTCATTTGGGCTAACGATTAGGAGTTTCAGCATGCCAGCAATTTTTCCGGCTTCCACAAAACAAAGCGGACAATGTTTTGCTTTTCCAGATGTTTGTAAAACACCGGCACCTCCTGCTGGGCCGATTCCGATTCCTTACCCTAATATCGGCATGGTGATGCAAGCCAGCAAAACATCAAAGAAGGTTAAGTTCTGTGGTAAGGATGCAGTCACTACTGATTCTGAAGTGCCTCGATCCATGGGTGATGAAGCGGGCGTTACCGGGGGAGTGGTCTCTGGAAAGAACATGGATAAAATTACCTTTAAAAAGGGCAGTATGAAAGTAAAAGCGGAAGGTAAGCCAGTGGTGCATCTGACTTCTACCAGCGGACACAATGGTTCTAACGCTAATATGCCCGCTGGGCTGCAAGTGGCTCCTAGTCAGGTAAAAGTGATCGTCAGTCCATAGTTTTAAAAGGCGGTTTAATGATGAATACACAAGTAGTGGCATGGCGAGGTGATATCACCCAGTTAAATGCTGATGCCATTGTGAATGCCGCCAATAGTGCTTTAGCGGGTGGTGGAGGCGTCGATGGAGCGATTCATCGTGCCGCTGGATCGGAATTACTTCAGGCGTGCCGCAAAATTGGTGGTTGCCCACCAGGGCAAGCGGTGATGACTGAAGGTTTTAAGTTACCGGCCAAATTTGTTATCCATACTGTTGGACCTATATGGCGTGGCGGCGACTGCGATGAGAATGAAATTCTTGCAGCCTGTTATCGCAATAGTTTGCGAGTAGCAGCGACAAAGGTGTGTAAATCTATAGCATTTTCTGCAATTAGCACAGGTGTCTATGGTTTTCCCAAAGAGCAAGCGGTTAGCATTGCGGTCAAAGAAATCTACCAACAACTTCCACAATATCCCTACATAGAACAATTAGTATTTTGTTGCTTTGATGAAGGCATGTTAGCTTTATACGATGCTGAACTCGCAAAATACAGCGCTTAGTAGCATTTAGAACCCGAGCAATGACTAATGAATTAAAAAAGTCACTGGATAAATAAAAGCTAGAGTTTAAGTCTCAAATGTCTGAAAAAACTGAAGCAAGTGAAACGTCCCCATCATTATCTGATGCTGAGAAAAAGACACTTATCCCCAAGCCCGTTAAATATTTTCTGCTGGGTTGGACTTCTGTGATCGCAATGCTTGCGTTAGCAGCTTACATTGTTGATGTGATGAATCAATAAGTGCCCCAGTATTGGAGCACTTTGTGCGAAGTCGTAGCAAAATTAAAGAAGCAAGTTTAAATATACTAGGATTAATATCTATTTTTGGGCAGGCTTCGCCAGGCTAAATTTGAGTATGACATAGCCGACTATCCCTGAAGTTAATGACCCGACGATAATCCCTAGACGTTCATCGAATATCATGTTCACTCCGGTCTCTTCAAAAGCCAGGGAACCGATAAATAAACTCATGGTGAAGCCGACACCGCATAGAGCCGCAGTTCCATAGAGACTTCCCCAATTCATGCCTGAAGGCATCTGAGCCCACTTCAATTTGATAAATAACCAACACAAACCAAACACGCCTATTTGTTTGCCCACAAATAGGCCAAGCGCAATACCAACAGGTACGCTATGGAAAACCTGTTCTGCGGTAACCCCGGATAAATTAAGGCCCGCATTAGCAAAAGCAAATACCGGCAACACCATAAAGGCTACTAGTGAATGGAGATCATGCTCTAGGGATTTCAATGGGGATACAGATGGGTCTCGTTTAGAGCGTATCGGGATAAAGAAGGCCAGAATTACACCTGCCAAAGTAGCATGCACACCGGATTTCAACATGGCTACCCACATAATGAGTCCAATCATGATGTAGACACTTTTTGATTCCACGCCACGACGATTGAGTATGGCGAGAATTGGAATGCAGCAACCGACAACAATCAATGATACCACCGAAATCTTTGCAGTATAGAAGATTGCAATAATGACGATCGCGCCAATATCATCAAAGATCGCCAGTGATGTTAAGAAAATTCTTAAGCTAACCGGCACCCTCGGCCCCAGCAACGCCAAGATACCAAGAGCAAAAGCGATATCAGTGGCGGCGGGAATTGCCCAGCCTTTAAGAGCTGCTTCATCATGTTGATTCAAATAGACGTAAATTAGTGCCGGTACCAGCATGCCTCCAACCGCACCTACACCTGGTAGAACCACTTTTCTAAAATCTGCGAGCTCGCCTTCAATTAGCTCACGTTTTAACTCTAGGCCCACTAGGAAGAAGAAAATGGCCATCAGGCCATCGTTAATCCACAGCAGCAGAGGTTTGGCAATTTCTAGAGCGCCGATGCGAACTTCAACCGGGGTGCTGAGGAGCAATTCGTAGAAGTTACTGAGAGGAGTGTTGGCGAGAATGATGGCAAGAACGGCGGCAACCATGAGTATGATGCCACTGGCAGATTCCATTTTTAAAAAGTTGCTGATAAAGCTATCCGCAGGTTTAGAATTATCCATTTTATCCTTCGAAAAAATAACCTAGGAAAATAGTAGGTTAATATTCTTCTTTCCTCAACACAAGATTAGCCCTTAATAATTAATCGGCTTTTGCACTGATTTGGTGCTTTATTTCAGGTGGGACGAATAACTATAGCCCCTTAATTCCTATGGTTTCTACATGAGGGATTGTCTATTAACAAACTGGTCTAAAAAATGCGCCAAATTTGGTCAGTTATGAAACTAAGCTTAGTAAGAGAGTTTCCATTTGATATGTAAGAGATATCTGTAATGCAATACTTTTTAAATTTACCAGTTTGGAAAAAGCTTATTTCAGTTTTTATGTTCGTGGGCATGGTTCCTATGATCGTGATTGCCATGGAAGGTATCATTACATCTAACGAAATTATCACTAAACAGGTATCCAATCAGTTATCGGCGGTTCGCCAGCTGAAAGCTAATGAGGTGGAACGCTACTTTGAGCGCGTACGCAATCAGGTGATTACGCTTTCTTCGAACCCCGTGGTCGTTGAGGCGGCGACTAAATTACCTCAAGCTTTTGCAGACTATCGCTCCGAAGTGGGCATAAGCGATGGTCAGTTGCAAGCTCAAAAGGGCGATGTAATTAATTATTATCGCTCTCAGTTCGGTCGTCAGTTCCAATCAATTAATGAAGAATCGATTAACGTTAGTTCAATGTATCAAGGAATGGATGCCGACTCTTGGGCGCTACAGCATGCCTACATCAGTAATAACCCTCACCCCTTGGGAGAAAAAGATAACTTGGATCTAGCGAAAGATGGTTCTAGTTACTCTCGATTGCATGAAAAGGTTCACCCAACACTCAGGACATTTCTAAAGCAGTTTGGCTACTACGATATCTTTATCGCCGATGTAAATACCGGCGATATCATCTACTCGGTTTTTAAGGAATTGGATTACACCACCTCTCTCAAAACTGGTCCTTATGCAGGTACTAGTATTGGTGAAGCTTTCCAAAAGGCGTTGCAGTTAACAAATCCTAGTGACACGGTTCTTGCAGATTTTCGTACCTACTTACCTTCTTATAATGCGCCAGCCAGTTTTGTGGCATCTCCCATTTTTAATGGCGATAAAAAAGTAGGTATTTTAATTTTTCAAATGCCCATAGAAGATATCAATGCGATTATGGGTGAGCGGGTCGGCATGGGTGAAACCGGTGAGAGTTATCTAGTCGGTAGCGATTTTTTAATGCGCTCGGATTCTTTCTTAGAACCGGAGTTTCATAATGTGGTGGCTTCTTTTAAGAATCCTGAAAGAGGAAGCGCTAAGACAGAAGCCGTTGAGCGTGCATTAGCTGGTGAAACTGATGTTGGTATTATTAAAGATTATAACGGCAACACTGTGCTATCTGCTTACAGTAAAGTCGAGCTTGGAGAATTTAATTGGGCAATTATGGCGGAGCAAGATGTGGCAGAGGCATTTGCAGCGGTTGATGAATATAAAATGATGACCTTTATGGTTGCCGTTATATGTGCTTTGCTTGTGGCACTTGTCGCCTACCGAATCAGTATGCTTATCTCGCGGCCGATTGATCAAGTCTCTAAAGCGATTCAAAATGCGGAGCAATCTGGCGATTTCCATCATAAGGTAAATTACCGCTGTGACGACGAAGTGGGTCAAATGGCAGCAGCCTTTGATAACTTTATGGATTCACTTTCTAGAATGTTCAATGAAACAAACGAAGTCCTTAAAGAAGTATCCGATGGTAATTACCAAGCGAAAATTGAGTCTCGCTATAATGGTGATATGGATCGCTTAAGCAACGGCGTTAATAAAACTGTTGAGACTATTGATGCAGCCCAAAAAGAGCAACAAAAGCAACAAACATTGGTTCAAGCAGCCTCAGAAGATGCTGCGCAAAAAGCTAAGCAAGCTGAGGCTGCTGCTGAACAGGCCAGTCAGGCGGCTGATGAAGCAAATCGTATACGTCAGGCGCTGGATGTCGCTAGTACGTCAGTCATGATGGCTGATGCCGATAACAATATCGTTTATACAAACCATGCATTAAACGACATGATGCATGAGGTCGAATCTGATATCCAGGTTGAGTTGTCCCACTTTAATGCGAGTGATTTGATGGGAAGAAATATGGATGTCTTCCACCGCAACCCTGCACATCAAAAGCAAATGATTGCCAGTTTAAGAGATACTTTCAGGACCGAGATCAGAGTAGGGTCTCGAACCTTTAGTTTGTTTGCTAATCCTATCATGAGAGGGTCTGATCGCATTGGTACCGTAGTGGAATGGAGGGATCGAACGGAGGAGGTCAATATCGAGCGCGAAATTGATCAAATGGTTGAAGCTGCTGCGAGTGGCGATTTCTCTGTTCAACTTGATACTGCAAATAAGTCTGGTTTCTTTGAATCTTTAGGTAACGGATTAAATAAGTTGGTGTCGACGACGCGAACGGCAGTCACCGATGTGGGCGAAGTTATTCGAGGAATGTCGGAAGGGGATTTAACCAAAACAGTCGAAGCAGATTACCAAGGGATGTTCGCTGATTTAAAAGAAAATATTAATTCCACTATGGAAAAAGTTGGTGAAGTGGTTGGTCATATTCATCAGGCTGCGGAACAGGTTAAGAATGGTTCTCGAGAAATTGAAGCAGGTATGCGTGACTTGAGTAGCCGCACTGAACAACAGGCGGCCTCACTCGAAGAAACTGCTTCTAGCATGAGCCAGATGACTTCTACCGTCAAGAGCAGTTCAGAAAATGCAATTACTGCAGACAAGATGGCGAAGGATGCTGAGCGTAAAGCCGCGGAAGGTGGTGAGGTGGTCAAGGAAGCCGTCGTCGCTATGCAATCAATCAATGATGCTAGTAATCGCATCGCAGATATTATTGGTGTCATTGATGAGATCGCATTCCAAACTAATCTGCTTGCACTTAATGCAGCAGTGGAAGCTGCTCGGGCAGGAGAGCAAGGTAGAGGGTTTGCGGTTGTTGCGACAGAGGTTCGTCAGTTAGCGCAACGCTCTTCTGGTGCAGCAAAAGAGATAAAAGATCTCATCAACGATAGTGTCGATAAAGTTCAAATGGGTTCAGAGCTTGTTAACCGTTCCGGTGAAACCCTTAGTGAAATCGTTGGCGCAGTCGAAAAGGTTGGTGAAATGATTGCTGGCATAGCAGATGCTTCACAAGAACAATCCTCTGGTATTAGCCAAGTGAATATCGCCATCAGTCAGATGGATGAAATGACTCAGCAAAACTCAGCGTTGGTTGAGGAAGCGAATGCTGCCGGTGAAAATATTGCTGGTCAATCACAGGCCATGGCTGATGCGGTGGCTTTCTTTAAGGTGAGGTAAAACACCGAAATAGAGATAAACCCGATGGCATAGTTTGTTTACTAAGTGGATTTGATAATCCAATTTCTCGATTGCAGTTACATTTCTTAAATAAAATTAACTGGTTATAGAGCCATTAGCGTCGCTAAAATCCGCGCTAATGGCTTTTCATTTTTCTGATTTCACCTAATTCATTGCTAAGGGAGTAGATAATGGATTGTGGCAGTATTCATAAACAAGGGTTCGAGGCAGCGTTACAAGGCATGCCTTTAGTCAAAAATCCTTTTACGAGAAACACACCGAGTTATCACTTATGGTGCCTTGGTTGGTATGACGCGCTTTGTTTCGAGCAGGGTTCTCCTGTCTGCGCTTAACGATGATACATTCTTCTCGGGTTTTGATAGCTTACTGAATATTGATGTGCGATCTATTGTAAGTTCTTCTGCCATTTTGCGTAGACTATTTGCCAATCGTTTTCTTCTTTGCGCCATTCACTTTGCACCTGATAAATAGCCCCTTCTTTTGGTATAAGACCACTGCCTCCAGCGACTAGCGCTGTGAAGTTTGCAATGGCGGTGTATTCATCTTTCACATCGATGCTGATGCTAGAAGTGGTTATGCTGATATTGTCATGTCTCAGCTTGTACATTAGTAGAGTGCGCTTTATCCAATCTTTATCGGCGCTTTTATCCGTGTGAAAGTTGTCATGTATAAATTCTAATGCGTCCTTTGGACGCTTTGTTTCGACGGCATCTTCCATAGCTTGGATGTGGCTTTTTAGGATGTCTTCCGTGGGGGAGTCACTACAGGCTGTCATTATCAAACAGGTTGTAATTAGTATCAGTCTAATGAGCTTTTTCATAAAACCTTCATATGGATTCACCTAAACACCTGAATTAGTTTAGGGTGCACAATGGCTAGACTCAAGATTAGTCGGTCGCGCTTTGGCAAACGTTTTATGGCGTATGTGGTAAAATTCTGCCAATACAAAATGAGGTGAGACTAAAGATGTTGTATTTGGGTTTAACCGGTGTGGTCGTTGTCATCGCTTTGTTCGTGGTTGCTTGGCGGCTTTGGCGTCGGGTTTGGCAAAACGAGGCAGACTTAAAAGCACGACAAAAAGAGGTGGAGGCGAATGAAATAAAACGCCTAGACCACATTCACCAGAGTATTAATGTGATAGCTGCAGCTCTAATCGATGATCAGGTTCGGGTAGCAGAAGCGGGAATTCGCATGGCGGTTTTGCTGGATAATTTACCACTAAGCTGCGACAGCAAGCATCGCTTTGCAGCGATTTTTGAGGTATATAACCGTACTCAGCATATTCCTACTCACACCGCTTGGAATGAGCTAGATAAGAAGCAACGGCGCGCCTATGAGCAAGAATTATTTGCTTTGGAAAGTGAGCTTGGGGAGCAAGTGAAAGAGGCTGCCAGATATATCAAGGAGAATCCTTTTGGTATTGGGCAGCCTCATGAAGTTACGCACTAGATTTATAGCGTCTAGCTACAGATCATTCTTTATCTAAGCAAGACGAGAAAAGATGGGCGTGCTCAGGGTCGCATGCAACCGTCCGTTGTAGGCTAGAAACATCTCCTTTTCTCTCGCTATAGATTAAATTGTTGCCGCCAGGCTGATATCTAAAGCTGACACCAAAGATTTCCGCGTGATGCATTGGAGTATCGGTGTCACTATGGTAGTAGTCATAACTAACTACTAGTCTGTATTGGGGTGAGCCCCAAGTTACACCAACGCTCAAGGCTAGGCCGCCCGTTTCACCATCTTCAAAATCATCATCGCCTAGAAAACCACCTGCAGCGAAGTAAGCAGTGCTCGACTGGTTCAAAGCGGTTTCATATCCGGCTACCAGCCTTGCGAGTTGAGCATCGTAAGTATTACGGACTTCTAACGAACTATATTTTCCTTGAACAAAATAGTTATTTTCAAAGTAGGTACCGATAGCAAAGCTGAGGCCATCGATTTCAGTTTCACCTGAGTTAAAATCTAATTGGCCCGAGTTGATTCCGCCTTCGAAATAGATGTCACTCAGTAGGCCTCGGTTATCAGCAGATACTGGAGCAGCCACAAGAGTAAACAAGCTGAATAAGGCTGCATGGGCTCCAAAGCTAGTGAATTTCACGTTTAGACTTCCTTATAGATTTATTATTTTCTTGGTATTGTTTTTTGTCGGCCTAGAAGCATACCTAAATCCTGCAGGGTAGCCAATTGCATCGTTCGGGTTAGTTCATATTTATGGAGCTTTAGCCCACAGAATAAGGTGTGGGCTAAAGCGAATAGGAGGGTTCGAATAGAAGGCGAGGGTCAACTCAGTGTATACGAAAAGGTGCCTTCGTCATCGACGTTGATATGAATGTTGTTGATTTCTTCACCAACGGCCATGCGATTTAAACACTCGCTCGCCAACTCTGGGAGTAAGGTGCGGGAAATAATGTGTTCGATGTTACGAGCGCCTGTATCCACTTCTTGGCTGCGCGCGACAATATGTAGCGGCACGTCCTCATCGAAACTGAATCCTGCGCCATAATGCTCCTTCACACGCCTTTCAATGCGATTCATGTTCAAGCCACAAATCTTGATCAGATTCTCGTCGTCTAACGGATAGTAAGGCACGATATCGCAACGACCTAAGAAAGCAGGCTTGAACCATTTTAAAAGCTCGGGGCGGAAGTTATCTAAAATGACATCTGGAGACGGCTTTTCTTCAGCAGCTTCGCAAATAGCGCGAATAGCTTCTTCGCCAGCATTGGATGTCATGATGATAATGGTGTTCTTGAAGTCGATATCGCGGCCTTCACCGTCTTTAATTGTGCCTTTATCGAACACGTTGTAGAAAATATCTTGAACACCGTGGTGAGCTTTTTCCATCTCATCAAGTAGTACGATGCTGTACGGCTTACGTCTAACTGCCTCAGTCAATACGCCGCCTTCGCCGTAACCGACGTATCCTGGAGGAGAACCTACCAACATGGATACTTTATGCTCTTCTTTAAATTCGGACATATTGATGGTGGTAACGTTGTGTTCGCCACCATAGAGCATTTCAGAGAGAGCCAGTGCGGTCTCTGTTTTACCCACGCCTGAGGTTCCAACCATAAAGAACACGCCAATAGGCTTGCGTGGATCACGGAGGCCTGCGCGCGATGTGCGAATAGATTGTGCGATAGCTTCCAAGGCATGGTCCTGACCGATAACGCGAGCTTTTAAGCGGTCCGCCAAGCTGAGTACGTTTTGCATCTCGTCACTAACCATTCGACCAACAGGAATGCCGGTCCATTGAGCGATCACTTCTGCAACAGATTGGCCATCAACCACTGGTTGCATCAATGGGGCTTCGCCTTGAACTTCTTGCAATTGCTCAGTTAAGCCCTGCAGTTCGGTTTTTAATTCACCCAGTGCTTCTGGGGTTAGTGCTTCTGGTTGTTCCGCCTCACCTTCTTTAGCTGGGGCATCTTCGCTAGCTTCAGTAGCGGCTGGCGTCGGTTGTAGCTTGGCGATAAAGTCAGCTTCAATTTTCTCGCGAATCTCACGAATCTGTTTAACTAGGTCTTTTTCTTTATCCCACTGTTCGTTTAGCGCCTCTAGTCGAGCTTCTTCGTTGGCTTTGCTTTCGCTGAGCTCTGCGATGCGATCTTGGCAGCCGCCGGATGTTGCGTCTTCTCGCTCTAACATATGAATGTTACGAGTACATTGGTCTATGTGGCGACGTGCATCTTCGATAGCAGCCGGGGTAGTGCCCAAGCTGAGAGAAACCTTGGCGCAGGCAGTATCTAGTAAGCTCACGGATTTGTCCGGTAGCTGGCGACCGGCAATGTAGCGGTGAGAAAGCTTAACGGCATCGACGATGGCTTCGTCCAGGATGCGTGTTTTATGGTGAGTTTCTAACGATTTAGCGATACCGCGCATCATTTCGATGGCAGTCTGTTCATCCGGCTCTTCAACTTTTACCACTTGGAAGCGACGGGTAAGCGCAGGATCGCGTTCAAAGTATTTCTTATATTCAGCCCAAGTCGTTGCTGCGATGGTGCGCATTTCACCGCGAGCTAATGCTGGCTTCATCAAGTTGGCTGCGTCGCCTTGACCTTCTTTGCCGCCGGCACCGATCAAAGTGTGGGCTTCATCAATAAACATGATAATGGGGACGGGGGAAGCTTTAACTTCATCAATAACTGATTTAAGGCGATTCTCGAACTCACCCTTCACACTGGCGCCTGCTTGTAAAAGGCCTAAATCCAAAGTTCGAACTACAACGCCTTGTAGCGTTTCTGGTACATCATTCTGAGCAATACGCAGCGCAAAGCCTTCAACTACTGCAGTTTTACCCACACCAGCTTCACCAGTGAGGATGGGGTTGTTTTGACGGCGGCGGCTTAAGATATCCACCAGTTGGCGAATCTCGTTATCACGTCCAAGTACCGGATCTATCTTGCCCTGGGCTGCTCGCTCAGTCAGGTTGATAGTGAACTTGTCTAATGAAGGTGTTTTTGTTGGGCCTGTGCCTGCCGCGGCGGCTTCACCAGAATCTATGGCAGTGCCACCTTCTGAAAGAATAGTGGTGGATTCGGATGTGGTGCCTACCGTAGCGCGAGCCATTTCCTTGGCTGACTCGCCAGGAATTTCTCTTAGCTCTTTTGAGCTTTCTCCCAGCTGACGTCTAAAGCTTTCGTCCAGCATCATGGCTGCGAGTAGATGGCCACTAGTAACTTGAGCATGGCCATATTCAACGGATGCTAATAACCAGGATTCCTTGGCCAAATCCACTAACGCAGGAGATAGCGATGGTGGGCGGCTGCTGCCGTTCTTAAATCTATCTAAGACATTTGTTAGATCACGAGCAAGATGCGCCATATTGACTTCAAATCGCTCAAGGATCGCCACAATATCAGTATCGCCTTCTTCAATCAGCTTGAGCAACCAGTGCTCGATTTCCACTTCATAGTGAGCACGAGACATCGCTAAGCCTGCCGCACCCTCTAAAGAGTTGCGCACAGTTGGGTTTAGGCGGCCCACTAAGGATTTAAGGTTGAGTGTGATCATAGGGCTGTTTCCTTTGCTCTTTCTTCTTTTCGAGTTGAGTCAATCGTTATAGCTGCTGAGTCTTTTTTAACGCTGCTGCCGTTGTTTTTCAATTACTTATTGAGATCTTTGAAGATGCTGGCCAATGTATCATTTCACCCGCACACCCACTTGCTAATAATCAGCCTGAGAAATGCGTATTTTTACCAATTTATCCTCTTGGTTTTTGGCTGGTATGTAGGTATTCCATCCTAGTTGTATGGGGTTCATGGAACGAGTATCCATACGTGCAATAGGCATTTCCTTGGCAGGTACATAGAGAATAATATCGTAGTCCAGTTCTATGCCCACATAAAGGCGAATTAATGAATGTAGCGCTTTTAGCTTGCGGGAGTTAGGTGCTAAAGATTGATATTGCTTGTAGCTGAGTGGGCCAATATTAATCTGGAATTTACTTTGAGCTGACCAGATTTTATGCCCTAACATAGCGTTTACACCCAGTTGGGCATTTTGTCCTAATGGCTGACGATGCCCTGGTAATTTGGTGCGCATGTCATCGATAATTTCTTGCCATTGGGCGGTGAAAGAATCGATATCAACGGGTAACTGAAAATACTCAGCGAGCATTCGCTTTAAGCTACTGGCACTTCTGGGACGTTGTACGAAGTAGGCAGAATATTTGAGTATGTTGTCATTCAGGTGGGGTAGCCCATGTAATGCTCTTGGTGCATTAAGGCCTGAGATGGATCTGAGAACATCAGTAAAGATATCTGTCTTTGGAAAGCTAGTTTGCAGTATTTGTGTATCATTCTGCTTTTCTAAAACCTGCTGCTCTACGTGCGAGGCAAAGCGGTATTTATTCGCTGCACGATAATAAATCGATAAGCTGCGGTGGTTAAACAGATCAAAAAAACCACCTAAGGCAAAATCTTTAAAACGATAGCGTTGTAAGATCAACTCAGTGTAGTGATAGGGGAGCACACCAGCACTGCCAGTTAATCCCAGCAAACTCACCGACACCAAGAATTGCGCTCTTGATTGATTGTTATACCGCGCGCTATGAGAATCTAACTTTATGATCTCTCGTTCTGGGAAGGCTAAGGACTGATGCATTTGAAAACGAATGGCTTCCAGAGCAGCAGGGTGATCAAAGCCAATGGGTTTGTTGGCCACATCGTCGCGACTTTGTTCATCTTTTCGTGCAAAGATTTCCAATAGCCGAACCGCCTGAAAAAACTCAAAAGCTTCAGGCGTTTCAAACAGCGAATCAATTACAGCAAGCTTTTTTCGCCGGCGCGTGGTGGCCATGTTTTTAATACTCCATCTTTGCCTTTGATTTTGGCGGTTAAGCGGGTGAAAGAATTCACTGAGCAATACACGCCAAAGAAGTGTTCCATAACGCTTGCAAACAAGAAAGCGCTGGTGCCTGCTAATTGGTTTTCATTGAACTCTAAGGTGATCTGGGTGCCTCGACATAAAGTTGTTCTGCCCTCAACGGTGATTGGGGCGGTCATATAATGAGAATCGACAGATTCTAATGCTTCGATAATTGTTCTGATGGCTGCAGATTCTTTGAAATTATAGAGACGCAATAATTCTTTCACTGACTCAGTACTGCCCTTGCCATTTTTTAAGGTTAAGTGGTTTAAATTTAAATGGGATAGTAAACGCCAACGCGCACGGTTGCGTAAATCTGGTTGCACTGTGTGTGTGGGAGGCGTTAAGCAAGCAACACCTTTAATGGGTGGCGCGATTTCAACACAATGTAATCTAGGTTGACCTCCACCAAAGGGTAGCTTGCTAGGTAAATCTCGGTTAAGACAAGTTGTTTTAATCGTTAACGTTTGTTGTGCGCTTGATTGTGGGCTGAAGCCAAGATCCGTCAGAGTTAAATAAACCTCAGTGCCTTCATGTTCAGGTGTAGCACTTAAACTCGCTTTTTTGCGGTTAGCATACCAATACAATCCTTGGTCGGATTGTGATTGGTCATGGTGTAAACCATAAAAAGGTAAGTAATTAAAATTATCGCCACTCGGCAGCGTCGCTTTTACGTTATCAACGGAATAGATTTCCAAGCTGTCATGGGCGCGAGCATCTGGAATTATTTGATATTCACGTTGTGTATGAGTCACACGCATGGGATCTGCTTGGTGGCTAAACAGGTTTACAATGGGGGTGCAGCCTAAAGCGAAATTGTCGGTTGATAAGGTTCTTTCCAGCTCTGTATTGGAGTGTTCCACATAAATATAAAGATTCACTTCTTGGTCGAAGCTTTCATCGATAACGCCTTTTAAATCTATATCGATAAAGTGAAACTTCTCCGGGAACAAAAAATATTCTGTGAGTAAACGGTAACCGACAAAAGATTCTGCGGGGTAGGGAATCAATCCCTGGTTCTCGTCATATCCTACTGGTTTAATGCGGTCGACATTTAAATAGACGGGGTTGGTGTCACCCTCGCTTCTAGCGACCACTAATTTCACTGACTCGTTTAGCAGCATGCGATGTATTGGATATACATGTTGAGGCTGGCCTTTTAAGAAAAATCTAAGCGAATCGATTTCCAAATTTCCAGCTGCTACTTTGGGAGACAATGTCTTTAGGCCGAGGTGAATGATGGCCCCTGCATTTTGAATATTGTTGGCACCAGGAGCAATAAATGGTCGCGCCTGTAGCGACGCAGAATTAATTGCTAGAGGCACTAAGTCAGTGTCATAGCAAGTAGTAAACTTGCAAGTTTTCCCTTGGAATGCATCCGATTCCATGAGCGTGTCTTTTTCAATAAGAAAGCGACTATCAAGATCTGCAGCGGTTTCAAACTGAATAATGGAGCAGGACGGAAAAGGTCTTAAGTAGTGGGGATATACAATATTGAAAAGTGCATCCGTTAGTTCCGGAAACTCATCATCTAATTTGTGTTGTACCCTGGCATTTAAATAGGCGAAGCCTTCTAATAAGCGAGAGACATGAGGATCTTCCACAGTATCTGAATTAATGCGTAAACGCCCAGCGATTTTTGGGTGGGCTTCCGCAAATTCAGCGCCAGACTTGCGAATGAAGGCTAGCTCTTTTTCATAATAGGGTAGTAAGTCGTCGCTCATCGTTAGCCGATTTCCTTGTTAATCTGATTCCACATCCAAGATGTCCACGGCGCGGCTGACCGGTTCCAACACTGAATCAAAAATAATGATTTCCGGTGCGGGGTCTGCATGTAGTACAGCATCAATCCGAAAACGAACGGTACGATCGGTTTCGGAGATGTTTTCTAGTGTGCTCACTTGAACCGTTTTAAAGCGAGGTTCAAATCGCTTAATAGTATTCTCAATGGTGCGGCAGAATTCGTTACGGGTATCATCGTCAATCAAGTTAACAGTGGCTAGATCCGGCAGCCCATAATTGACCAAGGATTTTTCTAATTCTTTCTGCTGTGGCTCAGGGGAGATAATTCTAAATCGGGTATTGAGCAGATGTTCTAAGTCACGACGAACACTTTCCCGCAGCTCACGCATGATTTGATAGCGATCTTTCTCTTCCTCGACCCGTTTATCCGGCTCATTATCGATTAATCGATCAAGAATCGAAGGGCGAATTTGATGTTTTTGCTTTGCCATAAATTCCCCCTTATTTACTGGATGCTAGAGCGGATAGCTCGGTAGTCAGCTTTAATTCTGACACCATTTGATCCAACTGATAATGCGGCTTTAGATGAATCACCGATGAATACACGCCGGGCTTATCCGGGCGTTCAAATACTTGTACCTGTGCATCTCGTAATGGATACTTGGATTGCATATCCCAGTCGAGATTGTCATTGCCACTGATATAGTCTGTTAACCAATTATGGATATAGGTTTGGCAATCGCTGGCGGAGAAGAAGCTACCTACTTTGTCGCGCACCATGATTTTTATATAGTGAGCAAAGCGTGACGCACAGAGTAAGTGCTGCAACATGGCGGATAGGCGAGCATTAATGGTAGCGCCTGGGTCCTGCATTTTTTTGGGTTTCTGTGTAGTGAAGTTGCCATGAAAAGAAGCAAAGGGTGTGTCATAGCTTTGGCACAGTGGAATAAAACCTAGCTCACCTAATTCCTTCTCCATTTGATCGGTAATGATCATGTCGGTTACTGGACGTAAAGCAACATTCGGTGCATCAGACTTAAAGTAGCTTTCTGGTAAGTCGGTAACGATGCCGCCACTTAATTGGTCTCTCGGTGCGCCTCTGATATGAGAGAACCAACCAACGCTATTGAATTCGCGAATCAAAATGGCGCCCATAGCAAAACAGGCATTACCCCAAAGATAATTATCGGTATCCGCGTCTAATGGCAGCTGATGGTAGCTGGTATTTTGCCAACGTCTGGGCTCACGCAATAAAATACGTGGTAGCACTAAGGCCAAAAAACGAGAGTCTTCTGTGTCTCGATAGGCTCGCCATTTAATGTATTCGTGCTGTTGAAAGATCTGATCGTAATTTAGGGTGACATTTAACTTTTCAAAGTTCTCCAAGCCAAAGAAGCTAGGAGATGTTCCCAAAATTAACGGCGCAAATGCGGCTGCGGCGATTTGCGACAGAGTATGCAGAGTTTGGGTGTCGTCGTAGGGGTGTGCCTGGGTTGGTCGATGCTGCACTTCATAATCTGCGATCAGCACGCCATAAGGTTCGCCACCTGGAGTGCCAAACTCTTCACTATAAACTTTGTTGAATAACTGGCTTTGGTCGAATTCTAACGCCCTTTCGATATCCCTGGTGATTTCACGCCAAGTGATATCCAAAACTTTAATTTTTATTTTCTTACTTTCTTCGCAAGCTTTTATTAATAGCTCTAAACCACGCCAAGATGCTTCTAGTTTGTTGAGCTTTGGGTGGTGAAGAATGACTTTAAGTTGTTCGTTGATAAGTTCGTCGAGTGCTGCAATATCTAACGCGAGACCTTCGGTTAGGCCGTCTAGTCGGCTCAGGTCTTCAATGGCGGTGAGGCGCTCAAGCCATAGCTTTAGAGCCGATCTTTCGTCTTCAGTTTTTAAAAAAAGATCGATGTCTGTTTCAAAGCGGGTTTTTTCTGCCACCGCATTGTTTTCAATGAGATCATCAAGAATTGGCGTGGATGAGGTGTCCGAGGAAGTCATAGCATCAATTAAAGTGGTAACACCCACACAGAAATAAGATAAAACTAAAGCTCACCGGCGAAGAAACATTGTTCTTCGCCGGTGAATGAAGACAGCGTATTAACCGCCTTGAGGGATGCTAGCAACCATACGAAGAGATGCAGTCAGTTCTTCCATTTGTAGCCATGGACGTAACCAAGCTACTGCGTTGTAAGAACCTGGAGCACCAGGAATTTCCTTAACTTCGATTTTTGCTTCAGCAAGCGGGTAGCGAGCTTTCATCTCTTGACCTGCATCTGGATTACTGTTGGTGTATTCGTTGATCCAACGGTTTAACCAGGCTTCTGCATCTGACGCTTCCATAAAGGAACCAATCTTGTCGCGCGCCATTACTTTCAAGAAGTGGGCGATACGAGATGTTGCCATGATGTAAGGAAGACGCGCAGAGATGGAAGCGTTTGCTGTTGCATCTGGGCTGTCGTATACCTTTGGCTTTTGCGCAGTTTGTGCACCAAAGAACACAGAGTAGTCAGTGTTTTTGTAGTGACAAAGTGGTAAGAAGCCAAGTTTGCTTAATTCAGCTTCACGACGGTCAGTGATACCGATTTCTGTAGGGCACTTCATGTCGGTGTCGCCATCGTCTGACGTGAATAGGTGAACAGGTAAACCTTCAACTTTACCACCACCTTCAGCCCCACGAATCGCAGTACACCAGCCATATTCTGCGAATGCCTGAGTTAGGGTGGTACCCATAACGTAGGATGCGTTCATCCAGCAGTAATCGCTATGGCCCACTGGTACGGACTTGCCGTCTGAGCCAAGTTCGAATTCTTCGAAGTCGAAGGCTTCAACAGGCTTGGTGTCTTTACCATAAGGCGTACGCGCTAGCACTTGTGGCATTACCATGGTTACAAAGCGAGAATCTTCGCTCTCACGGAAAGAACGCCATTTGATGTACTCAGCGGACTCAAAGATTTTCTCAAGATCACGTGGCTTTGAAAGCTCGGTGAAATCGTCGAAACCGAACATGACCGATCCAGCAGCAGTGATGAAAGGTGCGAAGGCACCGGCTGCAACGTGAGACATGTTAGTTAGTAACTCAATATCTTCTGGGTGGCTCGTGAATTGGTAATCACCAATTAAAGCACCATAGGGTTCACCACCAGCGATACCGTATTCTGCTTCATAAATCTTTTTGAAGATTTGGCTTTGGTCGAATTCAACCGCTTTATCAAGGTCTTTGTAAAGTTCGCGCTTGCTGATATTCATCATGCGAATTTTTAGACCAGCACCTGTTTCGGAGTTCATAACCAGGTGGTTTAGACCACGCCAAGAACCTTCAAGGTTTTGAAACTTGTCGTTACGTAATACCGCAGACAATTGCTTAGACATCATCTCGTCGATAGCTGCAATCGCCTTGTTGATTGTGACGGTTAGGTTTTTATCCCAAGATACAACACCAGAAAGGGCTTGTTCTGTTAGGTTCTTAAGCAAGTCTTGGGTTTCGTCGCGCTCAGTTTGCTTGGTGGCGCCTATGGCCTGTTCAAGTAGACTAAGTTCGCCTTCCGCCGCTTCTGCTTCTTGCCCCTGTGCTTGGCTTTCTGCGTCACTCATCTTATTCTTCTCCTTTCTCTTCGCCGTCTACGCCAAGCTCGTCACCCAAGCCTTTAAGCGCGTCTGTGTTTTGTAACACGTTTTCTAAAATGCTTTCTAGTTCGTCGGAGCGATCCACTTTAGTCATCAAGTCACGAAGCTTGTTACGAGTCTCTAGAAGCTTCTTCAAAGGTTCAACTTGATTCACAACGCTTTCTGGATCGAAGTCGCCCATGTTCTTAAAGTCTAGATCAACACCCATTTCGCTGCCGTCGCCTTTAAGAGTGTTTTCAACTTTCATGTTGAGCTTAGGATTTACCTTGGCCATGGCTTCGTTGAAGTTATCGCGGTCGATTTGAACGAATTTGCGATCACGCAGTGCTTTTTTGTCTTCGGTATTGTCACCAGAATAATCACCCATTACACCCATAACGAACGGTAGCTCTTTCTTTTCCATAGCGCCGTTGGTTTCAACGTCGTAGGTGATATGAACGCGGGGTTTGCGGACTCTTTTTAGTTTATCGTGGATACTCTCAGACATGGCTGCTTCCTTCGTTTCTCATCGTTGTGTGTTGTGATTAGTATTCGTCTTCAGGCTCTAGCTTCACACCTGTTAACATTTCATAATTTTCTTTGGCTTGTGAATCGAGCAAAAGCTCGTTCATTAATTCGTGTAAGGACATGCGGCCCCACTTAACCGTTTTCTCAATGGCGTAAGATACGGGTGAGTGGGGCTCAGTCTTCTTAAAAAAGTCGGCGATTTTTAGCAACTGGCGGAATGCTTCTTCACGATTCGCAATCACTGCGTTGGCGATGTTTGTTGATCCAACGGCTGCTCCGCCGCCAGCGGCTGGGGTACCATCTTCACTGACTGCACCTTCTTCGTCGAGTTCTTCTGCCGGAGCGGCCATCGCCATTTTATCTTTGGTTAAATGGTTAACCGTGCCGAGTATTTCACTAATGGTGTTTTTAATGTTACTAGAAGGAGGCGAGTAACTGTCCGCTTTCTCATCAAAAACAGCGTTTAGCGCTGCGAACTCTTCGAGAGCCGCTTCCATATCGTCGATAAGATCCCGGAAGAAGCTGACGCTGGTATCGTTGACAGCACGATCAAACAAATCGGTACTGACACCGGCACTGGCTATGCGTTCGTCGCGAACATCTTCATCATGGATCTTTTGTATTTCTAATGCCTGTTGGTATTGCCAGTAGGCAAATGGACCACAATCTGTTTCTTCAGTGATCTCGATGCGTTTTAGTGGTGCGATTAGTGTACCGTCACGACCTTCGCCGTTAAGACCCGCAAAAGGGGCGGTGCGAAACTCTCGAATATCTTCTTCATCGTCTTCATCTGGGATGGGGAAAATATCATCCCAGAAGCTTTCCACTAGTACAGTGGTTAATTTGAAGCCATCTCTTAAACCAGCAAACCCATAGATACGTGATAGTGCTTCGACGTACCATGCTGCGACTTCTAAATCTTTGCTGCTTTCTTTCAGTATGGTTGGGGCAATTTCTAGAATCTCACGCCAAGCATCGTTTGCAGAAGAACCGGTGTCTTCTTCGTGAAACATATTGCGTTCGGCTGTTCGGGCTCGTTCGCGGGCATCTTTGATTTGATAGAAAACTGACGTAGCAGATCGATCGGCTCTGATATCTTCACCGGTAGGACTCTCGTCACTGATCGGTTGAGTGAGGCCTTCGATATCTACAATTTCCGGTGATGCCATAAAATCGTCCTAATTGCCTGGGCTGTTGCTTCGTTATGTTGGCGTATTGTACAGAGCCAACCTTATCTCTAAAGGTAATATTACGGATTTTTTTTGGTTATATGTCGATTTGCTGGATTGATGATCATTTCATGAAATCTTAGTGTGTAGGTTGCACCCAGTTGAGCATCGTGACACTCTTCGATTAGCTTCATTATCATTACATTATCCATGTGGTTATCATTCCGCGTTGTTCGCCTGTTTTGATTGGCGTCCTGTTGGGAGCGGTCCACACCTTATTATTGTTCATGGATCTAGGAATTTATACTGCATCTATAACCATGTGTAAATCAAAGCTGAACATTCTCAAAACTGCAACTTTCCGAGCTGTTTTCTTGATCATTTTCGTTTTTGTGCTTCAAGGTTGTGCGGTGAAGTTTGTCTACAACCAATTGGATTGGGCGATCCCCTGGTATCTCAGCGATTACATGTCGCTAGATGGTGATCAAGAGGACCAATTTGATGAGCGCTTAGCGGAGTATCTGAAGTGGCATAGGCAAACTCAACTGCCTTTATATGGCGACTTTCTTAATCAAGTGGCGGATAAGTTGGAGCAGGGGATGACCGAGTCATCCATTATATACGTCCAAGATCGTACGCAGGCGTTAGGGCAGGTGTTGATAGAGCGCTTAGTGCCCGACATGGTGATGCTATTTGGCAGTGCAAGTGATGATCAGGTAGTGGCTCTGTTCGAGAAGTTTGCTGAAGATAATCAAGAGTACCGGGAAGAGTACATAGATGTATCCGAGCGTGCACAGCGCAAACTCCGAGCAAAAGAGGTGCAGAAATACATAGAGCGATGGACAGGCCGCTTGTCGGATGATCAATTAGCTTTGATTCGTGAGGGTACTCAACAATACTACTTAATGGGTGCGGAGTTTCTTCAGGCCAGGTTAGCTTGGCAGCAGGAATTCAGACGGATTCTAGAGGGCAGGGATGAAAAACCATCCTTCGAAAAAGCCCTTTCAGGATTGCTGTTATCCGAAGGCTATGGGCGATCAGACTCGTTCGAAACTAAACTCGATCACAACAAAAAGATTTTGCTGCAGCTTTATCTGAAGCTCGATAGTTCGCTTACAGAGCGTCAGCGAGCCAAGGCAGTGAAGAAGCTAAGAGGTTACAGCGAAGATTTTCATGACTTGTCGAAGCAGTCTTAGCTTATTCCAATACGTGTGAAAACTGCCTTTATAGCTTCGTCTTGTGGGCTTTAAATTAGTCCTTCACAAAAGGATTGCTATTGCGCTCGTCGCCAAAGGTCGACATGGGGCCATGGCCTGGGATAAAGGCCGTATCGTTCCCCAAGGGCCACAGTTT
>JAKSAW010000396.1 GCA_022361455.1 Pseudomonadales bacterium | reverse complement strand
TAGCGGTCATTAATCAAGAACTGGGCTCTCGTTCCTTATTCCTTTATTTGTTGGGTATGGGTGGAGCTAGCATTGCTGCTGGGCTAACACTCGATGCGCTACTGGACCTGTTTGATATCAATATTGTGGCGCATATCTCTGCCTCTATGGAGATGGTTCCTGGCTGGATTGCCTGGGCTTCGCTCGCATTTCTTGGCCTTGTAGCCCTCAATTCTGTGAAAAAGCGGCTATTGGATTAGCCGTTTTACAGCCTGTAACAGTCATTCACTTTCTCTCACCATAAAAACGCGCTTTGCCCTTGCTCAGTGCAAAAATTCCTTGTATCTTAAGTGTCAGATTGTAGGACAATGTAGCAATTGCCTCGTGAGTCACAGCTCGGAGCGATATTGTACCTACCATCTTTCAAAATAAGAAACGAGGGTTGGCTATGTTTGGTTTTTTAAAAAGTGGTAAAGAGAAGTCTATAAAAATTGATGGTATCGAAACGCCTATTCAAGCGGAGAAAAAAGAGACCATTCTTAACGCCGCTTTACGAGAAGGTGTGCGGTTTCCCCATAGTTGCCGAGTAGGTGGATGTGCATCTTGTAAATGTAAGTTGAAGTCAGGCAAGGTAAAAGAACTGACTGAGTCAGCCTACATCTTAAATGAAGAAGAACTAGCGCAAGGCTATATCCTTGCTTGCCAAGCAGTGCCTAAAACCGACGTTGAAATTGAGCTGGATGAGCTTGATTTAAACGGCCCCAGCAATCCTGTTGTTAAAACCACAGGAGTCGTTTCTAAAGTTAAAAAACTTACCCACGATATCAGTGCACTAACTATTGATCTTAATGAATCAATTTCATACGCCGCTGGCCAATATGCGTTGTTGTCTGTACCTGGTGAAATTGAAGAAGGCCGTAGTTACTCATTTGCCACCGTGCCGGCCACTGGTGGTAGCTCACAAATTGAATTTTATATCCGTGAAGTTCCTGGTGGACAGATGTCGACTTGGGCGCAACGAGACGATATTCAGGGCAGTGTAGTTTCTGTTGAAGGAGCCTTTGGCGATTTCTATCTTCGTGATGATAAGAGCCCATTGTTGTGTATTGCGGGCGGCAGTGGACTTGCTCCGATTAAATCTCTGTTGGAAGACGCATTAAATTACAAATGCGCGCGCGATGTTGTTTTCCTATTTGGCGCGCGTACTCAAGCGGACCTTTACGGCCTAGATGAAATTCGCCGCCTGGAAATGGAATGGGCTTCTAATTTTAAATTTATTCCTGTGCTTTCCGAAGAGCCTGAAGATAGTGACTGGCAAGGTGCGCGTGGATTTGTAACCACTCATATTAAAGAAAACATCTTACCTGGATCACACGCTTATATGTGTGGACCACCACCAATGCTAGATGCTGCCGAAGTAGAATTGCTTAATCTTGGTATTTCTTCTGACGTAGTTTATAGCGACAAATTTATCGATAAATCTTTCGATAAAACCGCATAACTAAAGTTCCATTAGTAGAACTTAATAATTACATACTCCAATGCAAGATTAATTAGCTAGAGGAAAGGGCAATGATGCAGTATTTAAAATTCTTTTTATTTCATGCAATCGGGCTAGGCAGTGCAGTCTGTTTTATCTTGGGCGCCGAGTGGATGACCTATGGTTTCTTAGGTTTGTTCTTTGGCTACATATTTTTAGATGCAACTATGGGTGATGATATTAGTATCCCCAAATACGCGCATCCTGAAATCTTGACTTGGCAATTGTGGTTAGCATTGCCGGTATTAGCCTTAATCTGCTTTACCTGTGTTTGGCAGGTGAGTTCTGGTGATCCTCTTGGCTTTGGTGCCATGGTTCAACAGCTAACTGGTTACGATATGTTTGCTGCCCGTGAAGCGACTACAACTTTCCAATACGTTTGTGGCGTTCTTCTTTGCGGCTTAATGATTGGTATGATCGGAACCATTACTGGTCACGAATTAACACACCGTACTTGGGATCCAATTTCTATGTGGGTTGGTCGCTGGTTATTGGCGTTTAGCTTTGATAGCAACTTTGCTATTGAGCATGTTTATGGTCATCACCGTTATGTAAGTACTGTTAATGATCCTGCCACTGCACCTCGAGGCCGCAATGTTTACGCTCATGTTGTTATCTCAACCATTCGTGGCAATGTAAGTGCTTGGGAGATCGAGAAAGAGCGCCTTCGTAAAAAACGTCAGGGTTTATTCTCTTGGAATAATGTAGCCATTCGTGGTTATCTAATGAGTGCGTTACTACTTGTATTGGCTTATTTAATGGGTGGTGTAACTGGCCTGATGTATTTCACACTGTGCGCGCTATGGGGTAAAGCCTTATTAGAAATTGTTAACTACATGGAACACTATGGCATGGTGCGT
>JAKSAW010000195.1 GCA_022361455.1 Pseudomonadales bacterium | reverse complement strand
GTTTTTGCAGTTTGCTTTGTAGTTGATGAGGTTTGTTATGAAACAAGTAATGACCAGGGTGAAAGAGCTCCTGAGAGAGCGTGTGCCCAAAAAGGGGCAACAAATCCCTACACAAGTAGTTCCAGAGACTAGAAAAGACGTAAAATGGGGAATGAGCAGTGATGATGCGCTAAGGGCGAGAACCATTTCCGGTTATAAGTAAATCTTAAGTCTTATTAGAAACCCGGCTATAGGCCGGGTTTTTTTATGTCTGTAGGTTTTGATCTATGGGGATTAGGGTAAAAATCGAAATAAGTGTTTGACAGGTGACCGCTGGTCACATATATTTATGACCAATGGTCATCTACTGCTGATTGCTTTGATGCAGAGTATGAATGGCTTACATACTTTTTTGAGTTTTAGTTTTCGAAATTTTTACGTTTATAGAGTTTTAATAGCTTTTATTTTCAGCGGTTATAGAGGTTTAAATATTATGGAACTTATTGCGATTACTACATTTTTGACTTTTGCCAACATTACTGGCGTTGTTGCTGCTAGCGAAGTGATGGACGATTTTGATTATGACAATCAAGGTATTGTAACTATCGAAGAAGTTGCAACTACCCAACCAAGCGAGCCTAAATCCTTGCTTGAAGCTATCCAAATGAAGATGCATAAAGAGAGCTAAGAGCTTCTCTTAATTGAATTCGAAGTGCCGACTTTTTTAAACGCCCTCAAGATGAGGGCGTTTTTTTATGCCTAATCCCCTTTCTCCACTTTTCTCTTACATAATTTACCTAACTCGATTTTCCGAAAAGTCTCACAGGCATCCATTAATTCTTTTTTGTTATAATTGTGGTCTTTGATATTCGTTTGCGCTTTGCGCCTTTTTTATTTATTGCAGGCTGTTTACATGGAAAGTTGTTACCGCATTCATGTGTGTCGGGACCATTTGTCCGATAATCACATTCCTTTGTTAGAAAAAGTGCTCCATCAGTTTTTAGGCACAGAATCCGAATCTTTTAATAGGGCTTTTAATCAGGATGGGCTGCTTACTTTTGAAAGCTGTGTTTCTGTGGATGAGATGCAAGAATGCCTTACCACTCTAGAAATTCAGGGCTTTCAGGTTAGGGCTGAAAAGTTGGCCATAGAGCATATTGAGTTAGAGGAGCCAGTGGCAATATCGGGTTTGGATAATCCCAATGGTGCTAGAGCGCTAAGTGATTCTGATGTTTCTTTTTTACTTGCTAATAAGCCGAAAGGATTGTCTAGGTTAATTCCCTATCAAGGCTGGGTTGCTTTTGGATGTTCTTTTATAGTTGCTTCTATTTATTTATTAATGGTTTACATAACTGTTAACGAATAAATTCTTGGGCTAACCTTTTGGGTTAACCTAAAACGCTTATGACAAAAACGATTGGTCAGCGGGATTTTTGTTTTCGTGCTGGGTGAGTTTGGTACAATTTTGCTGCCCATGAGGTAGGGTGCTACTCAACAAACTAAGGGAGATTTTTCATGGACAGAAAACAAAAAGTGAAACATTTGTTAAGTTCATTGGAACAAGTTATCCAACTTTTAGAACAAGGGAATGCTGATGCGAATTTGTCGGTTTTAAAGGCATGTTATGCAGAAGCTCAGCTTTTATGTGAGTCAGGACAAGAAGTGACTGCAGAAGCGTTACAAGAGTTATCCACTCGAGTTCGTTCTGCTATTCGTCCTGGGATGATGGATCAAGAAGCTGATGTTGCCAAAATTGCGCTGGGATTTAATGTATTGTCCCGAGTCGCATAATGTTGGTATTTAAAAAAGCCCTAGGCTTGTTACAAGCCTAGGGCTTTTTAGTGTCTGGGAACCTTTAGTCTATTCTTTAAAGGCTTCGATAAGGTCGGCGATCACATCGGCAATGATGGCATTAATCATATTGTTCATGACGTCTGTGGAGTTCGGTACCCATGGTTTCATACCAGTTAGGAATTCACTTCTTTCAGCTAAGTATTGAGCAACCTTTTTGGTAATGTTGCCATTGGATTCTGTTTCTTCTAGCGCTCTAAAAATGGGTTCCAATTGTTCCAACATTAAACGGCCATAAATAGCGCCCTCACCGAAATTCTTCATTGCATCGATAAGGCCACCTTCTGAATCTAGCTCAGTTTGAAACTTGTTGATAGATTTACGAGCTTGGCGCCGCAGGCTTTCGGCAATATCTAGAATCTCTTTGTGGTCCATCTTGAACTCCTAATCGTTTACCACTCTGTTTAAGAATAGACCAAGCAGAGGCGCTAGTTTGATATCTACATATGAAGCTTCGTTATTAAAACCGTCTTTTTCTTTACATTATATGTGGATCAGAGGCAGCGGCTCAAAATAGCAGGCACGGCAGCCTCCACTTTAAGTATGCGGGGCCCCAATGTGTGGGCGGTAAAGCCTACTTCTTCCAGCTTTTCGATTTCATAAGGTATAAAGCCGCCCTCCGGGCCAATAGCAAGGCAGCAAGGTTCGCTTAAGTGATGGGGGAATGGTTCGCTATTTGTCTTGGGGTGGGCAACGATGGCCCGTTTATTTTTTCTGATTTCTGCAAGCTCATCTTCCACAAAGGGTTTGAAGCCTTTGCGCAAGTGAATCTTGGGTAGCTTAGTATCGACGCTTTGCTCCAAGCCAAGGATGAGCTGTTCACGCAAGCATGATTCCTCTAGGAATGGCGATTGCCAATAACTCTTTTCAACCCGATAGCTATTAATGAGATATATCTCTTTAACCCCAAAAGACGTAATGGTTTGTAGAGTCCTTTTTAGAACCTTGGGGCGTGGTAGTGCCAGGATCAGGGTGGCTAAACTAGGGGGAATGGATGCATTTGTCAGTTCCACGTCTAAAGTCACTTGCTGATCATCTAAGGTAGAGATCGAGCCGGTGCCAATGGCGCCGTTCACCAATCCAACTTTAAGTTGGTCGCCAACCCGAGCGCGGTGAATCCGGTAGATATGCTCTAGACGCCTGCCTATTAGCGTAACTTGTGCACGATTTGTGTCCGTTTCCGGCCATTCATCAGGTTCTAGAAGGATTAAATTCATGCTGGAATTGTGCTCAAAATCGATATTCTATCCATCCGGACTAGCTTGTAAAACCTTGTAATCCTTCAGTGCTGAATTTCCTGTGCTGTTATGGGATAATTGCGCCGCTTTTTGGGGTTGTCGACGACGATTGGTTAAAATATAAACCGCATGGAAGCAGTGGCGCTGTAGGTTTTTATCAAGGTTTATGATTGATATTGCTATTGTCCCACCAGTTACCTTCCGCGATAATTCAGCTCCCCCAAAATATCCAAAAGTAAAATTACCTATTATTCAGTGGGTTATTAGACACTTGGGCCAATGAAACGGCCTTGCGGGTAGCTTTTTCCCCAAAGAATTTAAGTGTTTGCTGGTGAAAACCTGGCTAGTGAACGCGAATTATTTTAACAAGTTGGTTTTTAAGAGTACGAGCATATGGGTATAAAAAAGAAGATCGTTCCGTCATTGGACAATCCATTCCATACGCCAGAGAAAAAATCTTTCTCTGTTCCCGGTGAAATCGCCCGTGAACCTGGCATCTATGAGCAAACGCTTTCCGAAGGTTGGGAGTTGATGCAAAGGCCTTTCGAAGCAGCGGGCACCGCAGCGACCGAAAAGCAGCATTTGAAGAAGCGTATGACTGTATGGGAAAGAATGAAGGTTCTTTCAGATAAAGACCCTATCGTGCTTTACCAAAACTGGGGTAAGAATCTAGATGGTGCCTCATTGGTAACCGCTATTTTGAACATCGATGGTCGTGATGTTGCTGTTTATGGCCACGACTTTACTGTTCGCGCCGGTTCAATGGACGCTACCAACGGCCGTAAGCTAGCTAACTTGATCAACATGGCTGGCGAAAAAGGTATGCCTTTAATTGGTATGAACGACTCAGCTGGTGCTTATGTACCTGCAGGTGTTGGTGGTCTAGACGGTTACGCGGAAGCATTTACAGCATTACGTAAGATTAGTGGTGTGGTTCCTTCTATCATGTGTATGTTCGGTTACAACGCAGGTGGTGGTGCCTACCTTCCTCGCCAAGGTAGTTTTGTGATCCAACCTGAAGATACGTTCTTCGGCTTAACTGGTCCTGGCGTTGTTAAGTCTGTACTAGGTGAAGATGTAACGGCTGATGAGCTTGGTGGTCCTGGTGTTCACGGTCAATCTGGTGTTGCTGACTTTGTTGTTCCTGATGAAGTTGCTGCGCTTCGTAAAGCGAAAGAAATCCTTCGCTATATCCCAGACAACAACAAGTCCATGGCGCCATACTTAGAAACCTCTGATCCAACCAATCGTAAGACTTGGGATGCAGACATTCTTCTTAAGAAAGCTTTCAACTCGCCAACTGGTTTCAACACGCCTGTTGATATTCGCATTATGATTCAGCAAGTCTGTGACCACGGTGACTATTTCGAATTCCAACCGCAGCGTGCCCAAAACACTATCTGTGCATTCGGTCGTTTGAGCGGTAACGTTGTTGGTTGCATCGCTAACAACAGTGCGGTTTCTTCTGGTCAGATCGACGTGGACGCGTCATTGAAGAACGCACGCTTCATTCGTTTCTGTAACCTGTACAACATTCCAATGGTCTTCATCGAAGACACCACTGGCTTCCTGCCTGGTACTGAGCAAGAGCACCGCGGTATTGTTCAAGCGGGTCGCGCCATGTTGGATTCCATCATTGATATCCGTACCCCGCGTATTCTTTTGATTGTTCGTAACGCCTTTGGTGGTGCATACGCAGCATTCAACAGCTATGCGACAGGTTCTGATGTTGTACTAGCGTTGCCTACTACTCGCTTGGCGG
>JAKSAW010000103.1 GCA_022361455.1 Pseudomonadales bacterium | reverse complement strand
TTGGAAGAGGGTATTAGGCAAACCATTCTGTGGTATTTGACCAATACGCAATGGTGGAAGGCGCTTCTGGAGAGAGTTAATAATCCTACTTATTCATGACCGGCCAGCTATTCAGGCGAGAAATGAATAAGTAGTTTATCCAGGTTTATATATTCAAGTAAATCTATAGTCTGCCATCCACTTTGTCTTTAGGTAAGGCATACTTAACGTCATAGAGAACACTATTGTCCTTTCCAAGGTTTCTAATTTGCTCCGCGCCCATTTCTATGAATTTTTTGTGGCCAACACACAAAATGACCGCATCGTAGTCATTTTGATTTGGGGATTCTATGAGGCTGATACCATATTCATGCACGGCTTCTTCGTTATCCGCCCACGGATCATAGATGTCGATGCTCGCGTGATACTTGTTAAGTTCTTCTATGATGTCGACAACGCGCGTATTGCGTAGGTCTGGACAATTTTCCTTGAAAGTTAATCCCATGATAAGAATTTTTGAATCCACAACATGGATTTTCTTTTGCGTCATTAGCTTTATGACGGAATCTGCTACGTAAGCGCCCATGTTGTCGTTAATTCGCCGGCCGCTGAGGATTACTTCTGGGTGGTAGCCAATTTCTTGGGCTTTATGGGTGAGGTAGTAGGGGTCAACACTAATGCAGTGTCCGCCCACTAATCCAGGCCTAAAGGGCAAGAAATTCCATTTGCTGCCGGCTGCCAGTAGTACTTCCTCGGTATCGATGTTGAGGCGGTTAAAGATAAGGGCAAGTTCGTTTACTAGCGCAATGTTAACGTCTCGTTGGGTGTTTTCGATAACCTTTGCCGCTTCAGCGACTTTGATGCTGGATGCTTTGTGAGTACCAACGGTAACCACTTGGCGGTAGAGTTCATCTACAAAGTCGGTAATTTCGGGGGTTGAGCCTGAAGTTACTTTTACGATGTTATTGACTCTGTGCTCTTTGTCTCCTGGATTGATTCGCTCTGGGCTATAACCCGCATAAAAGTCCTGATTATAGGTAAGGCCAGAAACCTCTTCGATGATGGGGAGGCAAGCTTCTTCGGTGCAGCCAGGGTAAACGGTTGACTCGTAGATCACCACATCGCCTTTGGATACTACTTGGCCCAGCATTTTGCTAGCAGATCTTAATGGTTTGAGGTCAGGGTTTCGGTAATCATCAATTGGGGTGGGTACAGTGACTATATAGACATTACAGCTTTTTATCTCCTGGATATCGCAGGTGAAGCTTAGCTTTTTTGAGGAATTTAGATCTTCTGGGTCTATTTCGAGGGTGCTGTCTTTACCTTGTTTGAGTTCCTCTACTCGTGCTTTGCTAATATCGAAGCCAATGGTTTCGATTTTTTTTCCAAATTCAACGGCAAGAGGAAGGCCTACATATCCTAGACCGATAATGGCAAGTTTGCTGGATCCAAGCGCTAGCATATAGATTTCCTTCGGATGTGCATTGATTGTCTATAATTAAGTGCGATCAGTATATATCACTAACTGATTTCACATAAGCCGAATATATTATGCTGTAACAATAGTTTAAGAGAATGTCTTTCGGTGATTAGCTTACTTAAAGATAGGCCCGTTTGTGGGGTTTATGTTCACAAATCAGGTGTTACGATTCAGCAATTTTGATTACAGAACGTAAATATTTAACGCCTTTTTATTGGCGATACGAATTAAAAAGTTTGTTAATATAACTCTTTATCCGTGATGACTTAGGTTTTTGCGGGCAGGCGTAGGTTAGTAGATTTAACAAGAAAGGTTTATTACGTGGCATACATTCGGGTATTTAATCATTACGTTCATACCCCATATCTCCTGCTAAGCTTGGTCGAGGCGCTCATTTTGGTGGGTTCTCTGTACGCGGGTATTTCTATCAGGCTTCCAGAGGAACCGATCGACCTTTCCAATTTAGGTGATCCTTTCTATGCAAAGGCTACGCTATTTGCCTTCATAATGCTGTCATGCACGCTGGCCATTGGCGTTTATCAATCGCGATTTAGGGAAGGCTTTTCCGGCGTCGCTATCCGCACTGTGGTTGCTTATTGCTTGTTGGGGGCGTCAGCTCTCACCGTGATTTATTATGTGATCCCGCCTCTGTATGTAGGGCGTGGAGTGCTGTCGATCAGTATATTTGTTTCCATATTCTTTGTTTTGCTGCTCCGATTTGGTTTTTTTTCTTTGGTCGATATTACCAGGCTTCAGCGAAGGGTCCTCATCTTAGGGTCTGGTAAAAAAGCTCAAGATACCTTGGAATTACTGGAGGCTTCCATTGAGAAAGGTGGGTTCCAAATCGTAGGATGCTTGCCGTGCGGTCCAGGCGAAATTCAGGTATCCAAGGACAAAGTCATTCAACCAATGGGATCTATCTATAAAGTGGTTGAATCGCTTGCCATTGATGAGGTGCTAGTTGCTCTCGACGAAAGGCGCCGTTCTGAAGGAGGAGAGTTTCCGCTTGATGATTTGCTGGACTGCAAACTCACAGGCGTAAAGGTAACGGATGCGATTGAGTTTCATGAGCGAGAAACCGGCAAAATCGAGCTAACGCTTTTGCAGCCGAGTTGGATGGTCTTTTCATCAGGTTTCAAGTTTAGCCAGATCCGGGACTTCTTTAAGCGTATATTCGACATCACGATTTGTTTAATCCTGCTAGTTTTTGCTCTACCTGCCATGTTGCTGACGGCACTTTTGGTTTACCTCGATGATGGGGCGCCTGTGCTGTTTAAGCAGGTGCGTGTCGGTCTGAATGGCAAAGAATTTACGCTCTACAAGTTCAGAAGCATGCGTAAAGATGCTGAGAAAGATGGTGCTCAATGGGCCAAAAAGAACGATTCCCGCGTGACCCGCGTTGGTAATTTTATACGTAACACTCGACTTGACGAGCTACCACAAATTTACAATGTGCTTCGTGGTGATATGAGCTTCGTCGGCCCAAGACCGGAGAGACCAGAGTTTGTGGGGGATTTGGCATCGCAGATTCCTTACTTTGAAGAACGTCACCGAGTTAAGCCCGGGTTAATGGGGTGGGCTCAATTAAAGTATCCTTATGGTGCATCTGTAGAAGATGCAGCACAAAAGCTGCGATATGACTTATACTACACAAAAAACCATAGCTTAATACTTGATATACTCATTGTTATTCAGACAGTGGAAGTGGTTCTACTAGGAAAAGGGGTTAGATAAATGAAACGTATCTTGGGGTTATTACTGGTTTTAGGGCTTTCTGCGTGCACAACCGTGAGAGAGTATCCTGAGATCAAATCTTATCAACCATCTTCAGAAGAGAGCGCCTATGTTATTGGTGCTTTTGATCAAATTACGGTCAATGTGTGGAAGAATGAAGACCTCTCGGTTGATGTTCCAGTAAGGCCTGATGGTTCAATTTCTGTACCTTTAGTTGGTGATGTTAAAGCAGAGGGCTTTACCGCCACTCAATTATCCGAGAAGCTAACTGAAGAGCTATCAAACTTCGTACGTACTCCTCAAGTAACTGTCATCGTTACCGAAGCAGTTAGCTCTGCATTCTTACGAAGGGTTAGAATTACCGGTGCCATCAACAATCCTACTTCAGTTCCATACAGCAAGGGTATGACCGTGTTGGATATTGTGCTTTTGGCGGGTGGCTTGACAGATTTTGCCGATGCGAATGGTGCAAAGCTTTATCGTAGAACAGAGTCAGGTACCGAAATCTATCCCATCTATCTCGAAGATATATTAGAGTCCGGTGATTTGCGTTCAAACTATGAGATGAACCCATCAGACGTACTCACTGTTCCGGAAAGCAACTTCTAATTAACGGAATTTCATGTCAAATCAAAGTTCGTTTTACCTCCAGATAATACGCGTTGTAATAAAGGAATTAATATTACATCGCGTAATGGTGACCCTGTTATTTAGCGGTACCATGCTTGCCATTGTGATCATCGGGTTGTTCTATCCGCTTAAGTTCACCAGCTCAGCGACAATTATTGCAGACCAGCAGAATATTATCGCTCCATTGTTGGAGGGTCAGGCGGAAGTTACCCAAGTGAGAGATCAATCTCAGCTTGTTAAAGAGGTGGTTTACTCAGCGCGTATTCTATCTGTGGTGATTAAGCAGCTTGATTTGGTTGAGCCAGATACTTCGCCAAAAGAGCAAGAACTAATTCAAAACGATCTGCGCAAAAATTTGCTTGTTAAAGCCGTGGGTCCCGGGATTATCAAGTTGACCGCAACAAATTCTGATCCTGGCTTAGCGTTTAACCACGTCAGTAAAGTCACAGAGCTCTTTATTAAAGACGCTTCTGAGTCTAAACGAAGCGAAAGTCGCGAAGCTTTCCAGTTTATCGACAAGCAAGTTAAATCCTATAAGTCTCAGTTACAGAATGCGGAAGAAAACTTAAAAGCGTTTAAAGCCAGTAATACTGATGGTTCTGAAAGGGATGTTAAAGATCGCATCGGACAGCTACGTCGCGATATAGAGCGGATGGAGTTAGACCTAGAGGATGCGAACACCACAGTTGATTCGGTTCAGGGCCAGCTAGCACAGGAATCACGCTATGTCGCTCGTCAGTTTAGGTCTGATGTGTACCGAGAGCGCTTAGCTGAAGCTCAGTCTCGCTTGGCTACTTTGCAGCTTTCCTATAAAGACACTTACCCTGATATTGTCACATTAAAGCATCAGATTGCGGATCTAAAGGACGCGATTCAAGAAGCAGAGACTGATGATTTCGAGCCTGATGCTGGCGCTTCAGAAGGGAATGTGAATCCACTCTATGAACGTCTTCGTAGTGATCTTGCTGCTGCCCGTACCAATGTAAGTACTTTGGAGCGCCGACTCAGACTGACAAAAGCGCTGTTGGACGAAGAGTATGAGCGCTTAAAGCGTATTGCCGAACAGGAGGCTCAGTTAGCTGAGTTAACTCGCGATTACACGGTCACCCGTGAAATATACGAAGATATGCTGGATCGTAAAGAAAAAGCTCGCTTATCTATGACGTTAGACATCGAAGGGCAGGGTGTTACTTATAAAATCCAGGAGCCAGCCGTTTTTCCTTTGAACCCCACCGGTTTGAGGTTTCTGCATTTTGTCTTAATAGGACCCATCTTAGGTGTATTGTTCCCGGTTGGCCTGGTGGTCGCGTACGTGATGCTTGATCCAAGAATTCGCTTTGTTGACAAGCTGGAACAAGAGATCGATATTCCTGTTCTAGGCGTGGTCCCTCACATTCACACCAAGCTAAGTCAGCGAGTATTGAAAGGTGATGTGTTGCTGCTTGCAACCTTGTTGATTGTTGTTTTTGCCGCTTATGTTTCGATCGTCGTTTTGCGCGTTAAAGGATTTGTGTAATGAGTGATGATAGAGTTGGCTCTATGGGTGATAAGGTCACCAAAACTGGGGGCGTTCAACAAATTCGCCAGATGGCCGAAGTCGAGTTGTTGTCCTTACAGGAACTCGAAGAAAAGAAAATAATAAATCCCCGCACGGATAACAAAGGCCTAATAAACACGTTTCGAGAAATTCGCACCAAACTCGTCCAGGGTTCAGGTAAAAAGAACTTCGTTTGCATGGTGACCTCGGTAGTGCATGGCGGCGGTGCCAGCTTTATAGGTTTGAATTTGGCGGCAGCCTTTGCCCTCGATCAATCTAAAACAGCGTTGATCATTGATTGTAATCTTTATGAGCCATCCATCGATAAGATGTTTGATATCGCTCCAGAATACGGCTTAACCGATTATCTGGAAGACAGCACGCTAAGTATTGATGATATTATTTATGCCACTGGTATCAGTCGATTAAGAGTTATTCCCGCTGGGTCCTTTAGGGAAGCTGGTGCAGAGTATTTTTCTAGTGATCGTATGATGCAATTTATCAGAAGCGTCAAAGAGCGTTATTCAGATCGCTATATCTTTATTGATGCGCCACCCGTTGGCATTTCCGCCGAAGGTCGTATCCTTTCTGAGTTCTGCGATTATTCCGTGCTCGTTGTACCTTACGGTAAAGTGACCAATACCCAGATCGAAGCAGGGCTAGATGCGATTGGTAAAGACAAGCCCATTGGATTGATATTCAATAATTAAAATCACCTAGTAAGACTATCAATTCTTTTGATAAGTGAAGCGATTAATTTAGAGACTGTTGGAACTTAACATGAAGTCAAATCATAGATGCAACGGAAAGCATGCTATCAAGATTGCCTTGCTGGCGGTCTTTGGCTTTGTGAGCCTGCATGGTGAATCAGCTTGGGCGTTAGATTATCAGGGTAGTGTTTTTGGTGGGGTTAGTTGGACTGATAATGCAGACAACGAGAATGATGATTTAGTAGATCTAAAAACTAATTTCGCACAGGAAGTTGGCGCATCCATAGATCTGTCGCATCGAGCCAGGCATTACTATGCTTCAATAGATTACAGTGGGGTCTACGAACAGAATAGTTACAACGCTTTTTCTGACGACACCATTTTAGAAGGGTCGGCGTTTGTCAATCTGTTAATAGTTCCAGAAGTACTCCATTTTACTATAGCAACGTCTAGTGACAGTACTGTTAGAAACACGCAGCTGGAAGACACTCCTGAAAACCGCGATCAAGAGACAAGCGTTTATTATGGACCTTCGCTTGCCATGGAGTTGAGCAACAGGGATGTAATAGTTGCTAGCGTGCGACACATTAACACCGAGTTTAGTGAGCGCCAAAGTGCTGACAGAGAAAGATACAGGTCAGAAATGTCTTGGGAGCGCGCTGTAAATAGAAAGACTAGTATGGTTCTTTCTGCTCGTTATATAGATACAGAATTCGATAATAATCCTGAAGATGATTTTGTATTTAAGCAAGTCAGTTACTCTATTAATAGGAGAACAGCTTTTGGTTCTGTAGGCTTTTTGGTTGCAGAGAATGAGACTCTAGGTGAGAGAGAGAACGCATTTAGCGTATACGGTGAGGTTAGGCGCGTGGGTGTTTGGTCATTCGAGTTGTCGA
This sequence comes from Pseudomonadales bacterium, assembly GCA_022361455.1. Taxonomy (GTDB): domain Bacteria; phylum Pseudomonadota; class Gammaproteobacteria; order Pseudomonadales; family Ketobacteraceae. The sequence continues at coordinate 687 of JAKSAW010000103.1, read as the reverse complement.
AGTCTACCGAAGATACTGCGAGTGGAGACTTGGGGGAAACAGGTGGCGTTCAAGCTAGCGAAGCTTCATCTGGCGGATCTGTAGACGATTCAAGTCCAGTGCAGGGAGGGGATGCCGGCACTAATACTGATAGTAATGATTTGGTTACTGCCAAATCTATTAGCTTAACTTGGGATTTGCCGCTTAGGTCCCGGTATCGGTCCTCCATAAGTTATATTTGGGAGGATGATCAGTACAAGCGTGGAACAATTCCTGACGAAGTCAGGCAGGAACTTAGTTTAGATTTTGAGCTCACCGTAACTACACGTCTCACAACCTCTTTTGAGCTAGGCTTTGAAAATGTTGAGTTCGATGATATTAACCAGCGAGAGGATGACACGGTCCGACTAGGATTCGGCACCAGTTACCGCCTAAATCCGGATACTTCAATTACCGGGAGTGTTGACTACGAAACCCAAGACAGCAACGTAGAAGTCAACGAATACGATTCTTGGAGTTCAGAAGTTCGCCTCACTTACGATTTTTAGACTATTTTTATCTATCATTAGCGCTCCAGCAGCTAAAAATCCGGAGCGCTCACTCACTGAAAAAATTTTTGTTATTGGATTCAATAACAAAACGAAAACTAGATCACATACCTTCCTCGGCTTGATTCACACCCTGAGCACAATCTCTGAAAAGCCCGTC
>JAKSAW010000196.1 GCA_022361455.1 Pseudomonadales bacterium | reverse complement strand
AGCGAGCCTTTATCTCAAGAGGTATCAATTCTTTGGTTGACTAAGGTTTTTAACAAGCATACCTTTCATGCAACAATATTACAATAATGTTGTATTTGGTGGGTCGGGACCTCTTGAACGCCCAAGAAAGAAACCTTGTTAGCTAAAGTGAATTATTTTTTGTCATCAGTTGTTGAAACTTGAATTCTCCTTTGAGTGTCATCATTATTGCGTTCTTGTGATCTGAGCTAGATACCTAAAGGAATTAACGATGTATCCAATGCCAATTGACAGTCTTCCCAAGCACCGTCGCAGGGTGGCTGAGTTCATTGAAAGTCCGAGTGTCACGCGCATTATTATTGGGTTAATCCTGCTAAATGCGATTACCCTGGGTTTGGAAACTAATTCTGATTTGGTGGCAGTCTATGGCGCGCTCCTAAAAATTCTGGATACTTCACTGCTGAGCATATTTACGCTAGAGATAGCGGCTAAGTTGTATGCTTACCGCTTGCGCTTTTTTAAGTCTGGCTGGAATGTTTTTGATTTTCTCATTGTTACTATTGCCTGGGTGCCTGCTAGCGGGCCGCTATCGGTACTTAGAGCATTCCGGGTATTGAGAATACTTAGATTATTATCGGTTGTGCCTCAAATGCGCAGGGTGATTACCGCTCTTGGGCACTCCATTCCTGGTATGTCCTCCGTTATTGGTGTATTGGTGCTGATCTTTTACGTATGTGCTGTACTGGCGACCAAATTATTCGGCCAGCATCCAGACCCTAATATGCAAGAGTGGTTTGGTACAATTGGCGCATCCGCTTACACACTGTTCCAAATAATGACTCTGGAAAGCTGGTCCATGGGTATCGTGCGTCCCACAATGGAGCTTTACCCATGGTCTTGGCTTTTCTTTGTGCCCTTTATTGTAATTACAAGTTTTGCTGTGCTGAATTTATTTATTGGTATTATCGTTGATGCGATGCAAATGGCGCAGGCTGAAACGAGAAACGAAGATAAACAAGAAATAAAAACGTTTACCCATGAAGAGGTGGATTCTTTACAAACGCAAATTCAAAGTCTAAACGCCACGATGCAAACCATGCAACAAGGAATAGATCGGCTGCAAAAGCAGCTCATTGATAAGTCAGGCCAATAATCTTCATTTGCATGTTATACCTAGCTATTGGGCGTCTTTGTGAATTAGTTGTGATGGCAGTGTTTAAATTGTGAGCATTTTGTAGTAAAACACACCCACCAAATTGAAGTATTAAATTGAAGGAACAAACTCTAATGGCAGCAGGATCCTTACTTTCACTTTTTGATGATATCGCGACTTTGCTCGATGATATTTCTGTTATGTCCAAAGTCGCGACACAAAAAACCGCAGGTGTCTTGGGTGACGACTTGGCTGTCAACGCGGAGCAAGTTAGCGGAGTTAGAGCTTCACGGGAAATCCCGGTTGTAATGGCTGTGGCCAAAGGTTCGATGCTCAATAAATTTATTATTGTGCCGCTGATTTTGGCGTTAAGCTTTTTTCTTCCAGTGCTAATTACACCCTTGCTGGTAGCAGGTGGATTGTTTCTTTGTTATGAAGGTGCAGAAAAAGTTTGGCACAAACTATCTCACTCTAAAGATAAGGATCATTCTCAGGCCAAAGCCTTGCTTGAAGATAACGAAGCTGATCTGCGCAAAGTAGAAGAAAAGAAAATCAAGGGCGCTATTAGAACTGACTTTATTCTTAGTTTAGAAATTATCGTTATCGCTCTAAGCACCATGAGCGAATACCCATTTGCTAAGCAAGCCGCTGCACTTTCCTTTGTAGCGATCGCCATGACGATCTTTGTTTATGGCTTGGTAGCAGCCATTGTGAAAATTGATGACCTAGGTTTATACCTATCCAAAGGTAAAGCAATGGCAGCTGGTGTTGGTCGTTTCTTATTGTGGTTAGCACCAACCATTATGAAATTGCTTACTATTGTCGGTACCATTGCTATGTTTCTTGTTGGTGGGGGCATTTTAACACACAGTGCTGAAGCCGTGATAGATTTCCACCATCTGCTTGAATCGATACATTCTGGAGTGGCGATACTGGATGGGATATTGCCTACTCTGGTCAATGGTGTGATTGGTTTGATCTGCGGTGCGATTTTGGTTCTACTAATGTCTTTTGTTGCGCCTTTATTTGGTAAAAAAGGCGAGAAAAAATCCTAGAAAGAAGTCGCATAGATTTACTGACAATAGAGAACGAATTTAATGAGTTCATGTATAAAGTAAACACATGAACTCATTTCGAATCTTTTATATTCTAGCTAGCTAGCGAGAAAATTACGGCTTCTGAAGGTGGTACTTCACCACGGAATATTCTGCTATAGGCTTGCCTAACGGCATCGGTATCTTCACATCGGTTCACTTCAATCCAGCCTTTATCAATGGCTGCATCAACGAACTGACCCAAAGCATCTTCGCATTGTTTATCGAATTGTTGTTTTCCGAGACTGCTGGTTAGATCTGCCATGACAGACGGTGCAAAAAACATTTCCAGTTTTGGATTGAGATGATCATCAAACCAATTGGCGATGGCTTTAGGTGCCGCCATGCCTGTGATCATTTTTACAATTCCAGAAGGGCCAAATGCTGTAAAGGTTGAAGATTTCGCAGAGGAATGGGTTCCGCCCACCGCTAGTGCTTTTGTAATGACCTTTTTGTTCTTTTTAAAGATGGTGGCGTCACCAGCCACGTCAATCATAACGTGTTTGAGATCGCTGTCAGATGGTAGCGTTTGGTCGTAAGTGAGTACTAAATCAAATAACCCTGTTGACTCAATGAAAGACTTATTCTTTGAACCTGTATATGCGATCACTTTCTTGATGCGCCCTTGTTGCTTATCCTTTTGTAGGAACACCGCAGTGGCCAAAGAAAGTTTTGATGATGCAGAGGTCAATACAACACTGTTGCCATCATAAAAATCTTTCATTCTTAACAGCTCATAAATCACATAGCCACTTAACGCACTAGGTGCTGATGACATAGCAAGATCAGCTTTCGCGCCATCGCCCGCAAAGGGGGAGTCAGGTGATTCGTTCACTTTGTGAAATACGTTATAAGCTTTTACGAGCTTTTCTCTACCATCACCGTAAGCAACAAAACCATCTTTGGTTTTTTTTGCTTTCATCTGAACCACATTGCTCATATGAAGAAAGCCACGATAGCGCTCGCCCACTTGAAAGTCCGGGTTCGCAGATTCGATAACGGTTGCAAGCCCCCAAGCAGGCACATTGGCAAGTTCCTTCTGGCCTTTGATGGGATAGACTGCAAAAAACTTTAGCAGGGGTGCATCGCCCATTTGCGCATAGAACATGTTGTTGGTGCTAAGCCCTGCCTTATCGACAGATAGTCTAATCTCACCATGCTTTAGCGGCGGTAACTGGTCATTTAACACAACGGTGTCAGTTTTCTTCTTACGTTTGGTTGCGACCATGACACGGTCTATTGATTGCTGTGCAGCCACTTGGAATCCCCCGCAGCGAAGTTGCCAATGTTTGGAGGTTCATTGTGCCCATCGGCCCATGTATGGCCAAGCGCTAAGTCTAATCAGGTTAACTGACTGTACACTAGGGTAAATATTTTCAAATCCATCACGGACTAGCTCGCCTCTAACTGCTCCATATTCTTATTAGCACAAAAATCAAAGGGCCTAACCTTTGTAATGGTAACAGGCACGCCACCTTTAGGTTCTGTTTGCCCGCTGACCTGTTGTTGCCCTGGCCACTTATTGTTTTCTGAATAGATGGAATCGAATTCAACCCGACGAGCAAATTCAGCGAATAAAATTCTCAACTGTTGTTTTGCTTGATTTGCACCAATACAGGCGCGCCGACCGCCACCGAAAGGAAAGAAATCGAAGGGTCCTGGGCGGAAGCCTTCCGCTAACCATCGTTCTGGCCGAAACTCTAGTGCATCATCACCCCATACTCGTTTATCTCGCTGACGAAGGTACGCTGATGCCAATACGTTAGTGCTCCCTGGCAGTGTAAGAGAGCCAATTTTAGTATCGCCAACTAGATGCCGCATGGTCCCTACCGCCGAAGGCGTTAAGCGTTGGGCTTCATTTAAGCAGGCATTTAGATATTTGTTTTCACAAATAGCGAGGGGATCAAAGTGGCCTTTGTCTTCGATAGATAGCAAAACTTCTTCTCGCATTCTCTTATAAATATGTGGTTTCTTCATTAACCACAACATATACCAGCCGCCTGTCGCAGCACTGGTTTCATGGCCCCCGGTTAATACCGCAATAACTTCCGAAATGACTTTCTCTTCATCAATTAACTCGCCGCTATCCCAACGGGATAGGGCAAAACCGGCAAGAACACCCGAGTAATCTGTATCGGGATTAGCGCGTATTTGGCGAATATCATTGCGAATCATGGCCGCCAATTCGACTTTCAAATTAATGGACTTGTTCCAGGGCATGACTCGATCAATGGGTGACCCTGTTTTACCATTTACACCACGCTCTCTGTATTTTTTATGCAGCATATTTCTAAACTTGGAAGGCCCATACAACGTGCCTATTAAGAACATACTGTCGTTGGTAGACGCTTGAATCCAGTCCAGCATCAAATGGTGATAACGGTTGAATCGCTCTCCATCTTTTTCATGAAGCAGGGTGTAAGTTATGATATCCAGGGTGATATCGCCAATCAGTCGAGGCATGTCGTATTGATCGCCCACAAGCATTTTGTTGATATGACGTGTGATGATTTCATGCATGGTCTCGGCGCGGTTGGTAAGTTCTTTACCAACGAAAGGTGGCACCATTACCTTCCGTGTATCCGCATGATATTTCCCGTTCACAAAGCCCACAGCATCATCACCAGCGTCGATTGGAATTGGTAGACTGGATTGATCTATCTGGTCAGGCTTCAAATTGAAGAAGTCTTTTACCATTTCTTTATCAGATACCCACACCATAGGATCCATGCCTGACAGGTTTAGGGTAAAAGCATCACCGAATTTCTTATGACATTCCTCTAGATAGTCAAAAATTCCCATGCCCATCTTCAGAGCTTGTTTAAACTTTGCTTCGGTTGGGCCTGGTGGCAGTTGGGCAATGCTCATGTCTTTGTATCCTATGATAAAAACCAGCCTACAACAAAAAATATATTATGTTGCATCATGATAACCATGAAGATCAGTTCAAGCAAGGGGCATTTTTAGCTTCTACTACCAAATTTGGCTAACTTTAGACGCCTGCTCCACGGCTTTATATCGGAAGGGTTTGAGTCAGCTGAATCTGCATATCACACTGTCTGATCTATAATGAGTAGCTAAGACGACTAATGAAATTTTCCGCTAATCTAATGATAAGAGTACGCTTATTTTTGCCTTTATTGTTTATGCTACTGTGTTGGCAGCCAAAACTGCTAGCCAATACTCCCTCTCATAACTATGTGATTACCAACGAAATTGAAAGCTTAGAAATTGGCAAAGGTGTCCTCTACTTTGAAGATTTTTCTCGGGAACGAACAATTGATCAAATCCGTAAATTGTTCACTGAAGGGGAGGCCAGCCAATTTAACCAAGATACGTTAAATATGGGTTATCACATGGGGGCGATGTGGTTTAAGTTCTCTGTTGAATCTGCAAAGGAAATGGCGCTTGAAACGGTTAGTGACCAACACCTTTTCATGTCGATTCAATACCCGTTATTAGACAATGTGCAGCTCTTTCAGGTGCTAGATGGTCAGGTAAAGAAGTTGCAGGTTGGGGATGGGCAACCCTTTGATAATCGCTTTTATCACGTCCCAGATTTAATTTTTCCTATCAAAATCCGGACTAGTCAACGTGTTGATTATTATCTCAGGGTTACTAGCACTAGTTCAATTTCAGTACCGATCGTTATCGAAACTGAACAGAGTTTCGTTGAAAGACGATACCAACTCGACATAACCCATGGTATCTATTTTGGCATTACGCTTGGTTTGTGTGTGTACAATTTATTCTTGTGGTTGGGTATTCGCAAGCGTGTATATGGGCTATATGTTTTTGCCATTCTGAACTTAATGCTCTTTAACGCAACTCTGAGTGGCCACAGTTATCGCTTTTGGCCAGAGTCAATTTTTTTTCAACAGGTTGCTATTTATATTTTTGGTATCATTTCTTGTGCGGCGGTTGCACTGTTTGGTATCGCATTCTTAAAAACCAAAAAGCTACAACCAAAACTACATAAAGTTATTGTTGCCCTGATCGTATTTTGCCTTGCCTGTATCCCGCTATTGTTTTTCGTGTCAGGTGAGGTGGCTGCGAAACTCAACGCATTGGTGCTTGTTGGTGGAGTGTCGATCCTGTTCACTGCATCATTAAGAGGTGTGTTAATGGGATACCGGCCGGCTGCTTATTTTCTGATAGGCCAAGGTGCGGTAATGGTGTCAGTGATATTCACTGTGCTGACTTCACAGGGTGTTATTCCTTTGTTCCATGTGGCTGACGAAGTAATGAAGTGGAGTTCAGCGTTTGAGTTGATCTTCTTCTCAATCGGCTTAGCTGATCTGGTGAATCATGAAAGAAGGCTTCGTGCGGAAGCACAAAGAGAGGCTGCCAAAATACAAAAAGCGATGCTGGATGCCCAGGTAAAAGAAAACGAAAAACTTGATCAGTTAGTGCGTAATCGAACAGAAGAACTTGAGAAAGCCAATCAACGCCTAGAGGATCTAAACACACTTGACGAACTAACTGGGTTAAGAAATCGTCGCTACCTAAATCAGATGCTGCCCACGGAACATCAGCGCGCTTTTAGAGAAAAGCAACCAATATCCGTGTTGATGTTTGATATCGATTTTTTTAAGAAGTTAAACGATACCTATGGGCACCAGTTTGGAGACCTATGTTTAACCTCTGCCGGGGAAATTATACGCACTAATTTAAAAAGACCTACCGATATTGGGGTGCGTTATGGCGGCGAAGAATTCGTCGTCGTGTTACCGGCAACTGAAGTGAGTGGGGCTGCGATTGTCGCTGAGAAAATTAGATCAGAGTTCGAGTCAACGGTCGTCAGGGATGATCAGCACAGCGTGACAATGACGATTAGTATTGGTGTGGCTGGAGGAGTTCCAGCTGAAAGGGATCAATCTGAAGCGTTACTGAAAGAGGCAGATGACTATCTCTATCAAGCCAAAGAAAATGGCCGTAATCAGGTTCTCAGTAGTATCAATCAATAAAAAACCCTTCCATCTCATGTATGGAAGGGTTTCTGGCAAAGCCTAATCGAGTGTTCGCTTAACCAACGATACGAACGATTTGCTCAGTTGGCTCAGTGCTGAGTTCTTCGGTTAGTGGTTCGAAGTCAGTAAGATT
>JAKSAW010000237.1 GCA_022361455.1 Pseudomonadales bacterium | reverse complement strand
CTCAGTGCGTGCACCTCGAATCGTCCCTTGATCCTTTAAACCCCAATATCCTCATTCAAATTCTTCAGACGAATTTCCACACATTTCCTGAAAGAATAAGTTGTAAAAAGAATTTGATAAAGGATCGATGCATTTACTTATTGATTCTCGTAACCTTTTCTCTTGATTATTGCCCCCGCAGGGATTTCGCCCAGAGGGCGAAATCCCGAGGAGGCACTCTAGTAACTCGCGCGTATATTAATGAAAGTACTTACAGCTGGAATATACAATCATACAGTCAATATAGAAAAAATCTCGATTTGCTTGAACAGGGGCCGCGAGGAATCGGTAGGTAATGATGACGTTTCTATTGTTTGCGCCCGCAAGTACGAAATCGTTAGGATGACGTAAACGGCACAAAAAATCCCGAAGGAACAGCTTACGATAGGTAGATTTTGTGACATTAATTGTGCAGTCATACTTCGATACTCTTTTGCGTTACGTGTCATCAGTGGCATTCTGTGGAGCATGCAGTTGTTATGAAAGTTGTGGACCAAAAGACACTCGTTAAGCGCAGATGAAGTTATAAGGTGCGTAGAACAGTGACAGTATATTTTAACACTAAGTGAGTTTGCCAGACGCGAGTTCACAAATTTTTGATTGGAAACCTTTAGCTGAACCTTGCCAGACACTTTTTCTCACTCGGCCCAAAACAAGCAAGACGAGTGAATGATTCAGCGGCTAACTTATCACTACCAGAACGATGAACGATTACACAAATTCGTCGACCATCAGATTCTGTGCTGACCTGCACGGTGTTTTTAGTTGGGTTTGGCTCGTTAGTTTTCGTATTTGAAGCTCACCGGAATAATTTCAGAAAAAACGGTTTTGCTAGCGCAATTTTTCATCACAACTTGCACCTCGGTTAACTCGCAAGGTTCGGCAACAATAAATGATTTGGTGATTTGCCCCTGTCCTGAAGGTACTTGCGAAGCGGCGTCATAGGTCATATTGCAATCGGTGATAGGGATTACCCATAGGCTCAGCTCTTTCTCGCAATTGGCATCGTAATTCACAGTGACATCAACTGAGGTGCCTGGTTTTAGCACCTTACTTGAATCGTTATCTAAACTGGTGGCTGTTATTTTTGAACCCAAGCCATCCTCAGCCATAGCTTCTAAGGCTTCATTTTTTTGAAAGGTATAGTCCACCTTCAAGGTGAATTGTGTCACCAGTTGATAGTCTTGGTCTTTGATAATGACATCGATATCAATGATTTTGCCGGGTTCAGTCAGGTACACGTATCGGCTTACTCGACCATTACCTGGGAGCATATCATCGCAAGATCCTTGATAGGTTGAGTCATAGGTTTTATCTAGCACTCGTGCCCATACTTGGAGTGGTTGATTGGGGGAGTTGTAGTCGTAGCTAAAACTCAATGTAATGGGTTCGTGTGCCTTTAGGACGCTTTCGTTGGGCGGGTCTAGTTGAATATCATAAATTTCAAGGTCTAATTTATTCATATCGTTTTCATTCGCAGTATTGGTGGAGGCCATTTTTACTGCGTAGACAAAAACGATAAGCGAAACTACTACGAATAATCCTAAAATAAGCATTTAATTACTGCTGCCTATGATTTAAAAACTGTGATGACGATTTAATAGGAAATACTTGTGCTTTGAATTGTTCTAAGAAGCTGGAAGTGATTTCCCCCAACCATTCATGATGGAACTTCAAAATTTGCTCATAAAAGCTTTGTGGGTCTTTCTCAATAAACTGATTAATGGCGCTAATAACTTGGCGACCTTTTTTATCATCAGCGCAACTTACCAGCATCGTTCTATGTTCGTTGGCCTCCTTAATGCCATATTTTATAAATTGTGACTTAGTATGCGCTTCTTTACGTTTACGTTGCATCTGACCGGGGTTGCCAAGAAAAACATCCATTCTTCCTGCAATCAGCGTACGTGGATTGATTTCGATGGCTGATGTGTTTGCCACTATGAGCGAAGGGTTACCTTTATGTTTGATTAAAATATCTAGCACTGATTGGCTGTAGGTGAAATGTTTAATAACGCCCACTTTGACATTAGGATCTAATATTAATCTTTCCAGTGATAATATGTTGTCTGGCTCACCAAACACTTCCTGCTTGTCGGCTAAGGTCCAAATTGCCCATGGTTTAATCATGGTAATGGGACGGCTTTCGATTCTTAGGTCATTGTAGGTAACCCATCCTAAGTAACAGTTGTCCGGTGACTGAGCTATACGGTTAAACCGCGAATGGTTAACCATTAGTTCTTTTTGTTGATATTCGTTAAGAGGTGCATTGCTATGCAAGTAGTCGATAATATTTTGATAAATGCCTTCGACCTTTTGGCTGCTGGGATCGGTGTAGAAAATAGGGCGCTGATCCCATTTAATCCACGAAATACTTTTGGGAGAGGTTGTGTCCGCGCTACTGGTGTTGGCTGCCAATAAACATAGCAAGTATAGCAATCCATAAATTACATTGGAGCACCATTGCTGTTGATGATTAACCGTCGTTAAGGGCATTATGATTCGCGCACCAGAGTTTAATAATGTCGTGCAGCTGAGTTAAACCATCCGTTAGTGCTGCAGGGCCAGGTTGAAGTATATCAGCACTTTTCACCTCATAGATATGGTTCTCCTTAACAGCAGGGATAGAAAGCCAGTCGGCTCGTTCTTTGACCTGCTCGGGGCGGAATTTTCGTCCACACCATGAACCAATGATAATGTCCGGTTGCCGCTCTATTACTTTACTTGGGTCAGCGATAATGCGTTGTTTTGCTCCAGGTTCTTTCGCTAGCTCCGGGAAACAATCCTTACCACCCGCGATTTCGATTAGCTCGGATACCCAGCCAATGCCGCTAATCAATGGGTCGTACCATTCTTCAAAAAATATCTTGGGTTGGTTTGGCAAATGTGCCGCAGATTGTTTCACTGATTCAATATGTTGGTTGAGCGAATCAATTAACTGATCAGATTTATCCGTTCTACCGATTAACGCTCCCAGTGTATTGATCATTGTTAAGATGCCATCAACAGAGCGCTGATTAAAAGTGTGTACTTGTTGCCCCGCGCGAATAAGATCAGCGACGATGTCGGCCTGCATATCAGAAAAGGCCAGTATTAGATCAGGTTTTAGATCCAGTATCTTATTGAGTTTTGCGCTAGTGTAGGCGGAAACCTTAGGCTTTTCCTTGCGCGCTATGGCAGGCCTAACGGTATAACCTGAAATTCCCACGATTCGTTGCTGCTCGTTCATCAGATAGAGCGCTTCGGTGGTTTCTTCGGTTAAACAAACAATGCGTTCAGGCCACCGGCTTTGCATGGGTAAGAGTCCTACAACAGATTATTAGAGGTTTTGCGTTAAGTTTATGGGCGAACCGAAACCCTGGCGCCTTCAGTTAGATCACTATCGGGATGGATAACAACGATCTCACCAACAGAAAGCCCGCTTTTAATCTCGGCATTTAGGCCATTTCTTCGACCCACTTCAACTGTGCGTAATGAGATTACGTCATCTTCGATTACAAATACACGCCACTGATTATCGAGTCTAAATAAACTGGCATTGGGAGTCTGAATAATGTCTGCTTGTTGCCATACTAAAAAGGTGGCTTCCATACGGTAACCATCGCCGAGGCGTTCCCAGCTAGATCGAGGAGATACAAGATCGATAATCACCCACACTCTTTGTTCTTCTACACCAAGTGCGGAAACCTTGGTAAAACCTACGGGCTCAACGACACGCACAATGCCATCGATGATATCGCCTCCCCAACGCTTGAGTTCAACCGGCATTCCAGGTTTGATATTAACGGCATCGAAACTTAATACGTCTACGGCCACTTCTAATGCTGCAGGATCTCCAAGTTCTAATAAGGGCGTTCCCGCACTGACGACGCCTTCACTCTTGCGATGAATGGAAAGGACTGAGCCTGCGACGGGTGATTGAATCGGCACATGCTCTCGAAGCACGCCTTCTGTTGGCTGTGCTGCAGAGTATTGAAGTAGTGTGTTAGCGGCTTGTAAATCATAACGAGCAACATCAACAGAAAATTGTGAAGAGCGCAGTACTGCATTCGCGCGGCGTTTTTCTGTTTGCGCAAGTTGTAGTTCTTCATCGGCAATAAAGCCCTTTTTCTTCAAAGCTTGTTTGCGATCGAATTCTTGATTGGCAAAGTCCGCTTCTACTTTAGCTGCCTCGGATTGTTGTTGCGCAACAAGCAATGCGGCATTAGCTGCTGCAACTCTGGCTTCAGCTTCAGCACGGTTGCGTGGATCCAATACATCGGATCGCAAAGGTTCTAATAATGTAAGCTCTTTTTGCTTCTCAACTGTGTCGCCAATGTCTAAAGCGATACGGCGTACATAGCCTGAAACCGGTGCAGAAATCACAAAGCGATCTTTCACGCGTGTAACGCCTTCTTCATCGATGGTGACTTTGAATTCGCTTTGGGCAACCTCTGCGGCTTCTACCATCATAGGTTGCGGGCGTAGGCCAAATGTCAGGGCAATTACTAAAACAATAAGTGTGATTCCCCAACCAAGGTAGCGTTGTGCGAAGCTTTTATTTTTGGCCATCAATGTTCTCCTTCATTATTCCCTGGTTTTTAGCACTTCTACCAAATCAAGCTCTGCTAATCTTCGCCAAACCAAAAGGCCAGACACGATAGCAGATAAAATAACGATAAGCGCTGAAAATGCATAAGTGTAAGGGGTTAGTACTAAGGGTATTCGATATAAATCAGATGTTAAATTAGCGGCCATAAATGCGCATAGGCTATTTCCTATTAGGAAGCCGATGGGAAAACTCATGAGCGTTAGTATGGCCAGTTCGCCCAAGAGAATATAAGCCACTTCGCCATGGCTATAGCCCAATACTCTTAAGCTTGCTAATTCCCTGCCACGCTCCGCTAAGGCGATACGTATGGTGTTGTACACCACGCCAAAAGCGATCACTGCACCGAGTAGGGCGTTAATAAAGGTAAACCATAAAATAATTCGGTCTAGGGTTTCATAGGAACTATCGATTACCGTTTGTCGCAAATTAATGCCCGCTACCTGGGGCATATCCCGTAACTTTTTATAGAGGCTATTTTCCGCGTCTTCGTCAATGGCTAGGAGTGCACTGTTTACTGCAGGGCCTTCGCGCATTAAGCGATTAATGGTGGCTTGGCTGCTATAAACTCCAAGCCCCATAAATTGTTTCGATAACTGTGTCACTTGCACGCTAAAAGATTCGCGATGACCTTCTAACGATTCTACTGTCACCCAATCTCCCCGTTTGAAGCCCAGTTTATCGGCTAGTTGTTGGTTAACCAGAATTCCTTCTCTAGGCATTTCAAGCGCATTTAAATCAGTATCTAAAACGGATTGTAAATAGCGTTCTTCGGGTAGGCCTTGTACGCTGGTTCGATAGGAACGGTGTCCGAACTTTAATCTAACAGGAACCGTACGTTTACCTTCAACATGCCATACACCAGGGAGTGCTCTTAAACTATTAAGAGCGCTTTCAGCAACTGGGTTGTTAAACACCACCTCGATATCTTGTTTTTGCACCAGCTTAAATTGTACGTGAATCATAAAATTCACCGCGTCTTTCTGAAAATTACCCACCATCATAATGGCGCAGGCCATCGCTAAACCGATCACCGATAGCAATGTCTTAAACGGACGGCGTTGTAGTTGCCGGATAATCATTTTGGTAGCAGGGGACAACCACCTTTCAATCCCTAATTGATGCAGCAAGGTGTGATTGAACTTGGCTGGCGGTTCTGGTCGCATTGCTTCGGCGGGAGGTAAGGATGAAGCTTTCATCACTGAACGTGCGGTGGCTAGCAGAGTGATCAAAATAGTACTCAGGGCGACCGATACCAAAATTTGTGGCTTTAGGTTATAAGTTAATTCTGGAAAACGATAGTACTCCACATAGAGCGCAGTCATTCCTTTTCCGAGCCATAGGCCAAGTATAATGCCGCCTATAATTCCCAATAGGGTAATTGCAAGCACCATGCCTGAATAATGCAAAAATATAGCGGTGTTGCTATAACCAAAGGCTTTTAACATGGCAACGATTTCTCGTTGCGTGCTAACTAAGCGGGTAATCACGACATTCAAGAGAAATAAGGCGACTCCCAGAAAAATGGTTGGAAACAAGAATGCCATTGTTTGCAGCTGCTTAAACTCTTCTTGAAGAAATAAGTTTGAAAACTGATCTTTACGTCCATAAGCGCCTTGGCCACCATAAGGTGCGATTAAATCATCAATTAAATCGATCACCTGTTCGCTACTGCCATTGGGTTGCAGTTGTACCACCACATCATTAAAGGCGCCATCCATATCATAGGCTTTGGCCAATGGGGTGTAGGCCATCCACATGACTGCATAACGTTTAAAATCAGGGAACATAGCCCCTGGAGCAATTTGATAAATATGTTCAGGGGATAGCACTATTCCCACAATATTGAGTGAGCGCCTGCGACCATTGATGATGACTGAAAGTTGATCTGCAGGTTGTAAACGATGCTGTTCTGCAAAAGCATCGCTGACCACCACTTCATTATCGCGACGGCTATCAGGTAAACGGCCACGAACGATATAGAGTGTGTTTAAGGCTCGCTTCGCTTTTTCCTCTTGATCGGGTATGGAGGTGATTAATCCTTGGATGGGCTCATCAAAACCAAGGACCTCTAAGGTAACAGGGGCAACAACACGTGTTTCTGATCTTGCTACTCCTGGTAAACTGCTAATACGTTTATTTAAAGGCCGTGGGGCACGCTTTAAATTAGCGAAGATATCGGCAAAGCGATAATTACGATAATAGTGATCTCGAGTTTCCAGTAATGAATGATAAGTTGATAGACTCATCATACAAACGCCTACACCGCCCACTAAAACCAGCGCAATAGCTATGACTTGGCCGCGGATATGCCAAAGTTCTCGCCAAAGTTTTCGCTGTAAGCTAGTGATCATCATTACCAGGCAATCTCGCTTGGGGATTTTCGGGTTTCGTTTTTGACAATGGATACGATTTTTCCATCTGCCAAAGTCACCACTCGATCGGCCATGGCGGCAATATCGGCATTATGGGTAATAAGGGCGGTAGTTGTGCCCAATTCACGATTTATTTTTTCAAGTACCTCGAGTACAACGATACCGGTTTTAGAATCTAGGGCACCTGTGGGTTCGTCGCATAGCAATACATGAGGTTTTTTAGCGATAGCTCGAGCAATGGCAACCCGTTGCTGTTGCCCTCCCGATAATTGTGCTGGAAAGTGATCGCTACGATCTGCCAAGCCAACTAGATCCAGTGCGTCGAAAGGCGCCATGGGATCATCGGCAATCTCGGTAACGACTGCGACATTTTCTTCGGCGGTTAAGCTGGGTATTAAGTTATAAAACTGAAACACGAAGCCCACGTGGTGGCGGCGATAATCTGTTAGTGCTTTATCACCAGCTTGCGATAGTGAGTTGCCGCAATAGTCCACTTCCCCTGAGGTGGCGGCATCTAATCCGCCCAGTATGTTCAATAGGGTCGATTTACCAGAGCCAGAAGCCCCGAGTAACACCACCAGCTCGCCACGGTACAATTCAAGGTCAATCCCCCGTAACGCATGCACCTGAACTTCACCCATATCATAGGTTTTGGTGACTTGATTGGCACAAAACACCACTTCCTTAGACATTTGGTGTCTCCTGTAGAGGCTTCTAGATTAGACAGTGGCAAAAGTGTAACAGACCAATAGGTTGGGTGTGAGAGATAGAGATCAATAAATCTACGTTCATGCTGTTTCTTATTGTTCGAATCAGTGTTTGAGGAAAGCTAGTTTCGTCTAGCACGGCGTAAATAGAATTCTTGCTATTGTTTTCTAGGCTACTTTTTTAAAACAGTGTTTTGTTGATTTGTATCCAATCTGGCATTGCTTCTCCGGTAATCGACCTCATAACATAGGGTAAGCATTCAGAAGAGAGAACTCCCTATGACTGTCGCCAATACCCTAGCTATTGATGATCTGCCTCCTGGTCCTGCCCCCCGGTCTAAAGGGGTTATCCCTTCGTTACGTTATTATTTAAATTTCGTGACTGACCCAATTGCCTTTATTAATGAACGTTTCGATCAGTATGGGGATATCTACTGTGCAAGAAGTGATGAAGGTGCGTTATTTGTGCTAAGACATCCGGAGCATATTCAAGAGGTGTTGCTCAAACGCGCTGATGACTTTAGTAAAACTCATACAGCATTTGATTCACTTACACAGGTGCTTGGGGATGCTTTGCTAACGAGTGATGGGGACAATTGGAAACGTCAACGGCGATTAGTTCAACCAGCTTTTGTTAGAAAGCGCATGGCTGAATATGCAGAGATGATGACAGCTGAAACTCAACAGTTAATTAGTCGTTGGCAGCCCAATCAAGAAATTGATATGGGGCTGGAAATGGTGGATTTAACCTTGCGGATTGTTTGTAGCACGCTCTTTTCCTATCAAGTCAGTAATGAAACGGATCAAGTGGCTAAGGCAATGCAGATTTTTAATGGCGCCATGGCAACGCCTAACGTACTGCCAGACTGGGTGCCGTCTATTGGTCGACGCAAGGTGACTCAAGCATTAGAGTTGTTAGATGGAATAATCTACGACATGATCAATGAGCGTCGCCAAACGGCAGATACTGATTCGCAACCCAATGATTTATTGCAACGCTTGGTGACTGCAGTGGATGCTGAGGGCAATGGTGATCAACTTAGTGCAAAAGAAATTCGTGATCAGCTAATGACTTTGTTCTTAGCTGGACATGAAACAACATCTCATGCTTTGACATGGTGTTGGTATCTCTTAGCAAAAAATCCCGATGTTGAAGTTAAACTGCATGAAGAGTTAGATCGTGTTTTGGAAGGGCGCGCGCCCACCTATGAAGATTTAGCTTCTTTGCCTTACACCGAGCAAGTGATCAAAGAAACCATGCGACTATATCCTCCAGCTTATGTGTTACCGCGGCGTGCTCGTTGCGATACCGAAGTGGGTGGTTATAAGGTGCCAGCGGGTAGCGAATTAGTTATTTGGCTTTATATGACACACCATGATAAGCGCTGGTATCCAAATCCAGAGCAGTTTAAACCTGAGCGTTTTACCCCAGAAGCCGTAGCTGAATTACCAAAACTAGCCTTTATGCCATTTGGTGCGGGGCCAAGAACTTGTATAGGTGCGGAATTTGCGATGGTGGAAGCTCGTTTAATATTGGCTGCACTTGCGCAAGCCTATCGGCCACAACTAATTTCTCAAAAGGTTGTACAACCAAAACCACGTATTACGTTGGCACCTAAATCAAGTGTGAAAATGGTTTTGCGATCACGTTAGCTTGAGGTTTGTGCTGAGTTATTGGCAGCTTCGTTTGCCAGTTGCTGTTTCGCATAGCTCTCCGCCATGGTGGCGATAGCCTCAGCCAATTCATCAAAGGTGATTGTCGGAGCGGGATCTAATAAATGGCTCATAATGGCGTATGACCCGCCATGCATTAAAAAATAGCTAACGCCTGGAATGTTTTTCAGAGAAGCAAGCTCGGGATGTTTTAACAGATACTGCATCAATAATTCTATAAGCACATTGTTGATGATTCTTTGCGATTCTTTATATTCAAGGCTTGCTGCTTTTCGACCATAGCGTAAATAAAGGCCGTCTTCTTTTTGTAAAAACGCCTTTAGATTTTCGAGTAGTATTCTTAATGCATTAGCAATGGTTTCTTCTGTGAGTCTTGGTGTGATGTCTGTAATCATTTGCGCCAGATCTTCAGTAAATACTTCTGACATTGCTAAGTAGATTGCCTCTTTGTCTTCGAAGTATTCGTAAATCGAACCCACGCCCACACCCGCGACTTTAGCTATATGTCTGGTCGTTGTGGCCGCTAGTCCCTTGTCAGCTACACAAATAAATCCCGCTTTTATAATGGCATCAACGGTTGCTTTTGAGCGCTGTTGTTTTGGTGATCTCGGCATGAGCGGGTTCCATCGCTATACGATTTGATATCCGAGCAAGTGTTCGGATTATTTATAATGTATATCAAACTCTCAATGATGCAAGCACCGCTTTTACTTAATTTGGTTGATTTTGAATCAATAGCTTATTGTTCAAACTCGATTCAAGAGAGTTTAAATCCGAACAAAATTCTCGTTTCAAAGAGCACTCTTTTTGACCGATTCTATTAAGCCCAGATATTTCGGGGATTGTGGCAATTTAAAGCCATATATTTTCCCGAATTGTTTCCGAACAAATCTCGGGCTTATTCTTATATGTAAAGCAAATTAGGAGTAAGCCCAATGAGTCGACATGCTATCTCATACAATGCCCGAGCCGTTGTTACAGGGGCAGGAAATGGCATTGGAAGGGCCTTTGCAATGGAGTTGCATCGTCGTGGTGGCAAAGTCGTGTGTTCAGATATCGATTTTGAGAGTGCTGACCAAACTGCATCTTTTATTCGATCTAAAGGTGGTAGTGCATTAGCAGTTAAATGTGATGTTGCAGCTTTAGGGGATGTGAAACAGCTTGCTGATACTGCTAGAGAATGGTTTGGTGAACCTACCAGCTTGCTCGTTAACAATGCTGGTGTTGGCATTGGCGGTCAATGTGTTGAAGAGATTTCTATTGATGACTGGCAATGGGTTATGGGTATTAATTTATGGGGCGTTATTCACGGGTGTCATGTGTTTGTGCCTGAGCTTAAAGCGCAAGGTCGTGGTGGGGTAATCAACGTTGCCTCCGCCGCTAGCTTTGGTGCGGCTCCCATGATGGCGGCCTATAACACCACTAAATCTGCAGTAGTCTCGCTTACCGAAACATTGCATTCCGAAGTTTTTTCTTACGGCGTTCATGTGTCTGCGTTGTGCCCAACTTTTGTGAAAACTGACGTGATTAAAAATGCCCGAATGGCAGCTTCAAGTAAAGGTAAGTTGATGGGGCGAGAGAAAGCTCAGTCGCTAATGGACAAATTGGGGCATTCGCCAGAGTCGGTGGTGGTCAAATCACTCAATGGATTGGATAAAAATAAAATCCATGTGCTTCCCCAATTAGATGCACGCATAGCTTGGCGCTTTAAGCGTATGTCACCTAGTCAATTTATTCGCTTTTCCGGATTGATGGCAAGCCAGTTGGATTAGTGATTTAGCTTTACCTCAGAGGAGAGACCCATGACAGTGACCGCAACGATACTGGAAAATACTCCATTGCAAGAAAATCTTGTCCCGATTCGACACATGAAGTTTGAATTCAATGAAAGTAAGGCTGCGAAATACTGCTGGAACAATAATGCATGGGGTAGTGCCTATATTATGACGTTCTCTGCTCTGATTCCGGCGGGCGAGCGCTTCGTCATTGAAGCTGTGCGTGAGTTTAGAGATAAGATTGATGACGACGAGCTTAAAGCAAGAGTAACTGGCTTAATTGGTCAGGAAGCGACTCATTCAAAGGTGCATGAAGAATTCAATAATATGTACGATCTAAAGGGGTTTCCGATCAATGAGCTGGAGAGATTGGGAGAGCGCGTATTCGTTGATTTTCTCTATAAACGATTGCCAAAGAAAACCAGTCTAGCAATGGCCTGTGCTATTGAGCATGTCACTGCAATTATGGCAGAAGATGCCTTTGGCCATAATCCGGAAATGTTGGAGTTGTTTGATGATGTCGCTCGGGATTTTTTAACTTGGCATTTGCTTGAAGAGTTGGAGCACAAATCAGTAGCATATGACCTTTATGAAGAAGTTGATGGGGGCTATTTACATAGGGTTTTATCATTTTTACTTATTTGGAGTATCGCGGTTCCGATTGGTCTATACAGTGTTGATAAAATTCTTAAGACGCCCAGCTTTAGTCAGGGTAAAAAGAATAATCGCAGAGGCGCTGCGTTTTTTTCTAAGTCTTTTCTTTCGTTCTCTCCCAACTTTTTAGCGTATTTCCGCCGAGATTTTCATCCAGACAAAATAGATACCAAAGAAACCTTACACGTATGGCGAGCAAAGCTATTCGGTAAAAGAGGCCAATTTAATAAGATGCTTTCTAAAACCATAACTCCGAAGTTAAAACGCAGCGTATCGCAACAACGATTGGCTAGTTAAATCAAGGAGAATATAACGTGGTTCAAGCGGAGAAAACTAAACCAAAATCGGGACCCAAATCGAGTTCAAATATAATTGCTTCACATCAAGTAATAGTTATCGGGTGTGGGCATTCAGGTGTCATCAATGGGGTAAAGCTTAAGGCAAATAACATTGATGACTTCGTAATTCTCGAAGCTGCAGATAGGGTAGGTGGTTGTTGGCGTGATAATACCTATCCTGGTTGTGCGTGTGATGTGCCTTCGGCATTTTATTCTTATTCCTTTCGAGCCAACCCGAATTGGAGTCATACCTTTGCTGGCCAAGCAGAAATTCGAGATTATATTGAAGATACCGTGAATGAAATGGGATTGGCGCCTCATCTGCGCTTGAATACTAAACTCATTCAGGCGCAGTGGTTAAAACATGATAAATGTTGGAAGCTGCGAACCAATAAAGGTGAATATCGCGCTCAATTTGTAGTGTTTGCCACTGGACCATTAACTAAAGCGAACACCCCTAGCTTACCAGGTCTGGCTGAATTTCCTGGTGAGATATTTCACTCTGCTGAATGGAATCATGATTATGATTTGGCAGGAAAACGGGTCGCGGTAGTTGGTACGGGTGCTTCTTCTGCTCAGTTTGTTCCTGAAATCCAGAAGATCGCCAAGCATGTCACCATATTTCAACGAACTGCCCCTTGGGTTTTGCCACGGCCATTTGCACGTAATATTAGTGAACTAGAAAAAGCCATTAATAGGCATTCTCCCATTCTACAGTACTTATCACGACGAAGAATTGAGCTGCTATTGGTAGCGGTAAACTATGCCTTAACTCATCCCTGGGTGATGAATACGCTTGAACCTTATGTTAAAAGGATTTTGAAGAAACAGGTTCCGGATAAAAACCTAAGAGATAAGATAACGGCTGATTTTACACTAGGCTGTAAGCGAATTATTTTTTCCAATGATTATTATGCTGCTATTAAGCGGAAAAATGTAGACCTGATCGCTAGTGCGCTTGAAGAGGTTAAAGGTAACCGAGTGATTGCAGCGAATGGCGAAAGCGCAGAAGTAGATGCCATTATTTTTGGAACCGGATTTGAGATAACTCCGCCGCCAATAGCAACTAAAATTAAATCTGCAGATGGCCACTTTTTAGCAGAACGCTGGAAAAGTGAGGGACCTCAAGCCTATTTGGGAACCACTATCTATGATACACCTAATGCCTTCTTTATGGTTGGGCCCAACATACTCGTTTATTCATCATTTATTGAAATTGCAGAATGGCAAGCTGCCTATATTGTTGATGCTATTAAATCCTTGAGCAAACGCGGTATCCAGCAGTTTAATCTATTAAAGGAAGTGTCTGACGAATACAATCAGCGTATTCAAGAACTGCTAACTGATACAGTTTGGAATAGTGGTGGATGCAATAGCTACTACTTAGGTGAAGACGGTAGAAATATCGCATCTTGGCCTTGGGCTATTCCAAAGTTGAAGCGGAAGTTATCGCAGTTTGATCTGGTGAACTATCAGATTAGTCGCTGATGGCATGAGCCTGTGATTGAATCGATGATTTATTTGTTGCCAGTATGCTTGCCTGAATTAGGCTTGCCGCAATTACTGCTGCTGCGATCGAAAATAACATCACCCATATTATTCTATTCGAAGTTATTAAAGTCGTATTCTCTAACAGTAAATAGGCCGTGATTGCGGATCCAAGAGCATTGCCTAGGTTTACTACAAGACCATTGAGACCAAATAATAAGCCATCGCCGCTGTCCTGCAATGAATCGCTTTTTGACGCAAGCACTATTGGCGGGCATACGTAGGCTCCTAAAACTATTCCCCCGAGGCAGAAGAATCCCGCGAGCCAAATAATCTCAGGTTCTATGATGTCAATATTGTATTGGTCATATGCGATCAGAACTGAAAGCACCACGGTTGAAGCAATTAATAAAGATCTTTGTAGTTTGAGCATATTTAGCCGCTTGCTAAATATACCCAGAAGAACCATAGCCATTAACATACCAATAGATAGGGCAATATTGATATGGGTAGTGAAGTTAGGCTGGTGTGAAAAACGATCCTCAGCAATAAACGGGATCAGGATAGTCAGAGTCATACAGATACCGAGAGTTAGACCATTGCCAGCAATGTAAGTACTAACATGTCTAGTTTTTAGCAGGCTCAAAGATTGTTTGAAAAAGT
>JAKSAW010000197.1 GCA_022361455.1 Pseudomonadales bacterium | reverse complement strand
TTTATTCAAATGCATACTCTCATCCTAAGAGCAAAAATACTGTTAGCTATCGGACACTTAGAGGGGAACTGCGTCTCAAAATCAAAACGGCCAAAAAACGAGCAACAGCATATAGCCCTTACTTTAATTCTTTACCGCAGTAGGCTCCAGAATGGGATTGTTTAGTTTTTGTAATAAAGAGGAACTATGAGCCAAGCGTTTAATTATAAGCCTATCAACAGCCCAACAATCAGACCAAACACCCCGCCACAAAGCACACCGGCCCAGAATGGAACTTTCGAGGATTCCTTGTTCTTTAAACTGCTAGCCTGCTCTTTGTAGATACCTACTGAGCGACTTTCTTCTCTAAGTTGATTAGCTAGATTGACCGAATTATCCAGCCATTCATTTCCCCATGACACTAGATTCACTCGCTCAATTTTTTGCGAATTAACATAAGGTTTGAGATGAGCTATAGATTGGGCAGCGGCGAACACACCCTTGCCGGGCTTATCGACCACTAAAAAACCCAATTGCGAAAAAAAGGCCTTCAGCTTTGCCTCTCGCCCAGATCCAGTATTTTCTGGGGTACTAATACGTATGGGCGTCACAGAGAGCTGTGGAGATTGCTGCTGGCCCCAACGAATCATTTCGGACAGGATATAGCTTCCCACCCCTCCGCCTCGCAACTCCTCCGGTAAGGAAGCGTCTGCCTCGTTAACAGAGAAATCGATGGTACTCTCAGTTTGATCCAAAATCGCATCCAGGGTAGCCCGCTGCTGAAAGCTAACCACCGTTTGTGATTCGCCTTCTTTGAGCGCGTAATTCAACGGCATCACTTCATAGCGCAACCTGATGAGATCAACTTCATCTTCGGGCTTAGACACAACCACCGTGCGCTTCAACACCACATGTAAATCTTCACCAATGGTACGGTGATCATTGGGGATTAATCGAAATAGCTCCTGAGTCATTACCTATCCTTTCGCTAAACATCGTTTCAGTATAGGTAAGAAATAATGAATACAAAAAAGCCGATTAAATACACTCACATTTAATCGGCTTGAAGAGGTTTTGCTTCGACTAAATTAAGATTTTTTAGCCGCTGCTTTCTTACGAACCGCAGTTTTCTTTGCTGCAGCTTTTTTCTTCACAGCTTTCTTAGCAGCTGCCTTTTTAGGGGCTTTCTTAGCTGCTTTCTTTTTCACTGCAGCTTTTTTAGCTGTAGCTTTTTTAGCTGTAGCTTTTTTAGCAGCAGTCTTCTTCACCGCTGCCTTCTTAGCCGTAGCTTTCTTAGCGGCTTTCTTCTTAACAGTTTTCTTCTTAAGAAGAGCCTTTTCTTTCTTCTCTACCATTTTTGCAGTATCGCGAACTTTCTTCTCGACACGCTTTTGGTAGTCTTTTAAAGATTTGGCATACTTGCTTTCTAGCGCCTTACGAATTTGACCACGGGCCTTTTCAATAGCATCTTCTAGCTCATCTTCGATTCGCTCGCGAATTTCCTGCTCTCTTTCCAAAACTTTTTCGCGAAGGCTCTGTTCTGTTTCAACCAACTTTTCACGGATCTGTGCTATTTGCACGTCGATCTTCGCTTCGCTTAGCTCTTTACTTCGCTCGGTCAACACATCTAAAGCTGTTTCCAACGCTTCTTGTGCTTGCTCAACCGCAACTTGCGCAGCGGCAGTCGCACGGGCACGCAACTTTTCTTGAGCCTTAATTAATCTATCTCGAGCTTTGTTCACTTGTGCCTGTGCTTTTTCAAGCTGAGACTCAAGCATGTCGACCAGTTCCCGCGCCTTATCGGCAGCTGCCCCACCTAGGAACTGATCCATCGCATCCTGGACCTTATTTGACATGAGATTTCTCCATTGAGATTAAACGCAAAAAACATGCACTACGTGCATTTTTGTGATGCTACTTGATTAAATTAGAATAGACATACCAATTCCATTTGACACGGGAAGCATAGAATAAAAAAAGGGTGTTGATCTTTGCTTGAGATCAACACCCTTCTATTCAAAGGCTATTCGCGATTGCGTTTTAGCAACTATGCGCGACCA
>JAKSAW010000252.1 GCA_022361455.1 Pseudomonadales bacterium | reverse complement strand
TGAAAATGGTCCATTTCAAATTAAGCAGTTATCGTCATTGAGCTCCGGTGTATACACTACAGCAATTGATGATTTGATTAATGGTTTCTACGAATATCAATTAGTTGGATATGATGAAAATAGCGATATTGTTACTTTGAATGGAGGTGGCAATACCGGTGTGTTCTCAGTCGGTACGTTGCTTAAGACTGAAACTCTTAGTTCAAATCAAGATGCGTCTCTTTTAACACCTTTAAGGGTCGCAAAGTTTGATTTGCTAGGCAATAAAGTTTCAGAGGTTGCTTATTCAAATGGCGCGATATCCGAAGAATCCGGCAACCCGAGAAGTTTGGATTTGGTTAATGATCGACATAAATATTGGTTGTTTAAAGGAAAGACTCTCAAATCATATGTTGATGCAGAGCAGAACCGTAAAGAGTATTCATTTGACTCGTTGGGTAATGTTGCGAAATTGTATTCATACTTTGAAGATTTTCAGGGAGTTAACAAAACGACGGCCTCTCTATATCGATATGATAGGGTGGGGCAAAACATCTCTACTCAAAATCTACAGCAGTTTCTTTTAAATAATCAAATTATTGAAAGCCATAATTACGCAACTAATTATAAT
The DNA here is from genome assembly GCA_022361455.1 of Pseudomonadales bacterium. Taxonomy (GTDB): domain Bacteria; phylum Pseudomonadota; class Gammaproteobacteria; order Pseudomonadales; family Ketobacteraceae. The sequence continues at coordinate 4,899 of JAKSAW010000252.1, read as the reverse complement.
GCATTTGGAGAGATGGAATCTTTATTTGCTGATGGTGTTTTAATCGAGAAGTTTTCCTATGATAGAAATGGTAACGCTTGGAAAAACAGTAAAGATGCTATTTCTCGTATAAACTACTACGATCTTCAAAATAATCTCAGTGTAGTGGTGTCAGATAAAAATACTGAGTTAGAACAACAGGGCTATCAAGCGTTGGATGGCCTTATTTCTCAAGTGGGCTCTTCTAATGTTAATAGATATGTGTACAACAATATTAATCAAGTTTCTCGTGATGAAAGGCAAGATTTTGTACTGAATCTTGCAACCTCATCTATTGATAGTCAGCTATCCCTAACACAGGATGCATTGAGTTATGAGATAGTAGAAAGAGCGACAGTTGAAAGTGATGATGATAGCTCATGGTTTGTAGGTGAAACAGCTATCCGAGTCGATTGGGAGGGCTTGGAAGGTTTAGGATCAGGGGATATTCGGGTCGTTGCGAAGGTTAGACAAAGATATAGCACTTCTCATAGTGGCACGTTGACCGAAACGCACACCAACTATTTCGATGGTAGTCAATCTGGTGGTTGGTTCAGATTGGATAGTGTGAGTGTTACGTCGATCGACTGGCTTAAAGTTGAAAAATATATTGATGGACAGTGGGTCCAAGTTCTACATAGTGATTCGTCCAACAGTTTCGATAGCGCCGTTCTCCAATGGCAAAAGCCGGCGCTAGAAGGCACTGTTGTGAAATTAGAATACCGGGCAGCTGGTACGCAGGGAAATTATAGTCAACTAGCAACTGTATTACGTCATGACGCTTATTACCGTGCAGATCTATCGGGCTTACCGAATGGTAATTATGAGTACCGCTTAAGTTATACCCGCGAGGGCGAGTTAGAACCATATGCGCAGGCTGATGGAGCTATAGTGCTGTCTGCGTCAACCAATGCGGGCTCTACCCAATCAGTTATAACCGTTGATCGAGCAGACCTTGATTATCATGTGGTAGAAGAGGCTGCTATTGAGTACGACGATGACGGAGATGCTAGCTTTGATGGTGATAGCATCATACGTGTGAATTGGAGTGATTTGTCAGCGTTTGGTAATGGTGATATCCGAGTGAGAGCGAATGTTACTGAGCGTTTTAGCCCCAATGGTAGTTGGACTCAAACAAATAATTACTCTAGAACATTTGATGGTGGTGCAGATGGTGGTTGGTTTTATGTCTCAAACGCTATCGTAAAAGATGTTAATTGGGTTGCAGTAGAAAAGAATATTGATGGTCAATGGATTACAGTTCGTGATAGTCGATTGAATATTGCTGACGAGCGCTTGATTGTCATGGGTAATACATCAGCTGTTACCCATGTCTATGCTAAAAATGAATCCACCGGTGTGGTGACTTCAGTTGCTGTATCTGCATTGGGTGCAAGCGCTTATTCTGCAGATACCACTTCTTTGGCTCAAGGCGTTTATAGTTTCTCTTCCAACGGTAATGCGGATACCTTTTATGGGCAGAGTTTTGTCTCGGGTAACGGAGCGGGTGGTATTCAAGTTAGCGCTCATGATCAAAGAGTCGAATTCCAATTGGTTGGCCAGGCAGGCATTGATTGGGATGATGATGGAAATGACGCAAGTTTCACGGGTGATAATGTAATTCGAATCGATTGGGGTGGAATAACCGGTCTGGGAAATGGTGATGTTCGGGTAATTGCTGATGTGACAGAGTATTACAATGCGGGTCAAAGCCATACGCGAGGGGAGACATATACCAACACTTATAGCGCAAACGAAGAAGGGGTATGGTTTAAGGTTTCAGGTTCGAAGATTAAAAGTGTTAATACCGTACGCATTGAAAAATACGTCAATGGACAATGGGTTCAAATAAAATCCAGCCAAACCACAAACACCGACCGCTTACTAATAGACACTCCAAGTGCCACCGAATCTGACATTGGCTTCATTGGCATTCGCCCTAAAGGCGCGAACATTGATTTCGTACAAGTCACCGGCACCAAACTAGCCAATGGCCTCTATGCAATCGACGCGAGTAATTTAGGCTTTGGTGAATATGAATACCAAGTTGTTACCCAAGACTCAGCAGGTAATACCCAGCAAACTTATACTGGCACTTATTTCGTTCGTGGCAACGGCAACCTAACGGTGAGCGATATTCCGGCGGTTCGCTCAACCTTTACTCCAACCAAACAAGTGGAAACAGATCGTTGGGGTAATGTGATTTCCGAAACCGACGCTCGTGGTGATCAAATTCGTACCGAGTACCGTTACGATCACAATAACAACCAGGTAGCCACCATACTGCCCGAAACTAGTGTATGGACAGAAACAGGAACAGAGGTTCAAGCAACACCAACAACCTATCACTATTACGACGAAAACGGCCTTAAAGTTGCTACTAAAGATGCGAATAGCAACTTTGATCAAAGCGACACGCTGACTACCTTTGAATACAACGCGCTGGGCTTGTTAGTAAAACAAACCCAAGCGGACGGTGGTGAAATCAATAAGTCCTACAATGCGTTTGGTGAGTTGTATAGCGAAAACAATACCCGTCAATACGTCACTTACTATAACTACGATCGAAATGGGCAACTAGTTCAAGTTGATAACCCCGTTTATTCAGAAGAGTACACCTACAACGAACTCGGTAATCGTATTGCCCATAAAAACGGCGAAGACGAAGTCACCAACTACCGTTATGATGCCAACGGCAACGTGGTTTACACCTTACTGCATGGTGGATCCTTTACCAGCACCGACTACGATGCTCTCAATCGTAAGGTCAGCGAATCTAACGCACTTGCACACACCCAAACGTGGGTATATACCAACAACCAACTCAGTAGCTATAAAGATCTTGGCGACAACACCTTTACCTACACCTACAACTATTTAGGTCAGGTAGAAACCGAAACAGGTACTAACGGTAAATCGCTATCTTACAGCTACTATGAAAATGGACGCGTTCAATACATTTACGACAATGCCATTGGCACCGAAACCTATTTCGAATATGACGAAGTCGGTAACGTAACTCGCGAACGTTTTACCAACATGGTAACCCGCGATGTGTATCAAGACGTTCGCACCACCTACGACGAACACAATCGCGTGTCTACAGTGGAAGATAATCGTTACTCCATGGCCTACCGCTACGATGCCAACGGTAACCGCCGTCACACCTACGCGGCCTACTATGATAACGACAGCAATCTACAAGAACAGGATTACTGGTACACCTACGATGCCATGAATCGCATCAAAGTCAGCCAAGGTGAGCTCGACACAACCAGCAACACCATTGTGATCACCAGCGATCAGGGCGTAGAGCTACATTACGATGGCGAAGGCAATCGAACCACCGCTCGCCGTTATAAAGATAACAACATTATTCACGAGTCCTACACGTTCGATGCCTTAAATCGCATAGCGACCACATCGCAAGATGGCGTACTCACATCCGAAAGAATCTACGACGATGCAAACCGCGTATACCGCTACACGGAATACGATAATGGTACGGTGAAAAGCCATAAGGCTTATCAATACGAAGGCCCTGGTTTATTGAATATACTCACCAGCTACCGCAGCAAAGTGGAATCGGAAAGCAATCGCGAATATAAAATTAATAACAACTACGATAGCGCCGGTAATAAAGCCGACTATGAAATGAGAACCTACAAAACAAATGGTTCTACTAACTATGTCAATGACTACGACTACACTTACCTGCGTTACGGAGGCAGTTATAAAGAGCGCGTAATCGATGGCGAAAGCACATACTTTAGCGATGGCGACACTACTAGTACCTACGATGTAAACGGCAACTTAGTGTCTGTGGATGACCGCTTTGGAAGCGATAACTACCGTGAGTTCTTTGTAAATACCAAAGGCGTTATTTTACAAAAACATCAAAACGGCAAAATCCAATATTACTACTATGCCAATGGCAAGCCCGTGGGCACCGCCGGTGACCTAGAAGATATGGATTTCGATTACAACTACACTCCGGTATCCAGTTCCTATCCATCGATCTCGCCTTCCTCCTATGTGGTGGCCGAAGGCGACACACTACAAAGCATCGCGCTATCTGTTTATGGAGATGAAACACGTTGGTACCTAATTGCAGATGCCAACGGCTTAAGTGCTAATTCGGATCTTAAAATAGGTCAAACCTTAAAGATCCCCAATAGCGTCACCAATATCCACAACAATGCGGATACCTTTAAACCCTATAACCCAAGCGAAATTATTGGCGATACCACTCCCACCTTACCAGAGCCTCCAGCGGTAGATGATAGTTGTGGAGTTAAGCAGCTGGTGGTTGTGGTGGTTGCTGTTATTGTGGGTTATGTAACGGGCCAATGGGAAATAGCTTCCGAATGGATAAAAGCCGTCGTAGTGGCAACCGCGTCAAGTGTTGCCGCCCAGCTAACCGCGAAAGAGCTTGGCCTGCAGGATGAGTTTAGCTGGGAGCAAGTCGCTTTTGCGGCAGCTACCGCTGGGCTATTCCAAGGAGCTGGTTTAAATGAGTCGCTAAACTCAGCGTTTGGTAACGAGGGCTTTTGGAGTGGTTTTGCCGCAGGCGCCATTAAAAATGCCTATAGCCAAGCGATAGGTTCAGCACTTAATGTTCAAGAGCGTGTAGATTGGCGTGGCCTGGTGATCGCAGGTGCATCATCGGGTGTGCAATCCTATGTCAGAACGAATTATGGCAACTCACCCAACATTGATGATGCCGATATTAATGCCTCGAATGATGCTGACTCAGCAAGAGCTAAATTCGAATATGAGAATATTATCAAGCCATTAAGCGCAAGTATGGAGCGAAATATTGTTTCATCTCTCGCTGCTGGTGTTGTACAAGGGCAATTAACCAAGCATTTGTACGATACT
>JAKSAW010000445.1 GCA_022361455.1 Pseudomonadales bacterium | reverse complement strand
TCCAGCCATTTGTTCCAGCGCTGGCAGAGCTGATTGTTGGCGATCCACCATTTTCCGGAGTCGGAGGCCTTGGCCGGACCGGCAAAAGCAGCGGCAAACGCCTTAAGGCGCCCCCGCATGGTACCGTTTCCCCGATACGCGATAGGCACGTCGACGCCGTCGGTTCTGAGGATTACGGTCTTGCCGACAACAACCTTGCGAAGTTCCGCATCGGACATGGGCTTCGCGAGGGCACCGCCTGCCGTCACTGCAAAGACGACGGCGGCCGAGGCAATACAAGGACCCAGTTTCATCAAGAACCCCTTTTCTAGCATTCCAGGTTTCGGTCCGGGCCGGCAGATATTTCCCAAAAACGGGCAAAATGAGGGCGGCACTGTGCGAATATGCGACACAGGCCGGGCTAGCCGCCGCGCGCAAAACAAGAGAGCAAGCTCCATACCAAACCGGATGGCTCAGGGAATGAGGGCCGCACACCCTGGGTTCGGCGCCGCCCCATTTCTGAGGGGCGCGGGGGCGCATCGGTAAAACGGTTGCTTCAACAGCCCCGAAAATTCCCATCACCCTTAGGATATGGAGACGGGAAGCACACAATTCCAGATCATGCGCCCAAAGTCGGCCCGTGTGCGCATGCTCGGCACAGCAGCAGCTACCGCAGACAGTCGCTGCCGGCCCTCTGTTTGAACCGACTTAGCTCGCCGCCTGTTTCTTGGCTCGGAAGGTTCTCAGCACCCCCACCCCGATCAGATATACAGCCGCGCCGAGAAACACCGCCCTGACAACGGTATCTCCCGGGAATCCGGTGGCCACGACATGAACTGCGGCAATTGACCAGCAAACGACCACAGCGAATGTCACGGCACGCAGACGATTTGCCCGAAACGGGTGCACCCATTTGATCGGCACGAATATCAGCGCCGCCAGGACAATAAGCACGGCAACCGCCATCCCCTGCGTGAGGTCGAACACGAACAAATAAAGGCAGGCCACATTCCAAATGGCGGGAAAGCCGACAAAATAGCCATCTGCCGTCTTGCTCTGCGCATCGGCGAAATGGAACAGCGACGCCATGACGATCATGCCGGCCATCACGACGGCAGCAGCCCCCGTAACGATGTCGCTGTAAAGAAGAATAAAGGCAGGGACGACGCAGTAGTTGAGATAGTCGACGATATCGTCGAGACGCGCGCCGCTGAATCTCGGCGAAACGGCCGTGACGTCGACCTTCCTGGCC
>JAKSAW010000202.1 GCA_022361455.1 Pseudomonadales bacterium | reverse complement strand
TGATCAACGCCATTGTATCTCTGTCTTCAAAGATTCGAAACAGGTCATCCTGACTCGATAGATGATCGAGAATCAAGGCATCGCCCTTATGGACTTTCATTTGATCTATATCTTTAAAACCGGGAACGATGAACCAGCGGTAACGAGGCTCCAGATCGAGAATTTCGGCAAGCTCGGAGAAAAAGTGCCGCGCACGATCGTATTCTTTTTCCTTTCCCGAATGCGCAACATCACCCGTCACAAACACGAGCTCAGGCGCTCGCCCCTCATCACGCAACAGAGATAATTTGTTGCGCATGGACGATAAACTGTCCTGTTGCTCCCAACGGTCCTCTTTACGAAAACTAGGACCGGCCAGATGAAGCCAACGCAACTTCTCAACCGGCTCGGGCGGATCCGCTTTGTGGACAAAGCGCGTCTTGGCAAAAGACCTTAAATCAGAGGCTTGATCCATAATCAGATCAAGTAAATCCATCGGACCCGCCAACACCAAGAACACATCCTGTTCCCTTTCAAACCAACCTCGCTTAAAGTTCAACCCGGGCAATGCCGCCCTCCAGGCGCTCGCTTCGAAATCGGGCTGTTGAATCCAAATCACCGGTCGCCGACCCTGATTCGTGTAACTCTCTAGGGATGCTTGTATCTCCCCAAAAAGACCTTCGCTGGGGTCCATGAAATGAATTGGTCCCAATTCAGCCTCTAAGGCTTCACGAGTTTCTGTCAACCATCGACGCTCCGGCGCATAGACCAAAAATGGAACGAATGCCTTCTTCAACCTAAATGTTTTAAACATATCAGCAGCAACGGAACGCGGCGTATGTTCCACGTTTTTGGTCATTAGGCCGTCTCCTGCTCGCGCGACCGTTGTTGAATATCATCGCGAATCAGCGGGTGAATCTCATACCAGCCGTCTCCATTCTGATAACACAAAACCAAGTATGAATCCATATAACGGGCGAGTAGGGCCAACTGCTCATCCGAAACTGATTTAATATCTTGATTTTGATGAATC
>JAKSAW010000628.1 GCA_022361455.1 Pseudomonadales bacterium | reverse complement strand
TATTTGGCAGTAGCTCGTCATTGGCTTGTTCGCGATGGTTCATTACGTTAAACAAATTTTCAACTAATGTTTCTGTTGTCTGTCGTTGCCTTACCACAATTTCTTCGAAAGCTTGTTTCCCTTGGGAGACTTTCGGCCATGGCTTATCAAGTAGATGATTGCTGAGGCCGTAGATTCCAGCTGCTAGAGGCGCTGCGTTTTGTTTAAAGCTATCCGGCTGACTCTTATTCGAAAAGTACCAGAGGTTTTCAGTATTTCCGACAAGCAGGTTAAAGCCTTCATAACGGTCGTGATTGCATTCAACGGCCTTTAAATAATCCTCTGCTTGGTTTTCACTTTGCAAGAAGTCCGCCACCAATTGGCCACGGCTAATAGGGTTGTTTACTGAGTTGTTGGGATCACGGTAATTGGTGAGTGCAGCAAATCTGCCGGTTTTGGTGAATCCCATCCATGTGCCGCCTGCGGTGAGGTCCTTGCCTGCGAATACTCCGGAGTCCCAACGATGCAGAGCCTGGGTAGGGCGTTCAAAAAATTCGTCTCGATTAGCAGCAACAATTAACGGATATTCTGGGTGGCGCTTTAGGGCAACAAATATAAGGCACATAGGGGTCCTTGGTGGGATAAAACCAGATACAAAAGCAGTTTACTGAGTTTGCAAGGGACGCTTCAATATCTGTTTAGCAAGGGATCGATTGCTATAAACGACGCAGTGGTTGGTGTAATATGGGCGCTTAAATCAGCACCTTAATGGCTGTGTATAAAAAACAATCAATCAGTCTGGCTATTCTCTCATATCTCACCGCGAATCGGTTAGTTTTGCGATCAACTGGGGCCAGTTTAAGACTAGGAATCTAAAGGAAGTATTGGATTATGTTTGTGTATCCAGAAATCGATCCCGTTGCCATCAGCATTGGGCCGTTAGATATTCGTTGGTACGGTCTTATGTACTTAACGGGTTTCATATCCGGCTTTTTGCTGCTCAACTATCGAGCAAAGAAGCCTAATTCGGGTTGGAACACTGAAGAAGTCAGCGATCTAATTTTCTACGGTGCCCTGGGCGTCGTTCTAGGTGCCAGGGCTGGCTATGTATTGTTCTATAACTTCAGCGCTTTTTTAGAGAATCCCCTCACTATGTTTGCCGTGTGGGAAGGTGGTATGTCTTTCCATGGTGGATTCCTTGGGGTGCTGTTGGCAGTGTGGCTTTATGGCCGCAAAATCGGCAAGACCATGTTTGAGATCCTCGATTTCGGGGCGCCTATCGTTCCTATTGGTTTAGGTGCTGGGCGAATTGGAAACTTTATTGGTGGCGAACTCTGGGGGCGGCCCACGGACGTGCCATGGGGAATGGTATTTCCTCACGTAGATAGCTTGGTGCGCCATCCATCGCAACTTTATCAGGCCACTTTAGAAGGTTTGGTATTGTTTTCAATCTTGTGGTTTTACTCCTCCAAGAAGCGACCACTTTATGCTGTATCCGGCATGTTTGCCTTTTGGTATGGCGTATTCCGCTTCAGTGTAGAGTTTGTGCGTCAGCCTGATGCTCATATTGGCTATATCGCTTTTGGTTGGCTCACTATGGGGCAGCTTTTAACCTTGCCAATGATGATAGTTGGCCTATTTTTATTGGCAGTTGCTCGTAAGAGCCAACAACAAAATCAACCGGCCTAATGGCCTCTTTTAACAGACCTGCGGGATAAGCAATGAAACAATATCTCGATCTTATGCGCCATATTAGCGAAAACGGCGTGACAAAAGCTGACAGAACAGGCACTGGTACCAAAAGCTTATTCGGTTACCAAATGCGTTTTGATCTTTCTGAAGGCTTTCCTTTAGTAACGACAAAAAAGCTCCATTTAAAATCCATTGTTCATGAACTGCTTTGGTTTTTGAAAGGCGAAACAAATATTGAGTATTTGAAAGAAAACGGTGTTTCCATTTGGGATGAATGGGCAACTGAAGACGGCGAGCTAGGCCCTGTTTATGGCAAGCAATGGCGTTCTTGGGATGGGCCTAATGGCGAAACAGTTGATCAGATTTCTCAGATCATCGAAGAGATACGCGTCAATCCTGATTCTCGACGGTTGGTAGTGAGCGCTTGGAATCCTACTGTTCTGCCTGATGTGTCAATGAGTCCGGTGGAAAATGCTCGTCAAAATAAACAAGCGTTGCCACCATGTCACTGTCTTTTCCAGTTCTATGTGTCTGAGGGCAAATTGTCTTGCCAGTTATATCAGCGTAGTGCGGATGTGTTTTTGGGTGTGCCGTTTAATATTGCATCTTATGCGCTATTAACATTGATGATGGCACAAGTTACAGGTTTGCAACCAGGGGACTTTGTTCATACCTTTGGCGATGTGCATCTGTATTTAAATCACCAAGAGCAAGCGGAATTGCAATTATCCCGCGAGCCGTTGCCGCTTCCAACCATGAAGCTAAATCCTGAAATTAATTCTATTTTTGATTTCACCTATGATGACTTTGAATTGGTGGACTATGAATTCCACCCTCATATCAAAGCACCGGTAGCGATTTAACTTTTTAAAAGGAGGGGGCTGTGCTATCTCTAATTGTAGCGATGGCTGATAACGGCGTGATTGGTCGTGATAATCAGATGCCATGGCATATTCCAGAAGACTTTAAATATTTCAAGCAACGCACCATGGGTAAGCCCATTATTATGGGGCGCAAAACCTTTGAATCTCTAGGTCGAGTTTTGCCGGGGCGGCCCCATGTGGTGATCAGCCGCAATGCTAATTATGAACTACCAGAAAACTGTTACCTGGTTTCTAATCTTGAAGAGGGTGTGGCCAAAGCCAATTCCCTATTGACCGAAGATCAGACCGAAGCGGTGGTAATTGGTGGTGGGCAAATTTATCAAGAAGCCTTAGCTGTGGTAGATACACTTTATATAACAGAAGTCCATTTGCAGCCTGAAGGGGATGCTTTTTTCCCTGAAGTAGATCCTAACCTTTGGCAAGAAATGGAACGTAATGAATTACAAGGCGATATTAGCTGTAGCTTTGTGACTTACACTCGTCGTACTAACTAATTAATCCTTTAACGCTATGTTTAAAAAACTATTCAAGCCAAAATGGCAAAGCGCAAAACCACAAGTGCGTATTCAGGCGGTGTCCCAATTAAACGCTGCTGACAGCGATGATTTTCATATTATTGAATTGCTAGCTAAGAATGATGTTGAGGCAGATGTTCGTTTAGCAGCGGTCACTAAGATCACTCAGCAAGATAAGTTACTTTCGATTGTTCAGCAAGAGCGTAATCCTGAAGCGCGTATCAAAATGATCGAACACTTAATGCAACAACTAAGCAATGATGCTGAGTTGGATGAGCGCATTGAGTCTTTGATTAAAGGCTTAGATGGCCAGGCATTAACCACCATTATCGAAAATACCAAGAGTGCTGCCCTCGGTTTGCTAGCGCTTGAGAGTATTACTGATCAGGATGTATTGAAAGGTTACGCGATATCGTTACCTCTGGCTGCGTTGCGAGTGAAGGCGGCTGAGAAGATTAACGATGAAGCTTTGCTTGAAGACATTGAGAAGCTTTCTAAAGGCAAAGATAAAACAGTTTTTCGAATTGCTAGAAATAAGCTCACTGAGATTCGTGAAGAGCTGAAGAAAGAAGAAAATCTAGAGCAGCAAATCGACACGATATGCCGCAATATGGAGCAATTGGCGCGTACTAATGATGATCCTATGTATCAAACAAAAGTGGATCATTGGCACAAGCAGTGGACTCGTATTGAAATGCATGCAGGCATGGATGACGCACAGCGTTTCAATCGTGCCTATGAGCTTTGTCGCCAAGTGGTTGTAGAGGCTCAACAGGAAGAAGACGCATTAAAAGAGCATGCTCAGCAACAACGTGAATCATTGCAAGAGCGCATGGCTGCCTGTGAACAATTAGAAGGGACGCTACAGCAGCTTAAAGATGCCAACGAAATTAAAGCAGAGGATGTGCCAGCACTATCAGCGTTGTTGAAGACTCAGCAAACTCGTTGGGAAGAAGCTGCGCAAATTTCTAGTCCCCAGGCGGATGAGCGTAAGCGCTTTAATCGAACTTATAGTGTTTTAGAAAAAGCACTGACGTCTGTACAGTTGTTAAATGAGCGTCGCGAAGCTTTGGAAAAAAGTGCTCGGGCTATTATGGATGTGGATGATGCTTCGGCACATCAATTGGTAGGATTGAAGAAATCCCTTGATCAAGCCATGAAGGGTTTAGAATGGCCAGAGGACCTTGCGCTTCCAGCCGTGTTAGATCTCGTTAATAAAGCCCGTATTGCTCATGAAGCAATGCGTAAGAAAGCGCAGCAAAAAGAATCTGAAGCAATTGGTAAGTTGAAAGATTTGCTCAAGGAATTGGATGGCGCCATCAACGACGGTAATCTGAAGCCTGCTAACAAATTTTTAGGTGATGCACAGAAATGGGTAAAGCATATCCCTATTAAGAGTGCTAATAAATTCCAAAAAGAGTTGCGAGATTATACGGCGAGAGTCAATGAGCTTCGAGATTGGCAAGGTTTTGCGATTACACCTAAAAAAGAACAATTAGTAACGGACATGGAAGCCTTGGTGGATGCAGATATGGATCCACAAGAGCTTGCTAATCGCATCAAACGCCTGCAATCAGAATGGAAAAGCTTAGGTCACTCAAAAGATAGTCAAGCGCTTTGGGAGCGCTTTAGTCAGGCATCGGAAAAAGCTTATGAGCCTTGTAAGGCTTATTTTGAAAACTTATCCGGTGTGAGACAGCAAAACTTAGAGTCTCGTAAAGCTATTGTTGCTCAGCTTGGAGACTACTTAACGAACTTCAATTTTAGTAATGCCGACTGGGGTGCAGTTAACCAAGTGTATGAAACGGCCAAGCAAGAGTGGCGTCGTTATACCCCTGTTGAAAGAAAAGAGGGCAAGCTGGTTCAGGATCAGTTTAATCAGCTGTTGGATGCTCTTCGAGGTAAGCTCAATGACGAATTTGAACGTAACAAAGCAAAGCGCGAAGCCTTAATTGAAAAAGCAGAATCCTTACTAGAAGAGCCAGATCTTAATAAGGCGATTGAAGAAGCTAAAGGATTACAAAGGCAGTGGAAAGACACTGGCTTGGTTGCACGCAAAGATGAGAACAAATTATGGAAGCGTTTTCGTGGCGCGTGCGATGGTATTTTTGAACGCCGTGATTCTGAACGTAAAGCTGCCAACGAAGAACGAACGAAAAACTTGGAAGAAGCCAATCATATCATTGAGCTGATTGAGCATTTGTCGGATTCGGAAAGTCATTCTATCGCCGATAGTCAAAAAGAATTTCGAGATTTGCAGCAGCGTTTTTCCGATGTTGGGTCAATGCCAAAAGAACATTATGAAGACGCCCACAAGCGCTACAAGGCAGTGTGTGATCAATATGCGGAGGGTATTCAAGTCGCTAAAGCATCAGCTCGCAGAGCCGGTGTTGCTAGGGTATGGCAAGTGATGGCTGAGTTAGATGCATTTGAAGATAAATGTATTTCAGAATCGCAGCTGGATTTGTTGGGTGATGAGCTAGGTCAAGATGTTCAAGAAGACGCTGCGGTAAAAGTTGGTTTGCCGGTGCGCTACGAGCAATTGAAGCAAATTGCTAGTGGTGGCGAAAAACCTTCTTCGGATCAGTTGCAAAATAATACGGAACAATTGCGAGCGTTATGCATCCAATTGGAAATTGCCGCTGGTGTTGATTCGCCTTCCGAAGATCAATCAACTCGCATGGAGCTACAGGTATCGCGACTCTCTAATGGCTTTGGTCAGGGTGAGCAAGGAAAAGCCGTCAGCGAGCAAGTACTGAAGTTGCAGCGTCAATGGTGCGAAGTAGGGCCAGCGGTTTCGGCGGAACGAGCCAAGTACACGCAACGATTTGTATCAGTATTAAAGAAAATTGGTGAACTTTAGGCAATCATGAGCCTTCCAGAAATCGAAGAAATCAAGGTGCTTAAGCACCAGTTGGACAGTTACTTGCCACATCTTAATGAGGCTGAAGGTGCCTTCAGCTTCTTTGAGTTGTGCGGTTTTTTTGTGGCAGTGTGTAGTTCTCCTGAAGCAATTAAACCAAGTGAATGGTTACCAGTGGTATTGGGAGATGATCTAGATATTCCCGAAGCACTTGGCGAGCCCAGTATGGTCCTCGAAGCCATTATGGGTCTCTACAACTGGATCAATTACCGTATCTTAACGGGTGTCAGCCCCATCCCTGATGTGCTTGAAGTGAGTGATGAAGTTTATACAAACTTTGGTGATCAAGCGCCTGTGGGTCAATGGAGTAAAGGTTTCTACGAAGGGCATGATTGGCTGAGTGAGATCTGGGAAAGCGTTGTCAATGGGGAAGATAAGTGGGAAGAAGAGCTTTCCAGTTACTTACTGCCTCTTAGCTTCTTTCTTGATGAAAACTACGCTAGAGCAATTTATGAAGATTTTGCCCGTCAGGACAGAACCTTCTATGAGGTTGCGGAGTATATGAGTTTGCTCTTCAAAAGTGCAGCTATGGATTACGCTAATCTTGGCCGCATGATTGGCGAAACCATTGAGGAAATCGAGAATCCAGATGAACCACTAACTCAACATGATGAACCAGAAGTGGGCCGAAATGATCCTTGTCCTTGTGGCAGTGGTAAGAAATACAAAAAGTGTTGCCTGCATTAAATAATCGTTAATTCCTCCCTTCAAACTAAGGAGCTAGCATGGATGTTAAGCCCGTTACCTTACAAGGTCGTTCAGTTTATTTAGAGCCAATTTCCGAAAAGCATATAGATGGATTGTTTGCCATAGGGCAAGTTGCGGATGATTGGCTTTATATGCCACGGCCTTGCTTTCAATCTGTTCAAGATACGAGTGAATGGGTGCAAGAGGCACTGATGTTGGCTGATAAAGGAATTCACACCACATTTGTAATTTGTGACAGCGATACCTTGCAACCTGTTGGTAGCTCTCGTTACTTAAATGTGCGTAAGCGAGATCGTGGCTTGGAAATTGGTTACACCTGGATGGCGAAGCATGCACAGAGAACGGCTGCTAACACTGAAGCTAAGCTCCTACTCTTAACCCATGCTTTCGATGC
>JAKSAW010000080.1 GCA_022361455.1 Pseudomonadales bacterium | reverse complement strand
ATAGAATGCGCGCCTCCAACGATGAAGTGTTACGTCCCCTTCGTCTAGTGGCCTAGGACACCGCCCTTTCACGGCGGTAACAGGGGTTCGAGTCCCCTACGGGATGCCACTATTCAAGAAGCCCAAGCCCTAAAAAGCTTGGGTTTTTTATTGCCTCCAAACCCATCCTAATAAAATTAGTTAGTATGTGATTAACCTCTCTCAGATGAGGCGTATATACACGGTCACTTTTCCCGCCATCTTTTGCTTTCATGTTGTCAATAATCAAATAGGGCTATTCATTGCTTTGCCGCTTCTTTAACATGCCCGCGGGGACTTAAACAATAACTAGAAATTTGGGGGATTTATGGGTCTTTTTAGCTACAAAGGTATGACTTTTGGCATGCGTTGCGCTGTGTTGATACTCAGCCTGATTAGTCTGTCGTCAGTTCACGCAGCGATTAATTACGAAACTTTGCAAAAAGATTTGGAAAAGATGAAGCCCGAGAAGCCAATTCCAATTACTTTCTGCATTTTTGATCCTATTGGGCAATACGGAGAGGCCTATCGTGCTGCTCAGGACCTTTCCCTAGAAGCGAAGAAGTGGAATTTAGATGTTGAGCTAAAGCTCTATACCAGTGAGAAGGTCGCTACAGAAGACTTTAAAGCAGGGCAGTGTGAAGGGGTTGCTATATCAACTCTACGTGCTAAGCAATTCAATTTGTTTATGGGCAGTATTGATTCTGTAGGCTCTATTCCAGATATGGATCACATGCGTACCTTGCTGCATACCTTAGCAAATCCAAAAATCCTACCTTATACGATCACAGGTAAATACCAGGTGTTAGGAGTGTTGCCACTGGGTGCTGCCTATGTCTTTGTGAATGATCGCTCTATTAATTCTGTTGAATCTGCAGCGGGTAAAAAAATAGCAGTCTTGGGATGGGATCCATCTCAAGCTGAAATGGTTAAGTTGATGGGTGGCTCGCCAGTCGCATCTAATATTTCCAATTTTGGCACAAAATTTAACAATGGTGTTGTCGATATAATTGTTGCGCCTGCTTTAGCTTATCAACCCTTTGAACTCTACAGAGGGCTTGGTGATAAAGGTGGGATTTATCGTTTTCCTGTTGCATGGATTACAGGGGCTATTGTTGTAACCCGCGATGCAATGCTTGCTAAGTTCCCTAATATGGATGAGCAAATCTTAGCAATGCGTGATTATGCGTTGGCGGGTTTAGAGGATGTGTTTGAACGCTTAAAGCAGGTTGAAAAGGAAGTGCAGGAAAAGCATTGGATGGAATTGCCCGAAGCTGATAAAGAGCGTTATACGCAACTGATGCGTGAGGTGAGAATCCAAATGACTAAAAAAGGATTTTATGATCCACGTATGATGAGCATTCTGAAACGAGTACGCTGTAGTCATAATCCGGGTAATGCTGAATGCACCATGAATGATGAGTAATTAGTTTTTGGTACGTTTTTACTAAAAGGAAAATGCTTGAACCAGTTAGCAGCATTGGCTTCTGGTTCGAGCCAATACTCACAATTGTTGCTTGAATACGTTAAACTTTCCGCATTATTTTTCGTCTAAGTGGTTTATTGTTCAATGCGGCTTTAAAGCATTAACTAGTTAGCCGCGAAATAGCATAGACAACATGTAAAAGACAACCCGTATGGATACAAGGAAATTAAGCATGCCTAGGAATCTATCGTCTAATAAGTCACTTCTTGTAAGCTTTGTGATGGCTCCCGCAATTATCTTCTCATCGTATGCATCAGCAGGTGCTTTGAATGCGGATGAGATCAACTTAAAAGCTAGCGAGTTAAGCATGGACTATATGACTGCTAACGCTACTCATTTAATTGAAACTTCTTCTCAAACAAAGCGTGATTTAGTTAAGAAATTCGAGCATTACACAACTTATGTTGAAAAGACACTTGACGAAGTAATCGCTAAGAAGCCAGCTTGTGCTAAAAAGGCAATGCAATTCAAGCAGCAATGGATTAGCAAAAATGCTACTCAGGACTTGGCAAAATTAAAATCTGCATCAGTTGATGATCCAGATTTCTACGATGATTTTATGGGCGCTCAGTTGGAAGATGGGTTGGTCACCAAGTTTCAGGAGTTTGTGCTGGCTGATTTAATGGATTGCCTGTAATAGCTGAAGTCACCTATAAGGAAGAGATTGTTATGTCGAGGGAACAAGTAAAGGCAGCTTTTCTGTCATTGTCTTTATGCGCTTTTATAGCAGGCTGTGATGGTGGTGGATCATCAGGTTCTCCAAACGCTGCTCCTGAAGATGAAACGCCGCGGGAGCTTGATGATATTCCCGGAGACGGGGACGTGATCGCTCTTGGTCTGTGGGTTGCGGATGTCTCTGCTGACGGCGAAGAGTACGCAGCGGCAATGCCTATTAAAGTCATTGATGCTGTTGAAGATGGTATTGAGTTGCAAAAATGCGGCGAGTTACCTCAGCTCTATCAAAATATTGATGACAGTTATTTGCTAGATGATCTCATAGGGGTAGAGTCATTGGCCGTGGGTAATTATGAAACAGTTACCCTAAATAAAAATCACAGCGACTTATCAGATGTAGAAATTACGCAAGCGAGCTTCGTCACAGATTTGGCGGATCCTATTCGGCCTGGGTTTCAGCAAGGTTCAGTTAGCCTAAGCGGTGCGTTGCCAAGTTTGCTATTGGAAGACAGAGAAATATGTGCCTTTAAGGTAGCAGCGCCTGGATTGGATGGTGTGGTGCGCGAGAGGGATGAGGTGCGGATCTTTATCTACCAAGGCGACTTTATTATTCAGGTTGCTGTGAGTAGCTTATACAGATTACCCAAAGATTATATAAGTGAGGAGCCTGAAGAATTGACCATCATGGTCGGGGCGCAAGGAATGGCTCTACTTGGTGACGAGAGCGGACCATTTATTCCTACAGAGGGCACCGTTCACGTCGTTGAAAATAATGAGCACCGCTTTGCGGCCACCTTCCAAGTGAATGAATGGGTGGGGTTTGAGGAGCAAGCCCTCGATACGCAAATTCACATCGATATTACCTTTCTTTAGCAAGTCATAACTCCTTCTTTTCGAGCTAATTTAAAAAAATTTAAAATTAGCTCGAAAAATTCCTAATTCTTTTATCTTGCCCCTGTCCTTGTTCATAGAGCAGCAACAAATCGTTTGCTCGTACGCTAAAGCGTTGGTCTTTAGGAAAATGATGATTAAGGAAGGCAAAAATGAAGACTCTATTCAATAAAAAATCTTTACGTAAGACTGGTGGTGCTCGTCAGAAAGGTCAGGGCATGACTGAATATTTGATCGTTGTTGCGCTAATTGCCGTTGCAGGTATTGGTGTTTACCGTTTCTTCGGCGATACCATTCGCAGTCAAATTGCAGGTATGGCGCAAGAAGTTTCTGGTCAATCAGCTCAAGATATGATTGACAACGCGCAAGATCGTGCAGATCTGGCAGCTAATGATGGCACCACTCGAAAGACTATGGCTTCTTACAACGCGAACAACCTTTAATTGTTGAATTAAGTCATGAAAATGAGACGGTATCAGCAAGGTCAAGCGCTTATATTTGTAGTTGGTTTTACAGCCATACTTATTTTAGCAGTGGCTTATGTATTTAACTCAGGACAAATATCAAACGAAAAATCTCGTTTGCAAAATACTGCTGATGCCGTCGCCTATAGTGTTGCTGTTGTGGAGGCGAAAGACCTTAATTTTAAGGCATATACTAATCGAGCAATGGTGGCTAACCAAGTTGCTATCGCGCAAGCGGTAGGCGTGGTGTCATGGTCTCGTTGGTTACAAAATACCTCAAGAAACCTTGCTACCGTGACCAGCTGGATTCCATACGTGAATGCGGTCACAAGAGTAGTGCAGCAAGTTGCTACAGCGATTAATCGAGTCGCCGAGCCCTTGATGCAGGGTATCGCTATCGCAGCTGATACCGTTAACCGAATATTAAGTGGCAGTCAAACTGTCATGCATGGGGCAACCGTATTAATTGCCCGAGAAACACTAGTCGATATTGCGAGAGAGAACGATCCGGATGTAGATGTCGGAATGAGTGTTCGCAATGCATTGTTTTTCGGTTCCATGGTTCGTAACCATAACCGATATACGCGGCGTTATAATCCTAACAGTGTCCGCAATCGTCGCGGAAGGGATTGGCGCGAACATCGAGAAAGGATGGATGAGTTCCGCACGGTGACCATGGATTCTAGGGATCGGTTTAGTGTTGGGCGAAATTACCGGTTGGGACCTAGGGTAACGATTTGGCCCATCCGTTTAGAAATTAGAAGAAGGGGTGGCACGCAGCTGGTGTCACGCTCAAGAGGCGCTCCTTATTATACATGGGCTGCAATGGATACCATGTCGTTGCATCGTAGCCGTTTTCGTTGTCGGCGTTGGCGCTGTCGCTGGAGGGGTTGGAGTGAAACGCTACCCATTGGTTGGGGTGCGGCACAAGCATCGCAAAGACGTGAAGTCATTGACTATAGAAGTTTTCGTGGCAGCAGAGATTTTGGGGGCAGTTGGAGAACCAATCGTCGCGCCTCTTATCTTGCGAGATCTGAATTTTCCAGCGCACGCAACGTAAATAACAACCATTATGGCTTGCTACCGTTCTACGACATTCGTTCAGATGGTTTAGTGGAAGAAGGTCCAGGACTGCTTGTTTATTTGTCGAAGCGCAATAGTAATAACGCCATTCGTACCGTTAGAAATACTGGTTTTAATCGACGTAATACCGATATCGACATAGAAGAAAGAGGCGGTATGGTGCGTGGCCGGATGGGGGCAATGTCAAAAGCAGTTCCTTATTTTAGCCGGCCGAACGACGTGACTAGTCTCCGCAGAAGAGATCGTTTTCAGGAATATGGCAATCTCTACAATCCCTACTGGCAAGCCAAACTGGATTCAATAACGAGTTCTGAAAAGCGGCGCGTGCAAGTTATTTCAAGGACGCTGTGATGAATTTAAATGCGAAGTCGAAAGGCCAAAGTACCGTGGGATTGTTAGTCGCTGGCATGCTTTTTTTGGTGCCACTCATGATTGGTATGGTTTATTTGGCCAAGATCATAGATACCAAGCATAAGCTGCAAGAAGCGGCTCGCTATGCGGCTTGGGAGCGCACCATTTATAGACCAACAGTAAGTCCTGGGTTTCAAAGAAAATCCAATATCGATATTCAAAGGGAAATACAGCAGAGAGTGTTTGGTGAGCCAGATGATCTTATCGATTCCCGTGATGATCGTCGTTTAGTGCGCACCGCTCGCATTGAGTTGGATCCTATGCAAAGCACGTTCGATTACAGTCGTAGAGGTCGCTCAATACCCTTGCTTGAAGAATACAATAATCAGAGAGACACCTTAGTGCAGTATCGCTTCTCCGAAAGAAACCCGGGAGGCACGGCTCAAAGGGCGATTCGACAAGTGGTTAACCGAGGTCTGCGATTGCCGTCTAGTACAGTGGCTCGAAGTGAAGTGGCTGTGCAGATCGCTAAGATTCCCCAGATAGATTTAGGGGCTGCGGACTTTCGAATGGACGCCCGCCATGTATTGTTAGCGGGTTCTTGGAATGCTCGAAGCCCCAGCGAAATTAGGCGAAGTGTGCGTCGCGTGGTTCCGACGTCTTTACTCAGTCATCCGGTTTTAAGACAAATTCAAAATGTAGCTGGGAGTTTCTTTGGGGAAGTACGGTCTAGTAGTTTGGATTGGGGGCGTATCGATACCGAGCGTGTTCCAGGTCAAAGAATGAGGCGTTATCGATGAAACAGGTTGTACTTAACGTATTTTTGGCGATCGCTTTTTTTGCTCATCACTTAGTTGCATACGCTGATAAATGGCCGGAGATGCCGGCACCTAAAGGAGCGAATCTGGCAATCGTTTCTCAAGATATGAGCTTGAACGGCGTGAAAATGAGGTTGTGGGAATTAACATCTCATAAGCTCAAACCTGACAACGTACTTCGATTCTATAAGGATCAATGGTCCAAGAAATCGAAAGAAAAAGGTATCCCTCCTTATGTGGAGTATGACGTTGGTGAATGGAAAGTTGTAAGTCACCTGCAAGACGGTTATCAGCTAACAGCCCAGGTTCAGGAATGGGGCGAAAAGGGATCAATCGCTTTATTGGGTATTACCGATATCTATAAAGAGGAATCGCTTAAAAACTTTGGCGAAAACTTTCCGATGAAACCTAATACCTTGGTGATTAATGACATTCTGGCCAATGACGCAGGTTCTAGTTCTCGAACATTAATTTTGCGAAATAAATACAACATTTTGCAAAACTACCGCTTCTACAAGCAGGAGCTAAATAAGCAGGGTTGGCAATCGACTCAGGAAGTTGAAGGCGACTCAAGTGCGAGTACCTTGTTAATGGTAAGGAATGGAGCGGAGCTCAATATGACGCTCGAAAGAATTGATGGAAAAACCAGTATTACGGCCGTGATCTCTTCACTTAATTAATACTGATGTGGTTAAAGCAGCATGATGAAAAATCAAAGAGCATATAAAACGAATGTTGGATCGCTTGATAAATTCCAAAAAGGCGCGTCCACAGTAGAGTATGTTGTCGTGTCCCTGATGGTAGTGGGCGTGATGTTTTCACCCGTATTCAATGGCCGTAGCGCTATTGATCTTTTGGTTGCTGCGATAAAGCTTAATTACTCTGGTTATGCCTGGGGTATGTCGGTTCCGATTTAGATTTGGGCCTTCTGATAGACACGAAATAAAGGGACGAAAAAAATGAAGTCATGGGGAGTTCTCCTGCTGGGATTTATGTTTGCGGCTGTCGGTGCGTGGGCAACCCTCGCTTATATCGATGCACGGGAGCGTGCGCTTCGAGAAAGTTTGCTAGGCGAAAACAATATGGTTGATGTGGTTGTACCCATCATGGATTTGGTGCCAGGCGATGCGGTGAATTTTGAGAATGTGTCTGCGCGCCCAATGCCCGAAGACTATATGCCTGACAGTACTATACATCCCGATGAGTTTGAGCTTCTTGAGGGAATGATACTCACCGAGCCAGTATCAAAAGGTAAACCTCTATTAAGAGGGAATCTATTGGGGCTAACCCGTGTTGATAGCTTCGCGTCACTACTTAAGAAAGGGCAGAGACCAATTACGCTAGAAATTGACGGCTTGCAATCAAATGCCGGCATGCTTTCGCCGGGCGATATGGTTGATATCGTGTTGCGAGTATCTGGTGGGCAAGAGCAAACTCAAAGTGCAGATGGTGGCCAAGAAATTTCGCTGGACTCGCAAATGGTGCTGCTACTAGAGAAGGTTGTTGTTTTGGCAACGGATCAGCGCAACATCTCTCAACCAAACTACCTATACGACGAAAGCGCAGATTTAACGAAGGACTATGACACCATTACCGTTGCTGTTGATGTCGAAGATGTTTCAGCGGTTATGACGGCACGTCAAATGGCGACGAATGAAGGGGTTGAGCTGGCCTACTTAATGCGAAACCCAGAAGACAAAGCGTCAGTTGATTATCAAGGTAACGCCTTAATTGCTAGTACCAGCCTAGTTCAGGCCTTTGCGGGAGGCCAGGCCAATGACGGTGAGCTCAAGTTAAGGCTTTCCAAGCCCAACAGTGTGATGGGCGTGAAATATCAAGGTAAGAACGTCAAAAAATTCCAAAAATTTGTCCCTGGTCCTGTCTATCTAGAACAGCCACAGCAAAGGGCTGCTCAGGCACCAGATGCGGCTAGTAATGAACAAAGCGAGCAGGGATAAGTTGATGTTAAGAAATGTTATATGGATGCGATGGTTAGCTGTCTGTTTATTGGCTTTGAGTTCCTCGCATGTTTTTGCCTTCGAATATAGCGAATTGCCTTCCAAGCTTGAATTGAAAGTAGGCGAGGTCGTGGTGTTCGAGGTGCCTTCCATTGAAAAGGTCGCTATCGGTAACTCCAAAACGTTTAGCTACAAAATACTAGATAATGACCAATTACTTATCATTGCTGAACAGCCCGGTGAGTCGACTATTCATATATGGCAGCACCACAAACGAGAAATAGCGACCCAAGTAATTGTACGTCAAGAATACATGTCTAAAGAGCTCAGCTTTGCTAAGACCTTGGCCAAAACAATAGACGGCTTAAGTGTCGAAGAAATAGATGAGAAGATTGTATTTACCGGTAAGATTTCCCAAAAAGACGCTGAAAGCTTCCAAACGCTATCGCAAGTTTTCCCCTTAGCAATTCCCATGGTTAAGGTTCGTGAATTCGACTATGAAAAAATGGTTCGACTGGACGTTACCATCGTCGAAATCAATACATCCGATCGTGAAAAATTAGGGATACGTTGGGACAATGTGATTGGCGGACCAGCGGTTGGTATCGCTAAGAAGTGGCGAGCAAATTCAAATTTCGCAATTTACCCACCCACAGCCGGTGATGTCGCTGCGGACATCCTAGGCTCTATCGACCTGAACGATAAATCATTTTATATGTATTCAGGGATCTCTACGGGGATTAGCTCCCAAATTGATTTGATGGCAGAAACGGGTAATGCATCGATTTTAGCAACTCCAAAGCTAATTGCGAAAAATGGTGAAGAAGCTCAGTTTCATGCTGGCGGCGAATTCCCTTTTCAAGTAGTTGGCGCGACTGGAACGCCTGAAGTTCAGTTTAAACCCTACGGTATTATCGTAAAGATTGAACCCTTCGTTGATGAGAAAAACCAAATCAAAACCTTGGTAGAGGCAGAAATTAGTAATCTGGATCCTTCTGTGCAAGTGGGAGGTAACCCTGGCCTACTGAAACGAAATGTGGCATCGGTGGTGAATGTATTAGATGGGCAAACCATTGTGGTGTCAGGTTTGGTAGCAGCCAATATGTCGAAACAAAAGCAAAAAGTACCGCTGCTGGGCGATATACCTTTCCTAGGTCGCTTGTTCTCTAGTGAAAATGATGTTGTGGAAGATAAAGAAGTCTTGATTTTCGTAACACCTAGAGTCACCAATGCTGAATCTGAATCCAATATCGAACTGCTTGAATATGGAAAAGCTTTGAAGAAGCCGTTTAGCGAATTAGACGTTAATAGCGCCCTGATGGAATAAATCATGTTTGAATTTAATGTTGCTACTCTAAAAGGCAAGCCAATCCAAAACCTCAGGGTCAATGACACCAGTTTTACCATTGGTAAATCAAAGGATAACTTGATTGTTCTACAGGGCTGGAAGGTATCAAAGAATCACGCAGAAGTTGATGTGGTTGAAGGCGAGCTGTATCTGAGTGATATTGGCGGTAAGGTCAGCGTTAATGGTAAGAAAATAGAGCGCTACGGCCCTGTCAACGAGCAGGACGAAGTTGTTATTGGCGATTATCGTATTACCGTTAAGAATCATAATGCTGCCAATCAGGATACTAGCGCTAGTGCACCATCAAGTAGTCCACAACCATCTCAATTAGAAGGTGATGCAGGCAATAAACAAAGAAATTCGTCGGCTATCCAACAAGATCAAGCGAAAGAAGATGAAAAGCTCTTCTGGAAAAAAAGAACCCATCTAGGCGTTTTCAAGATAATGGATCTACGTCGTACCGACGTATCTAAGATGGAAGATGATGAGCTTAGAAAGTTCACGAAAAAAACCATTGAAGAAGTCATAGCCGACTTTCCAGATGTTCCCAAACACATCGATAAACAAGGCCTCGCTAACGAGGTGTTAACCGAAGCAGTTGGCTTAGGACCTTTGGAATCATTGTTAGATCGGGAAGATGTGAGTGAAGTCATGGTAAATGCCCATGACGAGATATTTTATGAAGCGGGTGGCAAACTCGTAAAATCATCGGTTAACTTTACCGATGATGAGTCAGTGCTTAAGGCGATAGAGCGAATAGTTGCGCCATTAGGACGTCGTATCGACGAGAGTTCACCAATGGTGGATGCTCGTTTGAAAGATGGATCCCGTGTGAATGCCGTTATTCCACCATTAGCTTTAAAAGGTCCTTCGATCACTATTCGTAAGTTCATGAAGGAAAGGCTGACAGCGAAGCACTTGGTGGGCTTCGGTTCAGTAAACCAAAATATGGTTACCTTCTTGGAAGAGGCGGTCAATCGAAAGCTTAACGTCATTATCTCTGGTGGTACGGGTTCAGGTAAAACGACCCTACTAAACGTTCTATCTAACTTTATTCCAGATGACGAACGTATAGTGACTGTTGAGGATGCTGCGGAATTAAAGCTTTATCAAAGCAATCTGGTGTCTTTAGAAACTAGACCAGCAAACCAAGAAGGCACTGGCGAGATTCCCATTCGTCAATTAGTGAAGAACTGCCTACGGATGCGTCCAGATAGGATTGTAGTAGGTGAGTGTCGTGGTGGTGAAGCGCTGGATATGCTTCAGGCTATGAACACAGGTCATGATGGTTCCCTCACGACGATTCACTCCAATTCACCGCGAGACTGTATCAGTCGTTTGGAAGTATTGGTTCTTATGTCTGGTATGGACTTACCCGTTCAAGCGATTCGTGAACAGATATCTTCGGCGGTTCACTTAATCGTGCAGCAAACCCGCTTTTCATGTGGTACCAGGAAAGTGACTAGTGTTTGTGAGGTATCAGGTATCGAATCAGGCGTCGTACAGCTGGCTGAAATATTTAAGTTTCAGCAAAATGGCTACGATGAAAACGGTAAGATCCAAGGCGATTTCGTGGCCACTGGCATTATTCCTGAATTTTACGAGGATTTAAGAAAGCGTGGCATAGAAACCGATATTTCAATCTTCCAAACGGATTTTACTCATGAATGAGTTAGCGATTGTCGCTATCGGTAGTATGTTTTTTGCCGTGATGGCGGTGTTTATGAGCCTGTTTCCTCGTTTGGTAACGGGCGCTAATCGTTATCAACAAAATTTTGAGGAAACCGCGGACACCACTTTTACTGAGATGTTCGTTTTTATCGATCCGAAAAAGATCTATATGATCAATATATCGATCATTGTCGTGGTGTTTTTGCTGTTTTGGTTGGTCTTCGATATGTTGCCCATAGCGATAATTCTATCGGTCATCTTAGGCTTTGCACCCAGATTTCTTTATAAGTTCCTTATTAATCGCAGACGTAAGCAGTTTCTACATGAATTACCAGATACGCTCCAGTCGATGGCTGGCATGATGAAATCTGGTTCAAATCTTAACCTTGCTCTTGAAACTATGGTGGATGAATCTGATGGACCCATCGCTCAGGAGTTTGGTCTTCTTTTGCGTGAGTTCCGTATTGGTGTCCCGTTTGCTGAGGCGCTAGATAACCTATACGAACGCATGCCTATTGATGAGTTGCGATTGGTTACTTCAGCCATGAAGATCTCCAGAGAAATAGGTGGAAGTCTTGCGGATATTTTCGAAAAGCTAGGAGTTACTTTACGCCGAAAAATTGAGATGGAAGGGAAAATTAAGGCGTTAACTGCCCAGGGTAAAATGCAGGGGATCGTTATGACAGGCCTGCCTTTTATTATTGGGTTTGCGCTATTTCAATTTGAAGAAGAAGCCATGTCCAAACTATGGACCGATCCCTATGGTTGGGGTGTATGTGCTTTCTGTGCCGTTTTTACCGCCATCGGCTATTTCTTTATCCGTAAAATCGTCAACATAGATGTATAAATTATGGAATTAGATAATGATTCGTTAAAGCTCGTTGCCGCTCTAGGATTTTTCCTTGCGATGATATTAATCATTGTGTCTATGCACAGGATTAAAAAGGAAGTGCCTGATGACGACAGGGAATATATGGACCCGCTTCCTAAGCTTGCCATGTATGTCTGGCCGATCGTAAGAATTATTGCCTATCACTTTGGAGAGCGATTGCCGCTTTCGATGCTCGAGAAGTACGCGACGCTGTTGAAGAAGTCTGGTTTAGATTATTTATTCATGCCTTCACAATTATTTGGTTTGCAGGTCGTGACTGGCACTATGATGTTGGGCGTTGCGTTCTTCATTCTAGATACTTTGGAAATGAATGATTGGTTTCTATATACAGTAGGTTTCATGCTGGGATGGTTGATGCCTCTTATGTCACTTCACGATCGAAGAAAAAAACGTGAAAAACTCATTTGCAAAGAGTTACCCACCTACCTAGATTTCTTGAATATGGCTGTGCAGGCCGGAATGAATATGTCAGGTGCGATAGCGCAGTCTGTTAGTAAAGGGCCTGATGGCTTTTTGAAGAACGAGTTTTCCCGTGTTCAACGCGATATGAAAGCTGGCATGCCAAGAGCTGATGCCCTAAAAGAAATGGCAAATCGATTGGAGCTTAAAGAAGTCTCGGCATTTACCATTTCGGTGGCTCAATCAGAGCGTAGTGGTGCCAGCATTTCAAAAAGCTTGTCAGCACAAGCTGAACAGCGTCGCTCAGAACGCTTCCAACGAGCTGAGAAACTAGCAATGGAAGCGCCAGTTAAGCTTATCTTTCCGTTGGTAGCTTTTATCTTCCCCATGACCTTTGCCATCTTGGCGTTTCCCATCGCCATGATGGTTATATATGAAATGTGAGTAATGCTATGAGATTGATATCGTTTTTATGCCTATGTGCATTGTTATCAGGCTGTGCCACCACAAGTGGCCAAAAGGATACGTATAATCCACTGCAAAAAAAGTTTGAGATGGCCAAGCAATATTATGATCAGGGCTTATTCACTCAGTCTGAATCTCTCTATTTAGAGATATCACGCAAGCATCCAAAGCTGTATGAGCCTCATATGCGCTTGGGTAATCTGTATGTACGAGTTAATCAGTTGGATGCCGCCATATTAAGGTATGAGAAAGCGCTAGCGCTTAAACCAAATGATGTAAAAGCATGGAACAATCTGGCTTTGGTTCGAGTTAAACAGGCAATTAAGATTCTCGAAGAAGGTCAGGTCGAGTTTGAGTCCAATAGCTTTGAATATATCGCGCTAGAAAGTCACAAACAAAAATTAATTGGCGCTGTCGCTCAAAAACGATGAGCAAAACGACCCTGTCAAGCCTTCCTCGTCAAGCTGGACAAGCAATGGTTGAGTACATTGTTGTGTTTGTGTCATTGATGTTGCTTACCTTCGGTATGTTCGAGGTCGCGATGATTTATAAGGCATCATTTACCCTAGATGATGCGACGTTTAGAGCTGCTCGTGAAGGCGCGTTGCAAAATGGCTTTGAACGACCCATGAGAGAAAAAGTTGTCGAAGGTATGGCTCCACTAGAGATGGGTAGTGGTGGAGGTATTGCTCGATATGCACGAGCTGTTGTTCGCACTAGAGTTCAGCACTTTAACTGGCCCGAACGCTGGGGTGGGGTGCGTGTGGATGTACTAAATCCAACTAGAGAGATATTCAACCAATTTTCGGTCAACCAGTATGACCTGCAAACGCGTCGCAATATACGCCAGATTCCGAATGACAATCTAAATGCTCGATCTGCAGTTACTCGAAGAGTGAATACCCGTGGCGAAAACGTCAATATCAATGTGCAGGACGCTAATCTCCTGAAAGTCAGGGTTCATTGGTGTCATTCTATGACAACGCCCTTTGTAAGCCGATTGATTTATACCTATTTTACACGATTCGGTAATAGCAGTCCTCATTGGAGAGCTTGTCGAAATCGAACCACGTTTTTTGCCGACGATGGCGAATATTTTATACCCATTTCTTCAGATTCGGTTATCCGAATGCAAAGCCCGGTACGCTGTGAAAACAGAAACTGCACCAACTTACGGAACTAGATAGAGCCAATTATGAAAAGAATGGTCGTCGTTTTTTTAATGATTTTCGCCAATAGCGGGTTTTGTTTGTCACAAAATGAAATTGTTTACGAGAAGCTAAAGAACTCTGTAGACAGGGAGATGATGCATTTGATTGCTACGGCTGGGGATACACTCATGGCGTTAGATGGGTCTGGTGATCAACAGGGATCAAAGTTATTTATCCATAAGAAAATGAACTCAGCAGTGATGAGGTTTTTCAAAAAACTAAATGACGTGACTTCTGCTATGGAAGCTAAGGGAAAGCACTCGGGGATACTCGGGTGTACGTTGGATGCTAAATCCTTTCGTGAAGAGCATATTCGCCATTACTTAGCTGAGTATCGAAAAGCTTCCAAAAAAAATGACCCAGATTTTCATAAAAACTATGTGTTGTTCCTGTCTAAAGTAATGACAAAGGAAATGGTTGAGGGTGTATCCCTGTTTTTAAATAATGAGGCTTATAGATGTTTCTTAGATTAAAACTAGCTTGTGACGTTGGTCTAAGCGCGCTGATTGTTAAATTGGCAGTGTCATGTATGGCCCTGTTCACGGCTTCTGCTCATGCCGTAGACATTCCTACTTTTAATTCCGCTAAGGTTGTCTTCGAAAGAGACAAGAAACACGATCATCACGAGCTGGTTTACTCTCCGATTAATTATCTCGATGGAACGCAAGAGGAAGATCAAGAAGGCTATTCACCGGTCAACTTAAAAGAAATACCGGGTAGCCTTCATGAGGCAGTTTATGACCATGCCAGGAATCAGAGTGCACTCAATGTCTTTCAAAGCATTAAGAAACGAATTCTTGCTGATGGGATGTCGATTGAAAATGAGTGTCAACGGCTAGATTGCGGTGATATTGCTGGCTGGCAGTTATTTCTAAGCAACTATGTTTCAGGCGATAGCGCCCATCAATACTACATGCTGGCCTCAAAGAAAGACAAGCTATCAACTATTCACCTGGCGATATATGTTGTGGATATCGGCGAGCATCCAAGAAGCATTATTCATCAAGTAAAGTCTGAGATTTCACCGGAGCAATCTATCGTCAATATTCAAGATATTGAAAAGCAATTAAACGAAGGAAATAAAGTCGATATGCCCGGCGTGCTTTTCGATTTTGATAGTAGTCAATTGAACGAAGTTGGCCTACAGAGCTTAGTAAATTTGGTAGAAGTTCTAGCAAGCCAGAGTGTCTCTGAAATAAAAGTAATTGGTCATACAGACAACCTAGGATCGCTTGAATACAACATGGGTTTGTCTTCTGAAAGAGCCCAATCGGTTGCTAGCTTTCTTCAGGATGCGTTTGAAGACAAGCCGCTACAAGTATCTTTGCATGGTAAAGGACCTTTAGAGCCTAAAGTTACGAATGATACGCCTGCAAACCGTCAAATGAACAGACGAGTGGAAGTCCAGGTTGTTAGATAGGGAGATAGATTATGGCGCAATTCACAAGTGAGATTGTTAAATGCGCCATAGTCAATTTGGGTGTGATGTTATGAACAATAGAGCCAATATCATTGTTTTCGTACTATGTGTGTTGTTTGCAATATTTGCTTCTTCTAGCTTTTCATCAAGCAAAAAAAAATTTGAAGTGCCACATGATAAGCAGTCGTATTTTTTGCAAGAGATACGTATTCCTAATAACGAAGAAGGTCTGCGTTAGCCACTCTCACGGTCAATTCAAGGTCTAAATCAGGCTGTATGTTTGGTGGTTTTTTGAAAAAAGCATCGAAGAGAATAACTCGTAGTGGTCCTTTCATGCAGTTGTTTAGTGGTCGTTTAATGGAATTAGCATATAGCAGATATATTTGGGTTGACGAATAAGCTAGCCAAATCTATCTGCCTGGGAAAATATTTTTATCGTTATATTTAATTAAGAGGTCTTGAATGGACGCATATTTTTTGGGTGAGCTTACCGGACGGTTATTGGCCTCATATTTCATAGCGTGGTTTCTTTGCTTTCTTTTTGTCAAACTTGATATTAAGAGGGCGTTCAAGGTGCTTCATACCTTTAAAGGAATGTCAGCATTATCTTTTGTCTTTTTAGTTCCTTATCTATCTCACATTGGTGGTTTGCTATGAGGAGCATAAGCAAAATATCAATACTGTTGATAGCGATTTTGTTTGCTCAATTTTCTTGGGCAAATGATTCGAGGGAATATCGAAAAATAAGAGTTGATAATTATCAAATTGCGGTGGATGCAGATCCTGCATGGGATTGGCGAGTAACTTGGAAAAATGGAAATAGGGTGTTTGTTTACGCAACGCCAGAATTTTACTACCCGCCTGCGAACATTAGCGTTTTGCATTTTCCAAATGAAGAAATGCCGAAAAATGCATTGGACATGAGAGCATATTCATTAGGCGTAATTGAGTCTGTCGCAAAGAAGTATGGCGTAGAGCCTCCAATTCGAGGAGTTAGCTTAAAACGTCGAGGTGTGCTGCTCGGTTATGAGGTTGATCTAAGCGTAGAGAGTAAAGAATCAAAGGATATAAAAATCTTTATTGCTAGAACAAGCGAAGGTGATGTTATGTCCCTAATCGCGGAAACTTTACCAGGAAAAATATCCCACCTTGAGCCAGCTATAACGCGTAGTTGGGAAAATATTATCTTTCTAAAAAAAGACAGCTGAAAAATATTTGATCATTTATCTAGCAAAACATTTCTTACCTTTAATCTAAATACATGGATTTTATGTCGTCAAAGAAACTTGGCGTCTAGAAAGTATAAGGGAACATCATGATAAGTAATCGCAGATTCATTACAGGCGCGTCAATTGTTGAATATATTCCGATAATACTAGCGATAGCGTTGGCGTTAACCATTGGCTATAAAAGCTTCGGCGATAATGTACGAGAACAAAGTGCTGAAATATCCGCTCAAGTTGCAGGTTATGGCTCGAGTAACACTGGCGGTTCGGGGAATAACGGATCACAGGGTAATGGTAGTGGCTCTGGAAATAATGGTAACAGCTCTGATGGTAATGATTCCTCTAATAACGATTCTACCAATCAAGATAGTACGAGTAATGATGGTCAGGGCGGTGATTCTGGAAGTAATAATGACTCATCTACTGGTGACGACAATTCTAGCTCCGGCCCAATAGGTGGCGGCGGTGATTCGGATAATAGTTCTGGAGGAGACTCAGATGGTGGGAATGACAATTCATCTGGCGGCGATTCTGGTGGCGCTGTATCTGATGGAGACGGCGATGGCGACGACCAAGATACCAGTTTTATAGATGACGCTATAGAGTTTACCAAGGGACTTTACGAGGGTTTCAAACAGCAAGGTCGAGACTTTATCGCCATGCTATGGAGTCCTATTGAGACAGCAAAGCAGGTTGGGGAACTTGTTGTTAACTTAGTTGAACGACCACAAGAAACCCTAGAAATAATCGCTGACGAGTTAAAAAATGACGCCGTTAAGCTCATAAGTGGAACTGCATTCGAAAAAGGGCAAGTGCTCGGTGAAAACCTAAGTCCAGCTGTTTTGTTAAAGGTAGTAAACCGCTTAGCTAACCTTCCCAAACTGCCTGATAGGGGTGGGAATGATACCGGCTCGGGATGCTCCTCATTCCTAGGCGACACGGAAGTCGTTACTGATAGTGGGTTGGTGCCAATAAAAGATCTTGATGTAAACGATCTAGTTTTATCTCGTCACGACGTTACTTACACTGATAACTTCAATCCGATCACCAAGCTTCATTCTCGAAGTGTATCTTCCTACTATATGGTTATAGTGGGTACCAATATTATCTACACGACTGAAGAGCACCCTTTCTGGGTGCAAGGTGAGGGCTGGGTAAAAGCAAGTGAGTTAGAGTTTGGTAATGCTGTAGCGACGAATACTGGCGACACTCTAATCAAAGGTGTCTCCAAAATCGATAAAGAAGCGCAAGTATTCAATCTTACTGTCGCTAACGATCATACATACTTCATCGAAGAACCCGGTCTATGGGTTCATAATGCTAACAGTGCCTGTGACATCATGACGCAGCGATTTAATCAATTGCTTGCACGTATTGATGATCCACAATTGCGTGAGAAGCTGTTAAGGGATGCTGAAGTTAATGAGGATTTTAGAGAGGCTTTCGTAAACGATCCTTCATTGGTAGATTCCTGGAAGACCCTAAATGAATTGGGTGCAGATGATACCTTAAGACGCAACACAGATGCTTTGGAATATCTTTCAACAGGAAGAAAGAACGAGATAATGCTTGATGTTGAAGAATTATTGGGTGGTCATTCGAAGGCTAGACATGGTTCTCATCTCAGTATGGCTGAGATGGAGCAAAGGGTTATGGGTAATCACCCGACTATGCCACAATCAAGATCAGCATTAAAGTTTGACTCCGACGCAATACATGCTGATGCTGTTAATAAAGCGTTTAATCATCATAAGTCGACAATAGAAGCTCATTTTAGTTCTAGTTCAGATTATTTAGAGTTAGATTTCGATTATGGTAGTAGAATAGGTGAAGGATTTACAAATACTGGTAGTAGGAGAAATCCCGTTTCTTCCGAAGTGAGCACTAATGTAGTTAGAGTAGCGTTTAGAAGAGATCCCAATAGTCCT
>JAKSAW010000204.1 GCA_022361455.1 Pseudomonadales bacterium | reverse complement strand
TAGACAAAAAAAGGCGAAGTGTCACCTTCGCCTTTTTTAGAGTTCTAAAGAACTAGAACTTATATGGCTATTTTGAATTAGTAGCGGTACTCGCCACCGTCAATGCCAGCCAAAATTTCATCCGTTACTAGTACATAAGTATCACTACCTGGTAGCACTGCATAAACAGGCTCACCATTAGTTTTTTCTGGGTAGTAGGCTTCTTCTTTTAAGTTAGATTTTTGATACTTAAAGGTACCAGTTGTTTCCATTTGCGTTTTAATACGCAGGAAAAGCGGGATCGCGTACGCAGGCATTGCCTCGCGGAAATAGCTATATAGATCTTTAAAATCAAGCTCTTCTGCAGGCACTGCTGGTGTAATAGAAGCCATACCCGCACGACCATTGGTATTTGGAATTTCTACACCGTAAACAACGGCTTCAGAAATTTGCGCATGGTTAGAGGTAATGTTTTCTATTTCAGTGGTAGAAACGTTTTCGCCTTTCCAACGGAAAGTATCACCAAGTCGGTCTACGAATTGGCAGTGACCAAACCCAATGTCCCGAAGCATATCGCCAGTATTAAACCAACGATCACCTTTTTCGAAAACATCACTCATGATCACTTTTTTGGTTTTTTCTGGGTCGGTGTAACCATCTAAAGGCGCTTTCTCATCGATTTTCGCGATCAATAGACCTTTTCCGCCTTTATCGGCTTTCACCATGAAACCGTCGGAACCACGAACTGGCTCATCTTTCTCTTTGTCATACTTAACAAGCGCCCAAGGCACAGGAGAAAAGCCAACGGTATTGTCGAAGTTGAAAATATTGGTGAAACCGATGTTTCCGTCGGAAGCTGCATAGAGTTCACAAACGTGCTCTATACCGAAACGCTTCTTAAAAGGTTTCCAAACGTTGGGGCGTAAACCATTACCCACCATTTTCTTAACAGGGTTATCACCGTCATCAGAACGTTCTGGTTGGTCTGCTAAATAACGGCATAACTCACCAACATAGCCAATCGCAGTAGCGTTAAACTTGCGAGTGTCTTTCCAGAAGTTACTGGCGCTGAACTTACGACGAATAGCAAAACCAGACGCGCCCGCTATCGCAGAACCCCAGCATACTACCAAGCCAGTCGCGTGATAGAGAGGAAGCGTGGAGTAGAGCGTATCTTTCGATGTCATTCTTAAAGAGGTAATACCAAAACCGCCGTAGGCCTTCATCCAGCGACCGTGCTTGAAAATACCTGCTTTAGGTAAACCAGTGGTACCGGAGGTGTAGATATAGAAACAAGCGTCGTTCATATACACCTGGTTGGTGGTTTCGGGATTGTGTGTTGGGCTGCTGGCAGATTCGGTAGCAAGATTTTTATAGGTTTTTGGTGCTTCACCAGGATCTTTAGTGGTGTCGGTATCTGCTAGGTAGTAAACCTGATCTTCTTCAACGTCTAGGTCTTTGCGAACTTCTTCGAAGGTTTCAACTAGCTCGTCACCGATAATAGCCATTTTAGGCTTAACAAGGTTAAAGCTGTGAATTAACACTTTACCGGTTTGGGAGGTGTTTAACATGGCGCTAACGGCGCCGATTTTTGCAACTGCCAGCACAGTTACTAGTAGCTCAGGGCGGTTCTCAATAAGAACACCAACCACATCACCTTTCTTTACGCCCTGTGAAATCAAGTAGTGAGCAAAACGGTTTGCCCATTGGTTGACTTCGTCGTAAGAGAAGCGGGTATTTTCATAAAGCAGTGCGTTACCACGTGGATTCTTTTTGGTGGCTAGTTCGAATGCCCAGCCTAAACCGCAGGCTTGAGTTGGGTCGCTTATGTTGCCCGTTTTTAGTCCTTTAACGATCTTTGGTGCGTTTTTCATGATGCCAGGAACTTTCTTTAGCATCATGCCCCAAGT
Organism: Pseudomonadales bacterium; assembly: GCA_022361455.1. Classification (GTDB taxonomy): domain Bacteria; phylum Pseudomonadota; class Gammaproteobacteria; order Pseudomonadales; family Ketobacteraceae. The sequence goes on along the minus strand of JAKSAW010000204.1, from coordinate 10,767 downwards.
GATCACATCTTCGTGTTGGCTACTGCTGCTCATGTTACCCCCACATAGCAAGCTGATGTTGAATGAAATGGTTGAGTAAGTGGGACGCCCAATCACACCCAACAAGCTACTGATAACAAAGGAAAACTAAATACAGAAGGAAATGATCTCCGAGCCCTTCAAGTCCGAGTCTTATGCTACAAGTAGTTATTAGTAATTTGTGCTATTTGACTTGTTATCCACTTTCAGAGGCGTACCTTACCCAGTTGATCCTTTCTAAGCAAGATCTTCTAATAAATTAGGCCCCGATTGTCAGGGCCAGTTCATAAAAGGTAAGTTTGTGGCAAATTTAGCCCGCGTCTTCACCAATTTCTATCAATAGATTTCGGGTTTTAACCTGATCCCCCACGCCTATGAGAATGTTGGAAACGACGCCATCTTTATCGGCTTTGATGGGGTGCTCCATTTTCATCGCTTCCAAGATAGCAAGCGTAGTTCCTTTGCTTACGGCTTGATTGGCTTCAACGAGAATATCCACGACAGCCCCATCCATCGGCGCTCGTATCTGACCTGAACCTGCTGCATCAGCACCTTGCTGAGGGTCGTGCAAACGATTTATCAGAGAAACTGGTTTGCCTTGCCAAATAAAGGAAACACCTGTTTCGTTAAGCTCATAGGGTACTTTGTGCTGTATGCCGTCTAGCAGAATCACAGCGCTGGTGCCGTCTAGTGCGCCTAGCTGAACAGTAATTGAACCATTTTCGTCGGTGATGGAAAAACAGTCTGGCTGATTGGTGGCTTGCAGGCGTACATCATAGACCTTTTCCCCAAGACCAAATTTACCCAAGCGACCCATATTAGCGGCACTATGCCAGCGGTTCAGTGATTCCACGCCGTTGCTATGCTGATGAAGTAATAGGGTGGCAATGGCCTGTTCTTCTGTTGATAGGCTGGTTTCTGCAAGGCTCGGGTTGTCTGCAAAACGTTCCCCTAAAAATGCCGTACTGAAATCACCGGCCACAAATTCTTTGTGGTTAAGTACTTCCACTAAGAAATATTGATTGGTGGTGACGCCAAACATCACTAGCTCTTTTAGTGCTCTTTGCAATTTGCGAACAGCATCCTGTCGGTTTTTGCCCCACGTAATCACCTTCGCCAACATTGGATCGTAGAAAGGCGATACTTCTTGTCCTTCTTTTATGCCGTGGTCTATTCGGAGACCTTCTATGTTAGGAATTCTCCAACTAGTGACAGTGCCTGTTTGCGGCATGTAATTATTGGTGGTGTCTTCTGCATAAAGTCTAACTTCGATGGCGTGACCATTGAGTTGAATGTCGTCTTGCGAGAGGGGCAAGGATGCTCCTTGGGCAACATCGATTTGCCATTCAACTAAATCTTGTCCTGTGACTAGCTCGGTGACTGGGTGCTCCACTTGCAAACGCGTATTCATTTCTAAGAAATAGAATTCGCCATTGGGAGCTAATAAAAATTCAACAGTACCAGCACCAACGTAATCACAGGCCTTTGCCGCATTCACCGCAGCTTCGCCCATGCGTTGCCGCAATTCTTCGCTCACAGCGGGGGAGGGCGCTTCTTCAACCACTTTTTGATGGCGACGTTGCACAGAGCAATCACGTTCACCTAGATAAACTACATTGCCCTGTTTGTCGGCGAATACTTGGATTTCGATATGGCGAGGATTCAGCACAGCTCGCTCCAGGATCAACTCGCCACTACCAAAGGCATTTTCCGCTTCAGATCTTGCTGAATTAATCTGTTCCTCGATATCCGCTAAATCATGGACCAACCGCATACCACGTCCACCACCGCCGGCACTGGCTTTAATCATTAAAGGTGTGCCGACATCGTTGGCTTTAGCGATTAGATTTTCAAGGCTTTGATCATCACCTTGGTACCCAGGAATACAGGGTACATCTGCTTGTTCCATGGCAATCTTGGATTGCCGCTTACTACCCATCAACTCGATGGCGCCGGCTGGCGGTCCAATAAATACGATGTCGTTATCAGCACAGGCTTTTGCGAAGGCTGCGTTTTCAGAAAGAAAACCATAGCCGGGGTGGATGGCGTCGGCGCCAGTTTTCTTTGCTGCCTCGATAATGTTATCGATTTTTAAGTAGGATTCCGCTACCACCGATGAACCCACACAAATGGCTTCGTCGGCGCTACTAACGTGAAGCGCATTGGCATCCGCTTCGCTATAAACAGCAACGGTGTCGTAACCCAGGTTGCGTGCGGTTCGCATAACTCGCACGGCAATCTCGCCCCGATTCGCCACTAAAATTTTTGAAATAGTTTGATTGCTATTCGCCATGTTAAATCTCTTTTAATGCCAAGGTGCTGCGGTTATTGGGCCCAGTTTGGTAAGCGCTTCTGAACAAATGCCATGGTGCCTTCTAGGCCTTCCTCGCTAGCGACAGCGTCGGCAAAATCGCGCGCAGCATCGTCCAACAAAGTTTCCATAGGCTCATGTCCAACACGGTGCATCAATGCTTTGGTTTTGCGGTTAGCCGCTGGGCCGCAGCGTTTGACTTGCTCAAGCACTTTTTGTAACTGCTTCGCGAGCTCTTCTTCACCTTCTTTCACATAGTGAACGATGCCAAGCCGAAGCGCTTCTTCGCCGTTAAAACGTTCGCCTAGTAACGCTAATCGGCGTGCTTGGGTTAAACCCACTCGCTCAACAACAAAAGGAGCGATTTGCGCCGGAATAACACCCAGGCCAGTCTCCGGTAATCCAAATTGCGCATGCTGTTCAGCAATGGCTACGTCGCTGACACACGCTAAACCAAAACCTCCGCCTAACACGGCACCTTCTAACACTGCCACTACGACTTGCGGTGCTTTGTTAGCTTTAGTGATCAAGAAGCCGAATTCTCGGTTAAGCGCAAAGAAGGGATTATCCTTGCCTGATTCGCTGGCTTCTTGTGCTTTACCGCGGGCGGTTGCCATATCCTTAATGTCGCCACCAGCACAAAAGTGACCGCCAGCACCGCGCAACACCACGGCGCGGATTTCTTCTTCATTTTCAATGGCGTCGAATACACCCATTAGCTCGTTCACCATTTGTAGACTCATGGCATTGCGAGATTCTGGGCGATTTAACGTGACATAAAGTGAGTGCCCATCTTGGGCTAGCACTAGAGTTTCGGTATCTGGCAGTTGCATAGCCGTTTCCTTTTAGTCTTTTTTCTTACCGGGAAGAATGTCCATGGTTTTACAAATTATGCCGAGCATAACTTCGTCTGCTCCGCCACCAATGGAAGCTAAGCGGCTGTCTCTATAGGAGCGAGATACTAAGTTGTCCCACATAAAGCCCATGCCACCCCAGTATTGCAAACAGGAGTCACTCACTTCACGTGCCAAGCGTCCGCCCTTGAGTTTACACATCGACGCTAGCTTAAGAACTTCCGTTGGGTTATCGCCAGCGATGTAACGTTCGCAGGTGGAATAAACTAAGGCTCGAAGCATTTCGACTTCGGTTTGTAGTTCCGCTAGGCGGAAGTGAATAGATTGATTGTCAATTAACGGTGCACCAAAGGCTTCGCGTTCCTTGGTGTACTCAATGGTTGCGTTAATAACCGCCTGCAAACCACCGACAGCGTTCGCAGCTCCCCACATGCGTTCTTCTTGGAACTGCATCATTTGGATCATGAAGCCTTGACCTTCAATGCCAATGAGATTCTTTTGTGGCACGCGAACATTGTCGAAAAATACTTGGGCTGTATCTGAAGAGCGCATTCCAAGTTTATTTAGCTTTTCAGAGAAACTGATGCCTTCTGCGCTGGCAGGAACGATGATCAATGATTTGTTTTTATGTTTGGCATCGTCACTCGTATTCGCTAATAAACAGAAAAAATCTGCTTGAGTAGAGTTAGTTATCCACATTTTGGTGCCGTTGATGACATAGTCGTCGCCATCTTTAACCGCTTTGGTTTTTATGTTGGCAACATCAGATCCGGCACCAGGTTCACTGACAGCGATTGCAGCGACCATTTCACCTTTAATGGCTGGTACTAAATAATCATTACATAATTCTTCACTGCCAAAACGAGCCAATGCAGGCGTTGCCATATCTGTCTGTACACCAATTGCTAGCGGAACGCCGCCGCAATGTGCATAACCGAGTTCTTCAGCTACGACTAAATTGTAGGAATAGTCCAAGCCCATTCCGCCGTATTTTTCCGGCTTGCTAACACCCAGTAAGCCTAAGTCACCCATTTTCATAAAGACTTCTTTCGCGGGAAATGGTGGGTGTTCTTCCCATCGCTCAACATTGGGATTAATTTCTTTTTCTATAAAGTTTTTAACGGTACGGCGTAATTCCGCATGTTCTGGAGTAAAGATCATTTTTCCCTACCTTCTATTAGAATTTTAAAAACGGCCAACACCAAACGCATTGGGTTGTAATTTTCTTGCGTCTGCTTCGCGCGCAACGGACATCACATAAGCAAGTACTTTACGTGTATCCCTTGGGTCGATTAATCCATCGTCCCATAGATGCGCGGTGCCATATAAAGCTGTTGATTGTTTGTCTAAATTGATTGCGGTGGATTGCTCCAACATTTCCAAGACTTTTTCGTCTGGTTCCATGCCCATTGCCCGTTGCTTTTGTTCAGCGACAATCCGCAGCACCTTACCGGCTTGGGCACCACCCATAACGGCAGTCTTGTTATTTGGCCAAGCAAAAATAAAACGTGGGTCTAAACCACGGCCGCACATGGCATAATTTCCTGCGCCATAGGAGCCACCAATCACGACGGTGAACTTAGGGACGCGAGCGTTGGCAACAGCTTGAATCATTTTGGAACCATGTTTAATCACACCATTTTTTTCTGGATCCGTTCCCACTAAAAAGCCAGTGGTATTATGGAAGAAGAAAATAGGTGTTTGGCTTTGATCACATAGTTGAATGAATTGCGCTGCTTTAGCTGCCCCTTGAGGAGTAATGGGGCCATTGTTGCCAATAAAACCCGCAGAATAACCTTCGACTTTTAACCATCCGCAAACAGTTTGGCTATCGAATTCGTTTTTGAAATCGAGGAAATCAGAATCATCCGCTATCCGAGCGATGACTTCTCGACAGTCGTAGGGTTTCTTCGCATCAGTTGGAATTAAGCCAAGTAATTCATCTTGGCTGTAGCGTGGCTCTTTAAATTCTTTTGCTGGCATGTAAGGCACATTCTCATTCCAAGTAAGCTTGGACATAATGTCCCGTACCATGCGCACGCCATCAGCATCGTTTTCCGCCAAGTATTCTGCAGTACCAGCTGTGTAGGCATGCATTTCTGCGCCACCTAATTCTTCGTCGGTAGCAATTTCGCCGGTGGCGGCTTTGAGTAGTGGTGGCCCAGCTAAAAACATTTTAGTTTTGTTGCGTACCACAATCATGTAGTCAGATAGGCCTGGTTGATAGGCACCACCAGCAGTCGCATTGCCGTGAACCACCGTTATCTGAGGAATACCTGCAGCGGATAAGCGAGCTTGATTCGCGAAGGCTCGTGCACCCTCAACAAAAATTTCGCCAGCGTAATTTAAATTCGCGCCGCCACTTTCTGAAAGAGCAATAATAGGGAGCTTGTTTTCTTTTGCGATTTCTTGAATTCGTAGTGACTTTCTTAAACCGGCAGGAGAAATGGTGCCGCCTTTAATCGCACTGTTGTTGGCATTAATTAAACAGCGAATGCCTTCAACATAGCCGATACCCGAGATGAGACCACCACCTGCATCGCTGCCATCTTTGTCATCATGCATTTGATAACCGGCAAGTGGTAACAACTCCAAAAAGGGTGAGCCAGGATCTAATAGTCGCTCAACACGCTCTCGTGGTAAAAGTTGATTGCGCTTCTCAAACTTTGGCCGTGCTTTTTCTGCTTTGTCCACGACCTTTTGTTCTATCCCACGAAACTCGCTGACTAAACCCAGCATATGTTCGTAGCTGTGTTGATACTCTTCAGAAGAAGTATCAATCTGTGATTCAATAACCGGCATTATTCGGCATCCTCATCTTTAAACATCTCTGGAATCACTTCGCGGTGGAATCCGTCGTAAGGTTTAGAATTTTTATGATCTATCAATGGGAAAATGGCCGGGTTGCCTTGAGACGCAGCGCCATCGATACGAACGGTGGTACCGGAAATAAAGGCAGCTGCTTCACTCAATAGAAAGCAAATTGCGCCACTGACTTCTGCTTCGTTACCCATCCGTTTTAAAGGCACTGCATCGCTCAAGGTTTTTAAAACCGCTTGCATGCCGGAATCATAGGTATCCATGCCACTGGAACGAATCCAACCAGGTGCAACCGCATTCACTCGAACGTTACAGTTGGCCCATTCAAACGCTGCGGTCTGAGTAAAGTTCACCATGCCTGCGCGAGCTGCACCTGAGTGCCCCATGCCTGGCATACCGCCCCACATATCAGCAACGATGTTAACGATTGAGCCACCGTGTCGATTCATGCTTTGGGTGAATACTTCGCGGGCCATTAAGAAACCGCCGGTTAGGTTGGTATTAATAACCGCGTCCCAGCCTTTTTTATTAATAGCCGCTAGAGGCGAGGGGAACTGACCGCCTGCGTTGTTAACTAGGCCGTAAATATGGGGGTGATCTTTTACAATATCAGCAACCGTTTGTTTAACGGCTTCTTCATCGCGAATATCGCAAGTATGGTAAGACGCACTGCCACCATCTTCTTCAATTTCAGCAGCTACCGACTGCAGTTTGTCTAGCTTCCGGCCAACCAATACAACGTGCCCACCAAGCGAGGCAATTTCATGCGCATTACATCGGCCAATACCGCTACCACCACCGGTTACGATAATGGTTTTACCTTCAAACAAGGTAGGTGAAAAAACGGATTTATATCCCATGTTTAATTCCTTTCTACTGAATTAACCATTAAGCGCCGACTTCGTCAGCAATGGCTTGGGTGACTGGAACAGGCATTTCTAATAGCTGTTGAGCAAACGCTTTTCCTTGTGGATCTATTCTTAGGCTAGCGATTCCACCGCCGCCCAAACTATTTTCCAATAGGAAATTGAATGCGTTGCTGCCGGGTAATTCCCAACGGGTTACTTTGCCAGTGACTGAATCTAGGGTGTGAGCAAAATATTGAGCGACACTCGCTTCGGTAACAGCTGCACGAATAAAGGGTAGATAGGATTCATCGCGTGCGATGACACCGATATTGGCATGGTTGCCTTTATCGCCACTACGACCATAAGCAAGCTTTACAAGCGGTACGCTAATGTCGCCCGTCGCTGTTTCTAAACTGGGTTGCGGTTCGATTGCGCTTTCTGAAAAGTGATTGCTAGTATTGACCTCTGCATCAGAAACCTCTCCATTGAGATTGACTGATACCGAGAGTGTTTCTTTGGGTACCAAGCAAGAAAACAAACGAATCACCGGCGATACTTTAGGTCGACCACCGACAATGCCAGTTAAACCTGGTGCCATACCAGTACCCGCTTGCGCGATTTCTCGGGAAAATAACTCCAGCGCTTTTTTATTGGGATGAGTTGCGGCAATTTTTACCACGACTTCTCTACGGGGATGTTGTTGCGCTTGGGCACCATAAGTGGCTTCGCATCCTAATAGCTCGATGGATACATCTTTAAATTCACCTAGGCCTTTTTTCTTGAATAAGCGTGAAGATTTAGCGACTAACGCGTTTGCAACGCGCTGCGCTTTTTTGTCTGCATTGATTCCGCCCATCAAGAAACTAGCGGTAACGCGAAAGCCATCGGGATAAGTGGCGGATACTTTATATTGATCGGTTGGGCCGTGACCCGTTGCGCCTTTAACTAGCACGCGATTATCAGCAAGTTGTTCAAGGGTGACATTGGTGAAGTCGCAAACCACATCCGGTAAGTAATAAGCGCGGGGGTCACCAATTTCATAAACCATTTGTTCAGCGACCGTGGCAGTGGTAACAATACCACCAGTGTTTTCTGGTTTAGTGACAATGAAACTACCGTCTTCGACGCACTCGATAATAGGAAAGCCCATATTGTCGAAATCAGGCACTAGTTCCCAATCGGTAAAGTTACCACCAGTGCATTGTGCGCCACATTCAATGATGTGACCTGCTAATGATCCTGCCGCTAACTTATCGTAGTCATCGAAGGACCAATCGAATTCATGAATCAATGGCGCCAATACCAAAGCGCTATCTACGACACGTCCGGTAATCACGATATCCGCTCCGGCGGCTAGAGCGTCCACTAGCCCCTTGGCACCTAAGTAAGCATTCATGCTGACTACCATGGGCGGTAATGGCTTGTCGGTGCCAATTTCCTTGACACCCATTTCATCCATGGCCGATCTTTGAGGAATTAAATCATCGCCAAGCACCACGGCGACTTTTAAATCTAAGCCCGCTTTTTCGATAAGTTCTTGTAATGCCTTTTGACAGGAGAGGGGGTTAACGCCGCCTGCGTTGGTAACGATCTTAACGTTGTCTTCTGCAATTTTAGGTAGCAGAGGTGACATAACGCGATATACAAAGTCCGTTGCGAAACCTGCATTGGGATCTTTCATCTTGGCGCCAGCCATGATCGACATAGTGATCTCAGCTAGGTAATCAAACACCACATAATCAACCTTACCTGATTCGATCAGTTGCCCTGCGGCGGTTTCCGTATCGCCCCAAAAAGCTGCCGCGCAGCCGATATTAATAGTCTTGTCTGTCGTCATCTCGAGCCCTAGCGTGTTAGCGCTTTGTCCTATGAGTATCTAGTTTTATCTCAAATTTCATGAGGTTAGCCGCTATTCGAAGTGTTTCCAGTTGGCTAAAGATTGATTACCACTGGCCCTTCGCATTGGGTTGTATTAAGCTACCAAGCAAGCGCTTGGTTTGTAAAGTGCCGATTTGGACAATGCGATGTTAAAAGCCAAGAAAATTTCGCAGCTAGACACCTCGGCAACGATCAGGTACAAACGCGCCCTGAATAATGTGAAGGAAGAAAAATGACGCAGGCAATACAACAGATTCCCAATGGTTTGGATGATTCACCAAGAGGCCGGATCTTGTCCGCGGCTGCCCATTTGTTTAGAAACAAAGGCTTTGAACGTACCACAGTGCGTGATTTAGCCACAGAGGTTGGTATTCAATCCGGTAGCATTTTTCATCACTTTAAAACCAAGGAAGAAATCCTACGTCATGTCATGATTGAGGTGATTCTTTTTAATACGGAAAGAATGCGTTTGGAGTTGGAGGCCGCAGACAGCCCTCGTGATAGATTGCTAGCGCTGATTCGTGCGGAGCTTGTTTCCATCAATGGTGACACCGGCGAAGCCATGGCGGTATTAACCAATGAATGGCGTAGCTTAAAGCCGGACAGCCAAACAGAAATCCTCGAATTACGCGACCGTTACGAACAGATGTGGCTCAAAACCTTAGAAGAAGGCAAAGCAGTTGGTTTAATTCCTAACCATGTCGATACTTTCATTATGCGTCGCTTTTTAACTGGGGCCTTAGCTTGGTCACATTTCTGGTACGATCCAACAGGTTCTTTGAATATGGATGGCTTGGCCGAGCAGGCACTGGCTTTGGTTGTAAGATCTTGAATGAGTTGAAGTTTTCCTAGGGTTCTAATCTTAAGGACTAAAAAACAGCCTTTCTTCTGATTATCCGACTGGTTCTCAGTATCGCTTATTACCTTGTAAACCCACGGATTATGCCGCTTTACGGCTTGTCTAACGCTTCGAAAAGCTGGTACGATGGTTTTCCTGGACAATACTTGTCCACTTAGGCTTTTGTAAGTCGGGATTTTATTTAATGTCCTCCAGTGCTGTACTCCGCGACTGAGATCTGGCTTAAACGACAACAATAAATATAAACGACAAAGCACTTTAAGAATAAAAACGATAATAGGGTGGCTTACCATGACTGCGATGGAGCAATCTTCACCTGGGCTAACTTTCACTCCAGAAAAAGGCCCTGATGCACGGGATCGAATTTTATCTGCGGCACTTTCGCTGTTCGCAATGAGGGGATTCGAAGGTGTATCAACCACACAAATAGCCAAGGTAGCGGGTATCACGCAACCGCTGATCCACTATCATTTCAAAAACAAAGAAGCGCTTTGGAAAGCAACCGTAACGCGCTTGTTTAATCAATTGGATAAAGAATTCACCCAAGTGGTTAATGATCTGCCTACCCATGATAAGAAAGGTTTTATCGTGGAAGCAGTGCGTCACTATGTGAGCTTCTGTTCTAAGCATCCTGAGTTTGGTCAGTTTTTAATGCGCGAAGGTGCGCAGCAAACTGAACGCTTAGAGTGGTTGGCCAATGAGTTGGTTAAGCCGGTGCAACAGGCTTTTTATGATGTTTACCTCGAAGGTGCATCAGAGGGCTGGCTCAAGCCGATCCCATTTCCACAGTTGATTATGATGATCTCGGCATCTGCATCTCACTTCTTTTCATTGTCGCCATTGGTGAAAACGCTGTACGACATCGAGCCGTTATCAGCTGAAGAAACACTGGCTCAGAGTGATGCGGTGGTAGAAGTGATTATATCGTCTATCTTTAAAGATTCTGGCGCCACAAACGCTGCTATGGCAGGGGCTCAGGAGAACGCCACTAACCTATAAGGGTTACGGTAACTCCTTAACCCGTAAAGGTTTTTTACGGTAGCAGGATTTTTGCAGTTTTTTTACATAAACGTTTGACACCTTGCTAAAAAACCGTAAAATGGCGCGCACTTCTCGGGTGGTTAGCTCAGCTGGGAGAGCATCGCCCTTACAAGGCGAGGGTCACAGGTTCGATCCCTG
>JAKSAW010000387.1 GCA_022361455.1 Pseudomonadales bacterium | reverse complement strand
GGGGGGGTGAGAACAGATAAATATGATTTACTGTTGGACTGGACAATTTTAACAGGTCGTTTTTTAGCCAGCAATTGGAAAGATGCATGACAGAAAAGATTGGACTTAATTAGAAAAATCATCAGGCAAGTTTCTACTTTATTCTATCTCCCCCTCCTTTCCCAAGTAGAGTCATCATAATGAATTTGAAATAATTGTTAAGATTCATATCTCTGATCATCCTAGCATCTGTCTGAGCTAGAAGCTCGGGGGTGGACATATCTATATTACTTACCTGTGCTTGTCCTGTTATGCCTGGCTTGACTTCGAAAACTCCCAATTTATCTCGCGCACTCAAAAGCTCCTCATGATTAAACAAACCTGGGCGCGGCCCTACAAGGCTCATATCGCCTCGAAGAACGTTCCACAACTGAGGTAATTCGTCTAATTTACTAGAGCGCAGAAATTTACCCAACGGTGTAACAGCTGAGGAATCCGTCAAATGAGTAGCAACAGACAAAGTTTCTATCTTCATGGTGCGAAACTTTATTAGTGTAAACGGCTTTTTATTCTCCCCAACCCTCTCTTGTCTAAACAATGGGGAGCCAGTATCGAAGTATCCCAATACAAGTATGATGATTAGAAGGGGTGAAGACACAATCAACCCAACGGCAGACGCAAATACGTCAAAAAAACGATAGGAAACCCGACTAAAATCTAATGCCATTTACCCAACTCTCGATACCATTCTTTCTTTACGGAATAAATCTTCCAATTTATCCATTACAGACTTTTTAGCAAAATGCTCTTTGTAGTAGGTTGTACCATATGATCCCATTTTTTCTCTATCAGTGGGGGACATTTCTACTAACTCTTGCACGATATCAGCTAAGCCTTGCGAATCGCCGGATGGGCAAGATAACCCGGCTCCAGATTCTCTCACCACTTTAGATGCCTCTCCATCGATCATCGCCAATATCGGCTTCCCAGAAGCCAAATATGTTTGAACCTTACCAGGAATTGTCATGCCAAATATTTCATTTGTTTTTAGCGAAACTAGTAACGCATCTGCAGCTTTGAACAAAGGAGGCATTGCGGACACAGGATGTCTTCCCGGCAATAAAACGTTTTCTAGCTGCCTGGTTGCAACCTCACTCTTAATCCAGTCGGTCATTCGACCATCGCCAACAAATACCCAACGCACAGGCAAATGTTTCGTGGCTTCCACGGCATCAAGCACAGCGGGAAAATCTTGAGCCTCTCCCAAGTTTCCAGCAAACACGATTGTAAATACCTTGCTATCTGGCTTCAAAATTGCTGACTCAGTAGATATTTCTCCCAAGAAGTCATCTTCGGCCCAACTTGGGAAATATATTAGTCGCCCAGGATCAGCAGAGTCGCTTGAGTATCTAAGCACACTTTTCTCGAAAGCTCTTGATTGCATTAGAATATAATCACATCTGTCGTAGACCCATCTGACAACCACTCCAACTAAATCTAGCACTTTCTTGCTCTTTACAACGCCTACAGCTTTTAATGTTTCTGGCCACAAATCCAAAACCCAAATATAAACAGGAATTCCCTTTCTCTTACCCAGGAGCACCGCAGGAATAGAAGAGAGAATAGGTGAAACCGCATAAGAAAAAACCACATCAAATTTAGATGACCTCACTCGCCAAAGCCCAATAACAGAAGCACTAACTAGAAATGAAATATAATTAAGGATCAACGACAAATTATTGCTACCTCTTGCTACCATTGGCACCCTAACTATTTCTGCACCGTGGAAGTTAGAATAACTAGCAGGATTAGACTTGTAATCCTCGTATACAGAACCCTCCGGATAATTTGGTAAACCCGTCAATACTGTAACTTTATGGCCGCGCTCAATTAAATCTCTTACAAGATCATTTATTCGCATGTTCTCTGGCCAAAAGTACTGAGACACTATTAGTATTTTCATATTTGACAGACCTTGTTTACCTCAATACTGTTTCCATACACCGCGCTTAACATAGTCTGTATAACTATGGATGATCCTAACAACCTTATCTGAAACATTATGCACCTCATAATCTTTCACAATTCGCAGATCTCTAGACTCTCCCCGTGCTTGAGATTCAAGTATTACTAACGCTTGCATTACTCGTTCGGATTCCAAACCAACCATCATCACAGACGCCTCTTCCATACCCTCTGGTCTTTCATGGGCCTCCCTAATATTTACGGCAGGGAAGTTCATGATTGATGCTTCTTCTGTAATAGTTCCACTATCAGATAGCACAGCTTTCGAACAAATCTGTAGCTTATTATAGTCTTTATATCCTAGGGGCTTTAATAGCCTTACATTTTCATTAAACTCAACCCCCATAGCGTCGACCCTTTTTTGAGTTCTAGGATGTGTCGAAACGATAACAGGCAGACCATAGACTTCAGATATATCATTCAATAAACCAACAAGTTTCAAAAAGCTCTTGTCAGAATCGATATTTTCTTCACGATGCGCACTCACAAGATAGTATTGGCCTTGGTTCAACTCCAAGCGCTCCAAAATGTCTGATGCTTCAATTCCATTGCTATAATATTCGAGCACCTCACACATTGGACTACCGGTTTTTATAACCCTATCTGGAGGTAAGCCCTCCCTTAGCAAGTATTCTCTTGCGATGCTACTATAGGTTAGATTCACATCCGCAGTATGGTCTACAATTCTTCTATTTATCTCTTCAGGAACTCGCATATCAAAACAACGATTACCAGCCTCCATATGAAAAATAGGAATTTTTCTTCTCTTTGCAGGAATTACAGATAAACAGCTATTTGTATCACCGAGAACTAGCAAAGCTTCAGGCTGAATATCATTCAATACTTTGTCTACAGCTATGATGACCTTACCAATTGTCTCGGCTCCACTAGCCCCAGCAGCATCCAAAAAAACATCAGGTTTTCTTAGGCCAAGATCCTGGAAGAAAATTTCGTTGAGTTCGTAATCATAGTTTTGCCCGGTATGAACCAACACATGCTCACAATGCTCATCGAGTTTCGACATAACTCGCGACAAACGAATTATTTCTGGCCTGGTGCCCACTACAGTCATTACCTTAAGCTTGCTCATAATACTTCCTCTGTTACATCCTTTTCATCAACCAATGCACACGTGTAGGTATCTGGCCTTTCACGATCGAAAATCTCGTTCGCCCACAACATACATATAAGCTCTTCATCTCCAGTATTGGTTACATCATGCGTCCAGCCCGGCACTGTTTCCACTACTTGAGGAGTCTCGCCAGAGGTATGAAGCTCATGGTACTCGCCACTTACCACATGACGAAAACGGAAACATGCCGTACCTTTTATCACTAAAAACTTCTCTGTTTTGGAATGATGGTAATGACCACCGCGAGTGACGCCGGGATGAGCGGTAAAAAAAGAAAATTGTCCAGAATCTTGCGTTTTTAGCATCTCAACAAAAACCCCTCTCGGGTCCCCGTATTGTTGTACCGGATATGCAAAATCTTCTGGCGATAAATAACTCACATATGTGGAGTAAATTGCTCTAACTAATCCACTACCAACGCGCTCTGATATCAAAGACTCTCTGGAATTCTTGAATCTACCAATTAAATCAGCTAAATCTCCAACCGTAATCTGATACTCAGGAGCTACCTCCTTATACAAACCATGAGATTCATAGTCCTGTTCAAAAAGACCAATAAACTCTTCCACCACATCATCAACATATACCAGTCGCATTGGAGCGGTAGGATCATTTATTTGGATTGGTATTCCATGTGAGATATTATAACAAAACGTTGCTACGACTGAGTTGTAACTAGGGCGACACCATTTTCCAAATACGTTTGGTAAACGATAAATATAAATGGGCGTTCCAGTTTCGCGATTGAATTCTAACAAAGCTTCCTCAGCTGCAAGTTTGCTGAGACCATATTCATTTTCTTTTTCTGCTTGAATTGAAGAGCTGTATACAATAGGTATTTTTTTATTGGTTCGCTTAAGCGCATTACATAAATGTTCTGTAAGCTCCTTATTACCAGACTCAAACTCTTTAGGATCCTGAGGTCTATTTACACCTGCTAAATGAAATACCCAGTCTACTGCATCTAACAACTTCTCTAAGTCACTAGTTTGATCCGCACGAGTAAATGCCAATACATCTACACCCTCCATCTCCTCAAGATGCTGAATTAGGTTCTTCGCGATAAAGCCTCGCGCACCCGTAACTAGTACTCGCATTTTTTAATCCTCCGGTTTCATGTATTCTCCCCTCTCGAGGGCACGAATAAAATCAAGTTTACGCAACAGCATCTGCATTCCGCTAACATCTAGCCGCTCTGTGTTATGTGAATTGTAATCCTCAATCTGCGAGATTTTCTCGTCACCCTGCTCAACAAACTTGCCATAGTTAAGGTCTCTCAAATCCGGAGGAACTCTATAGTATCCCCCTAAATCCTGTGCACAAAGCATTTCCTCCCTACTTAGAAGTGCTTCGTAGAGCTTTTCTCCATGACGCGTACCAATTACATTTATGGGATGATTGGGCTTATCCATGAGGCCTAGCAGCGCATGAGCTAGAGTTTCAATCGTTGCAGCAGGGGCTTTTTGGACAAATAAATCCCCATTATTTCCATTCTCAAAAGCAAACAGTACCAAATCTACAGCATCTTCCAAAGTCATCATAAAGCGGGTCATGCTAGGATCCGTAATTGTGATCGCTTTATCTGTACGGATTTGATCAACAAACAATGGAATCACCGAACCACGCGAAGCCATAACGTTGCCATAGCGTGTTCCACAAATTACAGTCCTTTCTGGATTAACATTTCTTGATTTTGCTACCATGACCTTTTCCATAAGAGCCTTAGAAATACCCATGGCATTAATTGGATAAACAGCTTTATCGGTACTTAGACAAACAATCCTTCTAACGCCATTTTGGATTGAAGCCTCAAGCAAGTTTTCAGTACCAACAACATTCGTCTTCACGGCTTCCATAGGATGAAACTCACATGAGGGCACTTGCTTTAGAGCTGCCGCGTGAAAAACAAAATCCACTCCACGTGTGGCATTGAGAATGCTTTGGTAATCTCGAACGTCACCTATATAAAATTTAAGCTTGGGATCGCTGTAACGTTTTCGCATGTCATCTTGTTTCTTCTCATCACGACTGAAGATTCGGATTTCACTAAGCTCCGAATTCAAAAAAGATCTCAAGACAGCGTTACCGAATGAGCCTGTACCACCAGTAATTAAAAGAACCTTTCCCTTAAACATAAATTAAAAATACCTCAAACAGTAACCAAATTTAATTTCCTGAATAGCGTTTAAAAGCATCTGATGAAGACACCTCATCATATTTTCCTTGGGCAGCAACCCGTCCATTTTCAAGCAACAATACAAAGTCAGCATTCGCTATGGTCTGGAGTCTATGAGCAATAACGATAACCATCTTGTCTTGTGCAATATCTTCGATAAGACTAACTATAGATTCTTCAGTCTTAAGATCTAAGGCGCTTGTAGGTTCATCCATGACGATAAAGGTTGCGTCCCTGTATAAAGCTCTTGCTATTGAAAGGCGTTGCAACTGCCCACCTGATATCCCATAACCATCTGAAGAAAGCTGCTCATCGCAACGGTCGCCCAATGCAACGAAATCGGTAAGACCCACCTTTTCCAAGCAAAACTCGACCTTTTCGTAATCTATATCTTGTAAAGGCTCACCAAATGCCACATTAGATGCTACAGAAGCCTCAAAAACCAGAGGCTTCTGTGGCACGAATCCAATTGAGGTATTTACTTTGTGCATATCGTAGCTTTGGGTGCCGATAGTAACCATTACACTGCCCGAAGATGGGATCAAGAGTCCAGTAACCAAATCGATTAGGGTTGATTTACCAGATCCAGATTTACCTAACACAGCAACCAAGCCCTTAGAAGGTAAAGATACATTAACCTCAATTATGGATTCTTGTTTAGACAAGGGATAACGATAAGTCAAATTGTTAAGGCAAATTCCTTCGGCATTCGAAACACCAACTTGACCAGTGCTCGAAATATGGTCTACCGAGCCAAAATCGAGTTCACTATTAATCACCTCCACAACATTGAAACTACCCCTGATTCTGGCTAGCGAAGCATACAAACTTTGGAATATTGGCAATAGTTTTATTGCCGCAAAGCCAAATATAAAAATAGTAACAAGTAGACCTTCTTGATCGGAAGCCAATGCAGAGGAAAGCGCAACTAAAATGGCAAACAAAATATAAATAAAGCCATCAACAAAATACCTTGGAAGGTTATACAGAGCATTTAATGAGGCATAAGCCTCACTATGCTTAAACACTGATTTTTCAAACCTATCTATAAACAAACGCTGCGCTGAATATATGTAGATATCTTTAAAAAGTGAAAGCGAACTCTTTTGATTAAGCGCTCTCTCTTGAGATGAATCCGACAATGAAAGCCCATTTACTCTTAAACGATTCTTCAAATATATATACATTAAGAAATAAAAAGAGCCAAAAGCAATAAAACTAATAATCGACATAACAGGCTCAATAAAAAGCAAAATAACTAAAATAAAAACCCCTGAAAAAAGTCGAGCATTAATCTGAGCTACGGGCTGTAGCACGTTATCTTGTAAACGCTGCACCTCCGTGATTATTATATTGGAATAATAAGTGGAGGGTTTGCTAATAAAATCTATGTAATCTAAATGCAAATGCCTTGAAAAAAGACTCTTTGATAAAAACGCTCCAAAATCAGCAACCAACTTCGATAGAACTAGAATAGAACACACGCCAAGAGTCGTCGACGCAACAATCAGCATAATGTAACTGCCTACATACAAATATATAAAGTCTACTTCAAACTTGTAACCAAGCATGCTTGATAGTTGCGTTTGAACCAATTCTAACTTACTAACATCGCCAGAGATAAATGCAACAATTGGAATTATCATTAGAAAAGAGGCTAATTCAACTATCGAAGAAACAATCACTAACAGCTGGGAAAGCAGCGCTCGCCGCTTCAGCTCCAAATCGGCTACGCGCATGTAAAAAACATAAAACTGCCTCAACATATTTTGCGCCCTCCATTCCTTAAAGCCCTGTAAAGCAATAGCAGTGTTATTAAAAGCACAAGAAAAAGAGAATCAAGAAATCCGAAAACTTGGTTATTTGCCGGAAGAAAAATAACAATTATGCCATGCAGAGGCAGAGTATAGATAAACTCTCGACAGCGATACACACAAGCCATAACCCAAGACAGAGCAAACATAAAAAATATTACAAATACGACAAGAACAACCCCAGGAAAGCCAACATCATTAGCAAATTGAGAGAAAGCCGAATGCCAGCGAACACCCATCGCCCACTCATGATTGATTTTGGCTTGAAAAGTCCTCTCTGAGAACCGCTCACCGGAAACCCGCTCTAACTGGCGCAACAAAAAAGGAGAGTGCCCAAAACCAAAAGAACTTTCATGCTTCTCACTCAAAGACAACGACATACCATAATAACCCTGAACCATATAATGCCCAAGCATCAAGACCCCCACTGAAAAAACGTTTTCCTCCAAATCGTTATCAACTGTGATATTACCACTTACGCTGTTTGCCTCAATGTAATCAAATGTGACACCCCGAAAGTTCATAGATACCCCGAAGAGCAAAATAGCGACACATAAGAAATAGCCCGTTTTTCTCAGTAACCCTTTGAGCCTTCGACTCTCCTCTTCTTCATTAGCTATTCGTCTTATATAGTAGATAGAGAGTGTTGACAAAAAGAAAACTAACGCAACATCAAATATAGGCTTATTGGTTCCAACGGATAACCCTGTCAACACTGGAAACACGACAATCAAAATTGAAGCCAGCCTTTTACCTCTAGAAAGTGACGCCCAATTCCATATAATGTAAGGCAAAAAAATGAAACGCGCCCAACCAAAAACTAGCAAGAGACCGCTTGCAAATAGATTTCCACCATGACCTTCAGCAGCAGCTTTCTTTTCATAATATGCATTAGCTAAAGCCAATGTATCAAAGGCAATTAGATTACGCAGAAACTCAAATACATTAATGGGGATTAAACTTTCTTTTGTAGCAACTAAATTAAAAACTGCACTAGCTGAAAAAGCAACTAACGCCACAACGCCAAAGTTAACCACGAACACTTTCTCTGACTTATTGGCTTTCAACCTCAAAATGAAATATACACCTAATACATACCCTACCATCCCAGCAATCATGTACAGCAAAAAATAGAGCACTAACTCGCTTTGATTATTAATATGATATTCAACAGGACCAAATAAAAAATACACAAAACCAACGACCAAATATAGCAAGCTAAGATACAAAGGTTTATATAGCATTATGTATTAGTCCTGCCACGTAGACTTGATAAAGCTGAGTTACAGTACTCTTCGCCAAAGTTGCTCACTTGAAACATAAATCCAACTCAATAGTTTTTACAGCTCAACGAAATTGCTTTATTCTGTTACCGGACACCACCTACAAACATCGGTAAAACCCAACCAAATCCTTTTCAACATCTTCATCCCAAACCCCTCTATTTTTAAGTTCTTTTACTTTCGATACATAGAGCGGATAATCTTCATATATTTTTACAGCCTTATCCACAAACTCGCTTTCACTTGAGAACACGAAGCAATCAGGAACTTTCAACAACTCGATCAAACTAGACAAACAATCGGGAATCAAAAATGGGAGACCAACATTAAGAAAAGTGAAAACCTTGTTTGGAGAGGCCAATTCATTGATTCTCGTACCCTCGAGATCTTCCCAACCAAAAAAAACACCGATACTTTTATCTGAACTCAGAAGATCTATTACATGCTCATCATTCCTATAAGCACCTTTAAACGTTGCTTGATAATCTGTTACATCAAATTTACCATAGACCTTTCCAACAAATTCTACCCCCACATCACAGCCAGGCATTATTGAAGCTAACTCTTTTTGGTATAAAAAAAGCTTTTCAATAGAGCGATTGCTACCAATATTACCTATCCATACGAGATTACATTCAGTGCTTTCTGTAAATACAATTTCTCTATCGATCTTAACTCGAGTATTGGGCACGCTATACTTCTCAACACCTAAATCGCCAGCCTTGTTCAAGAAAAGATTAACCTGCAAATCAGAAATCCCCACTACAGCCTTGATATTTAACCTACTTATAATCAAGCTCTCAATCAAAGGTTTCACAAAATTATACTGAAGCTTAACCATGGGTGAGAATGTTATAAGTTTGCTTAAATGATGGATAATCTCAAAGTCTATTAAATCATGATAATCAAGCACCACCTCTAAATGAGGATAAAAGTGATTTATAAACCTAACCAGAAAAGTTCCATAGAGACCTGAATCATGTATATATACCAAACCACTTTGTTCAATATCTTCTAGAAGCTCTGAATCGACTTTACTCTTATTAAATACAAACAAGGCGCTCAATTTGATAGGCTTATATCGCTTTAAAGAATCATCCACTATAAAATCACTAGATACCCTACTATCCTCAAAATAAGCAACAACATCTCTACCAGCGGACTTCCATGCTTTTAAAGACCTTAGAACCCGATGATCCAGCTCATCATGCCCAGGTGCAATCATCAATACTCTTTTATTTAACACTGTACTTAACCTTCAATGAGTAATAAATAAACTGGAGCACCTTTAATTTAACCATTTTATACCCTGCATAAAGGAATTCCATCTTCCATAAGAAAGACCTTTTATTAGTACTTATATCCTTTAACAGAGGCCTTTTATTAAGCCCTGATATATAGTCCTCTTCAAACCCAGCTTCACGCAACGCTTCATATACCCATCCTCCTCTATAAACTACGCCACCTGTTTTATAACTGTATGGGTAGGCTTGATACTCATCATTTATTGGAGCATAGAATAGCATCCCCTTAGCTTCTGATCGGTAACCAGCAAATGCTTCCCATGCCCAAGGAGAGTCTTCCTCTTTCAAAACAGCCATTAAAGATTCTACGTTCCAAAGACCAACCGTGGAATTAACCCTATAGAGAGTTGAAGGCGGCAACTTGGAATACCCAGGACAAACAGATCCACCATCAGCAAGACCTCTAAATACAGCACTCAGATATACACAATCTATTGATTCATCAAATCTATCTGCGATATCAATTATTTGATGCTTTTGAAGATTTTTTCCAGGCAGATAATCATCCAGAACAAGCAAACACCTGCTTGTTGATAAGATGTTAGCAGCCTTAATAACCCTCTCACCCCAACCTTCCGCATAGACTAAGTGGACATTTTGCCCAGACAATTCTTCAAAAGTCTGCTCACTGCCACACTTATCTGACGCAACCACAATCTTATCAAAACCAATATCAAAGAATGAAATCTCATATAACCGCTTTAAGAGTTCTTCAACTACATCAAAATAAGATTCACATGTCACAATTATTAGAGAAAGATCATGTCTATCTACTTCAACATCCATTCATCATCTCCATCAAAGCCCTTTAGAAAAAATCTACCTTCTGCTTTCAATTGTCTCAGCGCTCGAATTTCTACAATATATTTCAAACGTTTTAAACCGAGCACCCAATGAAGCCACCAACTCATAATCCTTTAAATACCCCGCCCCTAAGAAAGCCAAAATTTTTTTCATCCCTAAAGCAGGAAATGGCCCTTGATAGTCATAATAATTAGGCTCGATGACTATCAGCTCAGGAAGGCTAACCTCAAGAGTATTAATTATCTCATCCGCATGACGCTCATCGATAATGTCATGATAAGGAAGGTCATATTTAGTAACATTCACTCTACCTGTTAGAATATAAACAACCGGGGCCCAAGGTATTTGAAACATGGAATTACCCGCGCATTGATCACTGTGATACTGGAGTTTCTCTACAACTTCTCTGTTATCAGGATGCACCCTCCAACCTAGAAATTCGGATGGCTGAGTTAGCTCGATATGGCTACCACCCCACTCATAAACTCTGTACTCTTTCACAGAACCAATTACTGAAACCGAGACAAACAAACAGAAAACAGCCACAACAAACCAACCATATAAATGCGAACTGAAAAATTCTGCCTTCACTTCAGAAATGATCAAAATATACAACACGAGCAGATAAAAAATAGAATACTCACTAATTACGTAGCCTATTCCAGGCCAACTTAGTTGAGCTGACACTATCGGAACGAAACCCAGAGTAGAGTAGCCCATAATGCAGCTAACCCTGGATCTTGATAGACTCTTAAAATATCTAATTGTAAAATAAACCGAATACGAGAGCAGAGAAACACAAGTATAGTGAATTAAGAAGCTTAGATAAGATTCCAAGGCAGCAAAAGACGCGCACAAAACAGCGGCAAAGATGAGACCCGAGCAAATAAAAACCTGAAGCAAGGGAAAGCGAAGCGATTGATGAAACACAACAAAAGACGCAAAAAAGCTTGATATAAAAAGTACAAAGGTTTCAGTACTTGACACCCCAATAATCGTCTTAATTATTTCGATTGGCTCACTAAGACTCAGACCTTTAAGTTGCAATCCACCAGACACTCCGACTAAAGGGCCATACCAAAGCTTTCCGCTTATACATGTAACGAAGAGAGACATAGAGGCCAAGAACGAAAAAACCAACGCAAACAAGCGAATCAGCACTCCGTTTTTAAAACTTTGAAACCTAAAGTAAAGAGTCATTGGCAACAATACTAAAACAGCCAAAAACAGCGGGGCACCATAGCTTTGCTTTATGGAAAAAGTGAACGCCAAAAGAAAACCTAATACGCACACAAGAAAAAGTTCTCGAGACCTCTCCTCTCTATTAACAATTAAACCAAAAGTTGCTAACACCCAAATCGCAGCAACATGGCCCAAATCAGTGTAATTAAAATAAGCTTGAGTATTCAGTAGCGATATACAATAAGCTAAAACAACAACGGCCTTACTTTTGGTTGATTCCCGAACTAGCCAAACTGCAACAGCCAAGCAAACACCCATGACACCTAAAAGCAGTATTACAAAACCTAATACTCGATGTACATAATAGGTATTGCCAACCAATTCCAATAATTGAGCTTCAATAACAAAGCTCAATCCAGGTACTGGAGCATGAAAATCTCTGTGAGGAACTTTTCCGTCGATAACATTCTGAGCGGCTTGATAGTGATAAGTGGAATCAGTCCAATCCAATCCATATAAGCCATAATTAAAATTCAGCCAAAAGAAAATAACTACTGCAAGCAAGTAAAATATTTTCATCGATATGCTTTCGAAATAAACTTTCTGCATAGAGAAACTTAATTATCCAAGCGCAAGCTGGTTGAATTTATAATCAAAGTCTATAGATATGGCCAATATATCTAATACGAACTCAGGAGAGTTAGTCGACTAAGCTAAATGTTGATTCACCAATTAACAATCAGTTAACTTTCAAAAAGGCAAGCTCACAAATATTCCTAGCCGCCAAAAACTCAAATAACACCTGAAAGTTCTCTTTCATATCCAAGCTTCGAAACCAATACATACTAAACTGAGGAGAAATCAAAAAACTTTCTAACAGAGTTAACAACTCGATTGAGGTCCTCATCACCAAGGTGTTCTCCAATTGGCAAACTTAGCAAAGTAGAATCTGACCTATTTGCAAATAAGTCCTCATCGTACTGGTTAACATAGCGATATGCCTCGAGCTTAGGGAGAGCTTTCGGATAATGCACGCCAGTCTTTATGTTATTATTATCTAGGTAAGTAGCTAGCTTATCTCTATTGTCTGTTCTAATTACGAATAGATGATAGACTTGCTTAACCCAACTTTCACGAACTGGTAACTTAATTGCGTCGATTTCACCTAACGCATCTAAATAGTAATTCGCTACAGCAATACGCCTTTCAGTCCAATCCGGGAGAAATTGTAGCTTCGCTAGCAATATAGACGCCTGCAATCCATCTAATCGTGAATTGCGCCCTTCAAATTCATGGTCATATTTTGAAATACGACCATGATTTGCAATCATGCGACATTTTTTGGAGAGATCTTCGTTATTCGTGGTTACTCCTCCACCATCACCATATGCACCCAGATTCTTTCCGGGATAAAAACTGAATGCCCCAATATGACCTATGGAGCCCACTCTTTTCCCTTTGTACTCCGCTCCATGAGCCTGAGCACAGTCTTCAACAATATAAAGATCATGAGTTTCAGCCAGTTCAAGAAGACTATCCATATCGCATGGATGACCATATAAATGGACTGCGATAATAGCCTTAGTCCTTGAAGATATACGCTTCTTTACATCTTCAATCGATATAACATATGTATCAGGGCAGCAATCTGCAAACACTACTCTATGCCCTTGCCTAGTCACCGCTTCCGAACTCGCAACAAATGAATTTGCTGGAACAATCACCTCTGAATTGGGTGGTAGATTTAATGCTTCTAATGCTATCTCTAGTGCATCAGTACCGTTTCCTACTCCAACACAGTGCTTAACATCACAGAACTCCGCAAAAGCTTTTTCAAAACTAGAAACATATTCACCACCTATAAATGCAGATTTTTCAATAACCCGTTCAATAGCACGATCTATTTCTGGCTTGATTGATTGATACTGAGCTTGCAAATCAAGAAATTTAATCACGTTGTTCCATGTCCTTTATTTTTTTTGCTGGATTACCTGCATAAACACCAGGCTGTGTTATATCTTTTGTGACTACAGCTCCCGCACCTATAACTACAAAATCACAAATACGAACGGGAAGAATTGTTGCATTACTTCCAATAGAGACATTATTTCCGACAGTCGTTGATTTCCAAAGACTAGTATCTCCCTTGGCGGGGCCACCTTTACTAAAAAGATCGTTTATGAACATAACCCCGTGACCAACGAAACAATCTCGACCTATAGTCACTAGCTCGCAAATAAATGTGTGTGATTGTATCCTGG
>JAKSAW010000520.1 GCA_022361455.1 Pseudomonadales bacterium | reverse complement strand
GTTTTGCAAACTGCTCCGCTACTCTTGCAGCCGACCGCACGTTCGGCTCCGGATCGAGAACCCGCGTACGCTCAAACGGCGTTTCGGCATCATCGTTCCACCGTCTTGGCGTCGACCAGGAGTCCGGAAATTCCTTCGGGCCGAAAGGTCGAATGCGCGGATTGGCGAGACTCGATTTCAGCGTCGGGAGATAGTAGCGCGCCGATTTCAGTGCGTCGCGGCCAAGATAAAGGTCGACAGGGTCACGATCCGCCAACGTGAATCCCCCATCCTCGCGGCGCCTGAAGGCCAGACCTTCATCAGCCGCAGTGCCGTCGAAAAAACCCGGCAACTCCGCGGTCTGGGCAACTGTCGCCTTGAACGACAGTTGCGGGACGAAGATGCCATGATGCTGCAACAGGAGCGAGGACCACGCTCCGCCTGCCAGGACCACCTGCTCCGCGCGAACGCAGCCGGATTCGGTGATGACACCTTCGACCTTGCCCGCCTGCCTATCCAGAGCGCGAACGGCGCACACTTCCCGAATCATGACGCCTTCACTTTGCGCGAGGCTGGCGACGGCGGGCACCGCGGCCCAAGGTTCAGCCCGCGCGTCGCTTGGCGTCCATAATCCACCGACCCACGGATTCTTGGCCCTCCCGCCGCAAGCGCTGAGATCGATGCAGTCAACAAGCTCTGCCAATGACAGCAGCCTGGTCTCCAGTTGATGAGTCTTGGCGATTTCGATCCATTCGGCGAGCTCGGCCAATCGCTCCTCGCCGCGCGCCAGATACAGGCAGCCACCTCTTACAAAGCCGGCCTTTCCGTTGAGTTCCTTGTCGATATCACCCCAAAGGCGATTGGCTTCCATTACAATTGGAAGCTCGTCGGCATCACGGCCCTGTTGCCGGCACCACCCCCAGTTTCGGCTGGATTGCTCGCCGGCCACCCTGCCCTTCTCAAGAACGAGAACCTTCACGCCAAGCCTATTGGCGTAGAGCGCGGTGAAGATGCCGACGATCCCGCCGCCAATTACGACAAGATCGGCCGCCTCAGGCAGGCTATCGCGAAACCGGATCGGGGTCGCGATGTTGATGCCTGCCTGTGATGCCTGGTTTTCCATGATGCCCGGACCTTCTTTATGTCTTCTCGATTCGGCGTCGCAGCATCACGACACCGACGTCGCGATCCATTCATTGGCGGCAAGGAGTCCGCATGGCAATCCACGAAACGCCGCAGACGCGGTAAGATCGGTCTGCACAAGGGCGCGGCCATTGCGGTCACCCTGAACGACCG
>JAKSAW010000208.1 GCA_022361455.1 Pseudomonadales bacterium | reverse complement strand
GATACCTATGAAGAAGGTAGTTTAAAAAGAAAATATGAAGCTTCTTAGGCTCGATGAAAACGAGATCTATTTGTATTTGATTTGGCAGCTTAACCAGTGATTTAAATGACAAAATATTATTAAGAATCTCCTACTATACGATCAAACCCCGCTTATACTTTTTTTGGAGCGTATATCGTTAGTAGTTCGGAGAGATTTATGTCGGTTGAAGCTTTACTTAAACGAGTTTATGAATTACCCAGTATTCCCAAAGTAGTACAAGAACTTATCGAAAATTTCAGCAGCGATTCCGCAGATGCTGAAACCATATCTAAAAACATTCAGTCTGATCCTGTTATAGCAGCTAAGGTTCTGCGGCTTGCCAATTCAGTGCGTTACGGTGCAGGCCGAAAGGTTGGCTCTCTAGATGCTGCCGTGGTCATGTTAGGCCTAGACACCCTTAAAACTCTAGTAGTTGCGTCCGGAGTCACTGGTACCATGAAAGATATCCCCGGTGTAGATATGCGGGACTTTTGGCGTAACAGTTTCATGGTCGCCAACATTTGTAAAATAATTGCCGGCAATAGCGAAGCATGCAATAAAGAAGTTGCATTTACCTGTGGCATGTTAAGTAGTATCGGTATTCCGCTTATGTACTTAGTCCAACGTGAGGACATGTACCAAGTAGAGGCTGTAATTGAAGGGGGTTTTGAAAGAGCATCCGCTGAGAAAGCACGCTTTGGCTACGATAATCATGAGGTGAGTTCGCAACTAGCCAAAGCTTGGAAGTTCCCAGAAGGCATCGTCGAGGCTTTGGCTAATCAAGGTAAACCTTTGGAGGCTGATACTGTAAATCCCTATGCAGTGATCATCAAACTAGCGGTTCATATTAGCTCGCAGCTAGAAGCTGAGTCTGATCTCCAGGGTGTTATGGCTGACCTGCCAAAAGAACTCACCAATATGCTTAATGTGGATACTTACAAATTATTTGAGCAGCTTGAACAGCTCACTGATTCTGTTGATGATATCGATGAGTTATTAGCAGCATAAACCTTAATTTTGCTTTTCATGGGCGGTTCAATCCGCCCTATCCTATTCCCTAAAAATCTTCTCTATAGCACTGATTTAATTGCCTTTATTCCTAATAAACCAGTGTTAAGTCTAGCTAGTTTTTAGCAAATTAATCTCATCCATACGGCTCTGGTCTAAACTTAATGTTTGTTGGGGAAAATTTAGGTTTTAACGCAGTAAACTATGGCCAATAAAATCATTGAAATACAGCCATCACAAGTGCAAAAAGGCATGTATATTGAGCTTCCCATCCCTTGGAAAGACAATCCCTTTTTAATGCGCAAATTCAAAGTTTACTTTGATTATCAGGTAGATATCATTCGCGACTTGGCGATTGACCATGTTAAGTACTACCCCGCCAAGAGTGACGCCGAGCCACTGCCAGCGAGTGAAGAATCCTCTTCCGTTACAAAACCGGAGCCTACTGCAGAACAAGAAAAACAAAAAGAAGAAGCACTTCAGAAATTAGAGTGGGAGAAAATGGAGCGCGTTGAAAAACTAAAAGAACATCGGCGCAATCTGCAAAAAACCGAAAAAGAATTCAGCAATACGCTAAAGAACATCAAGGATGTGATGGGAAAACTTTCCAGCCGGCCAGTGAATGCCGTTGAAGAAGCCACTGAAATGGTCAACAACATCGCTGACACCATATTGTCGGCAGACAATCTAATACTTCATTTAATGAGTGATGATGGTGGCGGTGAAAATCTTTACTATCACTCTCTAAACGTCACCATACTGTCGATGATGATTGCTCGAGCAGCCAAGCTCGATCCCGAAGATGCAAAAATTCTAGGTCTCGGCGCTTTGTTTCATGATGTTGGAAAACTTAAGGTTCCAAAAAAGATCCTTCTTAAAAAAGGGAAGTTGAATAAGGCTGAGCGCGGTGTATTAGAGCTGCACCCCAAGTATGGAGTGGATCTGCTTAAACTCAATGAAGCATTTCCAGAGCAGGCCCAGCCAATCGTAGATCAACATCACGAGTATCTCGATGGTACCGGGTTCCCTTATGCATTAAAGGAAGACAAAATTAATCCGTTGGCACAGATTTTAACGGTAGTAAATGTTTACGATAACCTTTGCCATCCACCCAGCGGCGCGGAGGGTAACACGCCATCGGCTTCCCTTTCGTTCATGTACAAAAAAATGACCAAGAAAGTCCATTCAGGCTATCTTAATATGCTCATAAAGCTATTGGGAGTTTATCCACCTGGTAGCGTGGTGGCGCTTTCCGATGGTAATGTCGGCCTAGTCATGTCAGTTAATTCGCAGGATCTAATAAACCCCGAAATCTTACTCTATGATCCCAACATACCCCGTGCTGAAGCGCTAACGGTAAACCTTGCAGATACCGATATAAAAGTTGAGAAAGTCTTTAAACCTTCACAACTAAAAAAAGACGCACTGGAATACCTTAGCCCAAGGTCGACGACAAACTATGCCTACTTTGTTCAGGATGGTAGGTAAAATCAAATCCCTGAGCGTCACTTGAACCGCCAACCCTTTTATATAACCCAACCATTTATTTAGTATCGATATT
>JAKSAW010000383.1 GCA_022361455.1 Pseudomonadales bacterium | reverse complement strand
CAGGTTCGCGTGCTCGGCGGCGAAGCGAAGGATCCGCACGCGCCTCCCAAAGAGGGAGAGAAGAGCTTCGGCGAGCAACTCTTTGGTTCTGCCTGATAATCGGATCATGAGGTACCTGATCGTGATCTTCGTTCTTGCCGCTTGCGGCGAGTCTGCACCGCTACCCGACACGCCCGTAGATGCCGCAGTGGTCGACGTCACCGTCGACGTTCCGATGGACGCCGGAACCGACACCAGGGCATCTGAGAGCGATACAGGACCGTTCCTCAGCGATACAGGCGTCGATGCACCCCCGCCGCTTCAGGACGCCGGACAGGACGTCTCAGAGCTCGACACCAGCCCACCACTCGATGCCGGTGCTGATGTTTCTCCTGACGTCCCTGAGCCCGATGCAGGACCAGCGTGCCCGGGTACCCGGATCCTCGACACGTTCTTTTCATCGGTCGAGTGGTCGCAGATGATGATGTCTGCTTCGCATTCAGTACTCGAACTCTCGGCGGATCTCCATCGGCTCGAGCAGTATCGACTCGGACTACGCGTTACCGCTGCTGATCCGCGAGCTCGGATCACGATCATCGTCACGGGGTGCGAGACCACGGTGCAGATCTGCGCGGATCAAAACGACGTGAGTCGAAAGATCCCATACCCCGCGCCTGGACATGACGGCTGCCAAGTCAACGGCTTCGGCACCGCGACGATGGGTCTCTCGTGCACGTTCGACAATCCACCGCAAGAGGTCCTCGTCATCGTCGACCACGGATCGGATGTCCCGATGGACGATCCCGCATACTGTCGACCGGCATTTGAAGCGGAAGCGTTCAGAGTCGCCGACCCCTCACAGCCGTCGATGTTCTGATGTTCATCATGACCGGCTACCACAACTGCCACGCGCTCGAGAACCTGGCACGTTGCGCCATGCTCGCCGAGATGCACGAAACCGAAGACGAAGCAAAGCGTCGACTGCTCTCGTTCGCGTCTGCCAACTTCGGATTCAACGGTGGTGAGGTGCACACGATCCGTCATCTGACGTCGCTGATCGATCGCAACGTGAAGATCGACGTCGGTGAGATCTTGAAGAGACGGGGCTTCTCATGGCGAACTCACGACACGCTGAAGATGGTGATCGTGCTCAACCCGTTCGTAAATCGCTCACGCCCGTAGCTGAGGCCCGCGCGGCGCTCGAGCACGTCGCTACCACTCTCGGCGTTTCAAAGGCTGAGGCAGCGCGCAGGGCGGTTGTCGAGCTCGCCAAGACTGTAGATCCCGGATGGGTGTACCGGGCACCTCAGGATCCTCGTCAGATCCCGCTGTTCGAACTAGACT
>JAKSAW010000542.1 GCA_022361455.1 Pseudomonadales bacterium | reverse complement strand
TGCTGGACATGGAAATGCCGGAGTGTAACGGCATCGACGTGGCAAAACGCCTCAAAGAAGACGGCTCATCCGTTCGCGTCTTAGCCCTCTCCGCCCATGACTCGGTACATTTCATCAACGGTGTGCTGGCCTCGGGTGCCTACGGGTATCTGATTAAGGAAGAGATGCCGGAAGTGATCCTGGAAGCGGTACGCGGCGTGGCACAGGGCCAGAAGGACTGGCTGTCGGACAGAGCGCGAAATCGGCGGGAAAAGTTTTTTACAGATGAAGGTGATCCTCTCTCCAAGCTCTCGGGGCGGGAGCGCGAGATCTTGAAGCTGATCGGTCAGGGTTGCGACAACCTGACCATCTCGAATCTGCTGTCGATCTCGGAGCGCACGGTACGGAACCATGTCTCCAATATTTATACAAAACTGAAATTCCACACCCGCGCGGAGCTGGTCGCCTGGGCTTGGGAGTACGGCCTGCTCAAGTAGATTTGTGACATTGGCCCTATTGACCGGATCGAGGGCGCTGCCTATAAAAGGGGTATGACGACAGCCAGGTAGGCGCGCATCAGGAGGCATGAAATGCAATGGTCCATGAAGAAGGGTAATTTGGGGAAACGTTTGTGCCTGCTGGTGGTCGTCTTAGCGGCAGCGCCGTTACATGCTCAAGT
This sequence comes from Pseudomonadales bacterium, assembly GCA_022361455.1. Taxonomy (GTDB): domain Bacteria; phylum Pseudomonadota; class Gammaproteobacteria; order Pseudomonadales; family Ketobacteraceae. The sequence continues at coordinate 439 of JAKSAW010000542.1, read as the reverse complement.
GCTTGAATTGGCGGCACCACGCGGGATAGAAGCCCGCGGCACGATGGAGCGCGCGGGATCGGTGCAAACGATGGTGTTCGGCGACATGTTCGCCGATGCTTCGCCGGAAAACCCGGTTTACCTACGCTATACCCTACCCTCTGACATTGTGCTCAGCGAAACCCTAGTACCGCCTGGTGGAGGCCCGATCTACCTGGCCATGGTCCTACAAATTCAGGATGGAAACCTGAGAGCAGCACCTGACACGGTGGCGATCGCACGTTGGGTCGCGGGCGAGAATCAGTTCTGGATTCGTATCTCTCAGCCGTCCAGCTCTTGGGTAGATCCTGAACTGGTCCAACAATCGGTGGTATCTTGGGCATTTGGGTTAGAGATACCCGAATCTCATAACATGACCTTCGGTGCCTATCAGAACGGTTGGGCAAACCTGCCATTCAAT
>JAKSAW010000568.1 GCA_022361455.1 Pseudomonadales bacterium | reverse complement strand
GTTTAGGCGACCCGCGACCCGCGACCCGCGACCCGCGACCACACGCGACAAGCGCTTCCCGCCCGGCGACTCACAGTGCGATGCCCGCGACCGGCCGCGACCGGCGGCCCCTTGCCGGCGACTCACTCGCCACGGCCCGCGACGCGGTGCCAATGCCCCGCGACTCGCTCTGCATGCCTCGAGACTCAACATGACCGGTCCGCGACCGGCTCCCGCGACCCGCGACTAGGCGCCAACCGCAACCCGCGACTCACGGCGCGAGGCCCGCGACCAGCCGAGACTCGCTCCCCGTGGCCCGCGACACACTTGCTAGGCCCCGCGACTCGCTTTTCGGGCCCCGCGACTCACGATCTCCGGTTCGCGACCGGCTCGCGGGACCCGCGACTAGCCGCCAACCACGACCCGCGACTGCCCGCGACTTAGGGCGTGAGGCCTCCGATCAGCCGAGATTTCCCCCCCGTGGCCCGCGGCTCACTTGCCATGGCACCGCGGCTCTCTATCTCCGGTCTGCGACAGGCTCCCGCGACCCGCGACTAGGTGGTGGGCTGCCCAGACAGGCTGCATGTTGCATATGCATTAAGTGATGTGCCAGACATGCTCCATTGTGCATGTCTTGCGAGTGGGCTGTCCACACTTGCTGCGGTCGGCATGTCCGGTGGGTGGCCTGTTCAGACATGCTGCACTGTGCATGTCCTGTAGGTGGGCTGTCCAAACATGCTGCACTTGCCATGTCTCATGGGCGGCCTGCCCAAACATGCTGCGCTTGCCATGTCTCATGGGTGGGCAGCCCAAACATGCTGCACTGTGCATGTCTCCTAGGTGGACTTCCCAGACATGCTGCGCTGTGCATGTCTCCTGGGTGGCCTGTCCAGACATGCTGCACTGCGCATGTGTCCTGGGTGCAGTGTCAAGACACGCTGCACTCGGCATGTCCGGTGAGTGGTCTGTTCAGACATGCTGCAGTGTGCTTGTTTTGTATGTGGGCTGCCCAAACACGCTGCGCTTGCCATGTCTCATGGGCGGGCAGCCCAAACATGC
>JAKSAW010000198.1 GCA_022361455.1 Pseudomonadales bacterium | reverse complement strand
GGTAGCTCCACCCCTGGGATCGAAAAGCCACCCTCGTCTTCACCAAATAAACTAGATCCAGCCAAGCCTGGCACAGCTCCGCTGGAAGACCTTGGGATATCTAAAGCGATCCCTTCTATAGCTACTTCGTTTAAATAAACCTGTCCGGCTATCAACTCACCAACGTTCACTTCCGTGGCGATATTATTGAGAGCCAGCATATTAAACATCGGTTTCTGAGGATTGGTAACAGCGAGATCTTCAATAGCGAGTCGTGCCGACAACCAAGAAAAATCAACGCTCCCCACATCGACTTTGGCTCCTACCGCTTGCGTGCCATATTTTTCGATACCCCACTTAATTAGCGGGCCAGGTATAAACCAAACGACAGCAATAATAAAAACAAGAATGATGAAAAACGTGCGGAAAAAGCCACGGCTATTCGATGTCATGGAAAGAAGCTCCTAGTTCGCAAGTCCCTGATGCAAACACATAGTAGCAGCTTTATGTGACCTTAGAAATAAATCGAATAAATGCAAAGCCTGGTAAAAACTTTGCCATAAGAGCGCTTAGAAGAGATGAATTTAAGGCGTTAAAAATCGTAGGCTACAGTTACGTATAAGTTATCGCGACGGGCTTTAATACGAAAGCTAGGATCAAACTTCTGCCCCTCATTAAGCGATTGCACTTTGTGACCGGCATACCCCAAACTAGCAGCTGTTGGCTTTTCCCCAGTGACCCAGCCCCACGCCATAGACAGCAATTGTTTAGCCGCCTCTTTCTTGATGCCTTTAGCAGAACCGGTGGGTTGATCGCATTCAAAGTAATTAGTTAAAGATTCTGCGCCAGTAAAACCACAGCTACCCATGTGAACACTGTCAGCCGATTCAGCATAACAAATATTGGTGAAAACGCAGGTTAGTAAACCTAGGAAAAACCGCTTGATCATACTGCTCACCCCAACCAAGGACTAATAATTCATGCGAGTGTTGGTTGCCAACTATTAGTAAGCGTAGATCACAGAGTAAAACTCAACTGGGCATGGGTCACAGTTTAACGTTCATTTACAAAGACAAGCGGGAGAGTGAAACACAATTCACAATCTTTAACGAAGGATTAACATTTGCTGATACTTCTAGTTATAGAATAGGAATTATTCCGCTGCAAAAGGTTCTAAGATCGGATTAACCGGTGTGCCGTCACTCCACTGGCCTAGATCAAAATCAATATCAAGTTGGCTATCCATCACAGCATCCAATGCAGTGAAATAAAAACGCCAATCAAAAGTATCAAGCTCGCCTGACACACCAAATATTTTAAGATGAGGCGGCAAACCGGCGATAAAATCCAAAGGTGCGCCATGATTGGGAGACAAGCGGGGATAACCGTAAGTATCACTTGGAGCAATGTAATATCTAACGCTGGGAGCACTGGTTAAGCTCAGATAAATTTCATCGCTTTGGTAGATAGGAGCTATCTCATCTTCTTCACCATTTAAAATCAACACTGGCGCTGTAATACTAGGTGCGTGGTCTTTCCAGGGGATCTCGATGATCTTGACGATCTGCTTCACGAATTCCGGCATACCTGCATTAGCGTCCACTTGGGCATGACTTAGAATCACTTGTTTTAAAGGGACACCTCCTTCAGCCTGCCAGGCCAGAGATATCAATCCCCCCAAGGAGTGACCATAAAGATAGATTTCGTCCCAAGCGACGCTATCCGTCATAGAATCCAATGCGCGATCAACACTCTCCACCGCTCGCCTAGCCCAGATAGACTGGTCCATTGGTTTAAACAAGCCCGACTCAGACAAGAATCCCCAAAAAGTGCTTTTTTGAAACTGGGGAAATATCACAAGGTTCCCTTGGCGTACCAAGTGTTCGATATGTGATTTATAAAGATCCGGAGTAAGTGCGGAGAAGCCATGTAGGAACACCACAACAGGTGCTGATTCTTCAAACTTAAGTGTATCGGGCACATACAGCCAAGTTAAATCGCCAACACTAGCACTCCCCTGCTCAATGACTTGCCAACTATCAGTAAGGTAGAATTCTTCAGAACCATAGCCAAACTCTGGTTGGCGTGGCGGCGCGTGACCCAATCCGCCTATCGCGGTTTTTGTGATAAAAAACAATAGAATAAAAAGACAAACACGCATATGGTAAGGACCGTTGTTATTATGATTTTGAGTACATATTACTCAATTAGCGCAAAAAAACAATCCAAATAGACTGTTTCATGACAAACAAAAAATCTAAGCGCCAGCGCAAGGCGTCCAAGGCTAAGAAATCAAACATCGCTAATCCAAACACTGAAAAAGCCACTCAGCCAAACAAAACGAGTGGTACGGCGTCGGCGTCGCACAAGCAAACACCCTCTTGGTTTGCTATCGCACTGTGGCCCGTTGTTTTTATTAGCCAACTGATTGTGGCTGCTTTAATTTCCTGGCACCTATTAGCACAATTCGATTTTGCCTATTCAGCAGCTTACGACAGCATCGACATAGAAAAACACATCAAAACCTTTGGCCCTAGAAACCGATATCGGCCAGAATTTGAAACAACTACTCCTGAGGATCATCATCGACTTTTCGCCGAAATTGGTGACGCTATTCAAAACCATGGTGAAGGCTTAGCAGACATTTCTTATCAAACGAGCAAAGGCCAAACCTATACCTTGTTAAGATCTCCAGAAGTAATTCATTTACAGGATGTGGCGAATTTGGTGGATGTGTTTTATAGCGTTGGCTATGTCTGTATCGGGCTTTTATTGCTAGGTTGCGCACTCGCTTACGTTAAGCAACTGTCATTTCCTGGCGCCAAGCACATTAGCATTGGCATAGTTGCTTTTGTTGCTACTGTGGCTGGTATTCTATTTGGAGTTGGTCCACGCAAAGTGTTTTATTGGCTACATGTGCAAATATTCCCACCGGAACACGAGTGGTTTTTCTATTATCAAGATTCACTGATGACCACGCTAATGAAAGCGCCCGATCTATTCGGTTTTATTGGGGCGGTAATGGGGTTCGTTTTGATGTTGGTATGGATAGCAGAAATAATACTTTTAAGGCTTTTACTCAAAAAAGCCCAACAAGCTTAGTAAAACCTTTGTAGAAAGATATCGAACAAAAAAGCAAAAAGCCCAGATTAGTAAAACTAGGCTGGGCTTTTTGCTATAAGCTACATGCTTATAGTGCGAAAGCGCTATCCGTTAGAGGCAATCTGTTGGCTAGGTAACTCTCTACCATCTTCATATAGAGGTTTCTCTAATTCACTCCACTCGATAACGCCATCATCCACTAAGTTTTCAAATTGCAGAATCCCTAGCTCTTGATATTTCTCTCGAACGTTATCAGTCAGCAAACCAATACGTTTCAAGTTAGGAATAATGCGGGTGAATAAGAACATTCTGAACTTTTCCATCACTTCCGCTTGGAGCACCTGTTGTCGTGCTGCTTCCACATCCCAACCAAAATGCTCAAATACATCAGTAGCAATCAGGCGCTCACGCATCACTACACAAGCTTCATAAGCAAACATGGCGCGTTCTTCTTTCTCTTCCTCGGAAAGTGTTTTTACAAACTCTTCCAAATAATTTACACCAAAGGTGACGTGACGAGCCTCATCACGAATCACAAGATGTACAATGTCCTTAAGTAACGGGTCATGGGTAATCATCTTCATCGTATTGAAAGCGGCTAGCGCTAGCCCTTCAATAATGATTTGCATGCCAATAAATTTTAAATCCCAGCGTGGGTCTGTAAGCACCTTATCCAGCAATACTTTCAAATGCTTATTGATTGGATAGAAGATCCCGACTTTTTCTTTCAGGTATTTCGCAAACACCTCAACATGGCGAGCTTCGTCGAAAGTTTGCGAAGCTGCATAGAGTTTGGCATCAAAGGTCGGTGCGCAAGAAGCTAGCTGAGAAGCCACCAATAAAGCGCCTTGCTCTCCATGTAAGAATTGACCTAACGTCCAGGCATGGTTGTGCCAAATAAACTCAATTTTCTTTTCTTCGGATAGGGCTTCATATTCAGGGAAGCCGACAAAAGGAATAAAGTTTTTGTCAGATGGAAAATCTTTCTTGGACACTTCGATGGACCAATCCACATCCATTGACGCGTCCCAGTTCAATTGCTTGCCCAAAGCATAAAGCTTCTTAATTCGCCCATCAGCAGATGTGTAATCCCAGTTGTAGGAGCCCGTGAGCGGCGTGTTAAAAATTTCTATAACATGTTCAATTTGATCAGGGGATAGCTTTGACGCTAACTCATCATGATCATCAATTAACTCAACACCCTTTGGTGGTTCTTCTACAACCTTTAACGGCATACCATGCTCCCAAGTAATCCAATCAACATCGCACTGCTGAGTCAACGTAACAGCGCATCTTTTAACTATAGATAATTTTTTATGCGAAACCGCCGATAGAACCAAACAGCCTAATCGCCAGCCTTTAATTACGTTACCTCTATCAATGAAGTGAAAACAATGTTACTGGTCGACAGTTTATGTTTTATAGAGGCAAACAATCACATACATAGTCGCTTTTAAAACTTCTCAGACTAGTGCTTGTTCACTTTGATAAGAGAATCGAATATCACTGTCTCTTTCGGATTAGAACCGTTGGCAGTATCAATACGACCTTTTCAAACTTTCAAGAATATGAAAAACTCCACTCTTAAAAGCATCGATTTAACACGCAAAATAAGAAGAATCATAATGACCAGTATCTGGCCGAGGCAGAAGCAAGGGAGTTGCAGCCTAGCTCCAATAGACATAGCTGATCTAGCAATGATGATCGTTAAAAAGTCTATTAATCCCCGCACGCTAAACACTATTTTTTCTATGCCTATAGTGCTTATCAAAGCAACTGTACTGGGCTCTTTTATGTCTATTTGCGCACCGGCATTTGCGGAGATCAGCAATACATCGAAGATCTTTGATATTCAATTGATGCACTTAAACAATAATATCCCGGTCATCACCCACCAGCATGGTGACAATGACCTATTCAGTATACATCTTGTTGCCGACATAGGATTGCAGGACTTTCCCTGTGAAGACCGGCAACTGCCTCATGTGGTTGAGCATGTATTATTTGAAGAAACCAGGAGCTTTGATGGACCAAGTTTGCGCAGACGTATTTTTAATAATGGTTACTGGGAGGGCTATACCAAGGAAGAATACACCCACTACACAATGCATGTTCATAAGCGATTCTCTGACATAGCAATCGACACACTATATCGCATGATGTCTGAACCCACCCTATCGGAACGAGCAACTGCGAACGCTATTCGTAGTGTGAATACTGAAATGGGAACATCTCAAGGAGGCATGCTACAAAACTGGATCAATGATTCTCTTAGCTTAAAAGAACAAGGGATCAATCGGCTTTATCCCAACACCAATCTGGCCTGCACCAAGAGACAAACACCTAATCACATCACTCAAACCATGGTAGAGCAAGTTTATAAAGATCACTATGTCCCAGAGAATTATACGCTGTTTGTGATTGGCCAATTTGATGAAGCTGAGTTATTAAAAAGCCTTAACGACACCTTTGGGAAAATACCGGAAAGTGCCGCAAAACAAAAAACACCTTTAGTTGAGAAGGAAATTGATTACACCCCTATCGTCGAGAAAGAAAAATATGGTGACCCTTCCACCTATCTAAAGATTTTCGTGCGTGCTGATGGCAAGGGTGAATCAAGCCAATTGGCCTGGAAACTAATCAGCCTCTATCTCACTGAAAAAACATTCGCTGAAATTCGAACTAAACGAGGCATCGGCTATACCCCCAAAGTTCGTTACGATGCAGGCACCGAAATCGGCCATTTAATATTAGAAGTTAGAACCACTAGTGAATGGTATGACCAAGCGGAAGCGCTCGCCTTAGATATTTTTAAAGACTTAAAAATCAACGGTATTCCGGAAAAAGACTTCGAGCGCCTTAAAAACCGCATGCTGTACGAATTCGAAAGCAAAGAACGAACCCACAATAACCTCTTCCAACTTTACCGTCATAACCGGCAATACATAAAAGACACCGGCAAAATGAGAAACTTGATCGAGGAAATAAAGACCCTTAGCCCACAGCTAGTGACTGACACCATTGCGCGCATGCCTGACAAACCACTTATCGCCATTTTAAGGCCCAACTCATTCTTTGAAGCTCTGTTAAAAGTCTTTGGTTTAGTGGCAGTGGCTGCATTACTGGCGCTACCCATACTAAGGCGGAAGCACAACAAAAAAGCCCTCGATTCATAGGTCGAGGGCTTTCGAAGTTGTCACTTTCAGAATGACTAAGTGCTATGCCTTCTCTTCCACATCCTCCGTGGTTGGCTTCACACTAAAACCTGGGTGTAATAATTCAAATAAGGTCACAAACTCTTCTGTTAGCTTATGCTTTGGAGCCATGTGCACTAACGGTAAGCCCTTATCATGTGATTCGCGCATTTTTACCGAGGAAGAGATAAACGAATCTAAGATAGGCAACCCTTCTTCTTGGAGCTCTTCTACCAATCGCTTGGGTAAGCTAGCTCTGGGTTGGAATTGATTCACCACGATGCCTTCCACTTCTAACTCTTCGTTATGATCTGCACGGGTTTCTTCCACATTTTCGATCAGGGTATAAAGCGCTTGGCGAGAAAACTCATCGCAATCGAATGGAATCAAACAAGAGTCTGCTGCGATTAAGGCTGACATGGTGTAGAAATTAAAGGCCGGTGGCGTATCAATATAAATGGCATCATAACCACGCAATGATTCCAATCCATCGCGCAGCTTATAAATCTTATGCTTGGTTTCTAATTGCGACATGATATCTCCTAACTCAGGATTAGAAGGAATCACATCAAGATTAGTAAACGGCGTTGGTGTGGTGTAGTCCTGAAGCTTGCGACGACCACGGCCACGGAAAGATAAGGTCTGCGCAAAGAACACCCCGATATCTCGCTCGCCGGTGTTGGTGTCTCTGCCCAATAAATAGTGTGTCGAGTTACACTGCGGGTCCAAATCGATTAACAAAGTTTTCAGACCACGATCGGCACTGATAGCTGCTAAATTTGAGGCAATACTAGATTTACCTACCCCACCTTTTTGGTTAAAAACCACTCGACGCATGGGTGTGTCCCCTTGTTATTTTTTATAATGATAAGCTTCGCAAACTGAGAGCGAACTCTCAAAGTCCACAAATTAGTCGATGGCATTGTAGCCGAGGGTCTGGCTAGCGTCGACCCTGATACACCAATTAGTTAAGCTTCGATTAGTCGGGCTTCAATCGCTCTAAGCGTTTCTCAACTTTTTCTTTAATCTCTGGTGACAAATGAGCAGCGACCGCAGCGAGCGCCGACACCATTACACTTAAATCATCCACAAAACCAAGTACGGGCGTGATATCCGGCACTGCATCTGGGGTGATAATAAAATAACCTAAAGCCCCGGCTACTAAACCCTTCGCCCATAACGGCACATTGGGAGACTTTGCTAGGTAATAAAGCTGAAAGGCTTTCTCTAAAAGCTCATAGGTGCCGCGGCTGCCAATTGTTGTTAGTTTTTCTTGAAACTTGGCCGCGGTAAAAGCTGCTTTGTACATGGTATCCATAAACCACCTCACACAAGCGTTTCCCTTAGCTTATATGCCCAATGGGGATTTTGCAGCGTCAATTTACACAATTTACCAAATTCACCTAGGTTAGAGCCCAAACAGCTTCGTGATTTTTTAATATTTTTGAGTCATACTAAGTGAGTTTGCTGCTAAGCACCTGATTCTCACCAGGTTTGTTGGCACCTTTTACTGTTGGCACCTTAACTGGCACCTATACTATAGACACGCCCCAAGGCAATTAAGGAAAGCATCCATGAGCAATGCGGACGATATCAAAAGAAATTCCCACAAAATTTGGCTTGCCGGTATGGGCGCCTATTCCATGATTAAGGAAACCGGGATTGAGTCTTTTGAAACCTTGGTTGAAAAAGGCCAGCAATTCGAAAAAGAAAACAATCCCAAAGAATCCGACACTGATGTCAACGACTCCCGCCTAGACGAACTTAAATCACGCGCTAACCAAACAATGGATCGCATCGAACGTGCCTTTGACTTGCGCGTTTCATCAGCATTGAGCCGATTAGGTATTAGCAAAAAAACCGATCTAGACTTACTGAATGACAAAGTAGACAAGCTCACCCAGCTACTAGAGCAGGTCTCTAAATCTATGGATAAGTAAAGCCAGCCAAATCGGAACACTATGCTTTCACAAGCCCTAGTTATTGTTCTTACCGCTATTCTGTCGAGTCTTCTTACTCTCGGTATCGCTTACTGGTTTATTCGCAAGTTGATCGACTATAAAGCAGAAGAAACTGTCGCAAAAATTACCCAACGCTTTAAAGATGATGTAGGACCTGAATTAGAAGAGCGCGTCGCCCAAGGGGTGCGTTCTGGGTTTGCATCACTGCCGTCACGAGAAGTCATTAGAGACACCACCCGCAATATGGCCAAGACTGGAGTCGATATTGTTGGAGATACACTCAAACCTTTTCTAAAAACTAAAGGCAACTATAAAAGCCCACGCAGCCGCTATAGTGATGATCCGTTGGATCCAGATTTAGACGATTAATCAGCGCTTACGCCGCAGTAATTGTGGTATCAACAGCACCAGAGCCACCACTAACAGGATCAAGGTGTCTAAGGAATAGCTTTCTAACTGAGGCACTATCAGCAAGCCATTGTGAGTAAGGAAAGCAGCCACAATCAAGCACAAACCAATAGCCGTAGAAATCTGACTCGCTCGACGATCCGCATCCAATTGCTCGCGAATCGCTCTTATCTCCCGCAGCTGTATTTGTTGTATCTCAGCCTGCTCACGAATCATTTCAATGCCCTGATTCACTAATTGCGGAAGATGCTCTAAGCGCTTCATCCAATCTGCATCTTGGCTTCTCAGCGCACCGAGAAAGTCTTCCAAACTATCGTACTCAGGCAACCAACTTCGAATAATGCGTTTGCAAATCGCCCACAGATTGTAATCTCTGGCTATTTCTACCAACGCCATTAACGTGGCTTCATCACCAGATACCTTTAGGCCTTGTTGATAATCGACGTAGCTGTCAGTGCCTACCCCTAGAATATAACGGGCGAACAACCCCATGGGCAGGCGAACTCGGGAGGTTACAGGGCCTTCATGCTCGGCGTAGAGTTGAATACCTTCATCCACCACTACCACATAAAAGGTCACATCGGGCTCTTGGGTTTTTACCTTAATCACTGCGCCGTGAAAAGCTTGCAACCGCTTGAGTGCTTCCGGATCGTAAGACAAAGCCAGATTAAACGCCGCCTCTAAAACTTCGACGAAAAAGTAGCGCACCATGTTTTCATGGCTATCTGGATTCATCTATTTTGTTTCCCCCAAGGACAATGCCTAATCTAAACACACTTTTTTAAGATTCGAAATAATAAAACTCTCAAAATTTGGTGAAAGAGCAGGTTATAATAGCGCGCTTTGCGCTTATGAGGTTTTCAGGCGCTATACAATTTTTGGCCTATTGTATTCACTACAAATTTTTGGCCCGTGCTTATAACTACTAGGGATCAAGATCGAAATCACCATGATGGAATACATAAACGAATTTCTTAGCCATCCCGATCTATATAAATATTTAGCGATTCCATTTATTGCTGCCATCGTCGGCTGGAGCACCAACTGGGTAGCCATTAAGCTAACCTTCTACCCGATTGAATTCTTTGGAATCCCTCCATACATTGGCTGGCAAGGCATTATTCCTCGTAAAGGGGAAAAAATGGCCCGTATCACTGTTGAAAACACGCTCACGAAAATCAGTACCATGAGCGAGATCTTCGAAGAGTTTGAACCGGAGGCGATCGCCCACCACATTATTAAGGTAGCGGACTCACGTATAGAAGAATTCACCGACGACATCATGACCGATCGCAATGCGATACTCTGGGAAAACTTACCCAACGTCATGAAGAATCGCGTCTACAGTCGTGCCCGCAAACAATTACCCAGCATTATGGACAGCATGTTAGAAGACATGCAGGCCAACATCGAAGACTTAATCGACCCAGAAGAGCTTATTGTTAAACAGCTTTGTACCGATAAGAACCTACTCAACAGAGTATTCCAAGAATGTGGCGATGCTGAGCTACGTTTTGTTATTAACTCTGGTCTTTGGTTTGGTTTTCTCTTCGGGGTCGTGCAAATGTTTGTATGGTTCTTCTATCCAGCAGGCTGGGTACTGCCCTTCTTTGGCTTCTTAGTGGGTATTGCCACTAACTGGCTAGCACTGAACTTAATCTTCCGACCCTTAAATCCGATTAAGATTCGAATTTGGCCACTACCCACCATCACCTTGCATGGACTATTTTTGAAACGCCAAAACGCGGTGTCTGAAGTTTTCTGTCGTTTAATCACCACGGACATTCTCACCATCGGAGTGGTCATGGGCGAGATCTTCAAAGGGCCACGTTCAGATCGAACCAAAGCCATGATCAAAAAGCATTTACGCCCATTGATTGACGGCGGCGTAGTAAAAACCGTTGCACAGTTAACCGTTGGCCCCGAAGGCTTTGTAGACCTTAAGCGCACCATTGAAGCCAAAACCATCGAAATGTCACTCAGTTCCTTCGACGATCCGGTGTTCACGAAAGAACGAGGTGTTGTGGTTGAGAAGATGTTTAGAGATCGAATGCAAGCCATGACCTCTGAAGAGTTCCAGGATTTATTGAGGCCGGCCTTCCAAGAAGACGAGTGGATCCTGATTCTTGTGGGTGGTGTTCTGGGATTAGCGGCTGGTTTTGGCCAACTGCTAGTCATGTTCGCCGGCGTAACGGGTTAGCACACCAAAGAATTAGAACAAATATCAACCTATTTAAATTTGTGAGTCGCTCCTCGGCAGCATTTGCTGTCCGAAAGAGCCAATGATTTTACGTTTCACCCAATATAATTTTCTAATAATTTTAAGTAGAATGGCTGACTCGCCTTTATTTCTTAAGGCTGCTGAAAAATAAAGAAAAATAAGCACTGTATTGAACTCTCAACAACCAACTAACAACTTTCAAAAAGTTGCCCATGCACGTTGCCGTGAACAGGGAGGCGGATTAAAAGAATGATGTTAACTCCGCCGAGCGATATCCCTTTGTGGATGCTGTTTGCAGCCATTGCGGTGTTGACTGGCTTTTTAGGCTGGTTCAGCCATTGGTTTGCGGTGTGGATATCATTTAGCCCATTGCGCTTTAAAGGTGTTGGCGCAATCGGTTGGCAGGGCATCATTCCCAAACGTGCAGGCGAAATATCCGCCGCCATCAGTAAAGACCTCATTCAGCACATCGGAAACGTCGGTCAGATCTTTGAGTATCTTGGACCGGAACGCATCGTGAACCATATCACCAATGCCTTGCGCCCTCAGCTAGACACACTAGTCGATGAAGTCATGCTAGAAAAACATATGGTGCTTTGGGAAAACTTACCCATCACGATAAAGAATCGCATGTACGCAAGAATGCACCGCATGCTTCCCAGAGTCATCGACGATATCATTGAAGACATTGGAGATCAGATCCTTTGGATTCTGCAGCTGGAAAACCTCATCGCTAAACAATTCGAACGCCAGCCAGAGCAATTGGTTGAACTGTTTCGAAGCTGCTCCCAAGAAACCCTTTCTAAGGTTGCCTGGTTTTGTGCGCTAAGCTGCTCTCTACTCAGCTGGATTCCACTGTTTGCTTGGCTACAATTCGATAGCTGGTGGATATTGCCACTAGGGCTAGCAACCCTAATGGGCCTGTCTAGCTGGATCGCGCTAAGTTGGCTCTGGAAACAACACTATTTGAAACGCAAACAAGAGATATTAAACACTTTCATCAATCTCATTAGTGAAGAAATTGTCACTAGTGAAAACGTATTCCAAGAAGTGTTTAACGGCCCTAAAGCGAAGCATGCCAACGTACTCATCAAGAAGCATGTGAACAAGATCGTAGACCATGGGGTGATTAGATCATTTGTGCAATTAACAACTGGCTTAGAAGGTTTCGTTGATATCAAACAAACGCTAGCTGAGCATATTTCCGAAGCGTTACTGGAACCACTGCAAAATACCCGCTTTAATCAGGAAAGAGCTCAAGCACTTAAGCAAATGTTCACCAAGAATAGTGAAGCCATCAACAATGAGCGTTTTCAAACATTGTTATGGCCTATCGTAGAAGCTGAGAAAATCCCCCTATTGATTATGTCATGCGGTTTTGGTGTGACTGCGGGGCTTGCGTTTCTCTTGTTGGTATAAAGGAAACCTCCTATGGCCAAATACAAAGCAATCATTCACTGGGAAAAAGGTGACGATCAACAAGAGTCCTATAGCTGGACTTTTGAAAATGGTATCGTTCTTCACAACACAAACAACGCCATGCTAGCTAGCCCAGGGGTTATCGATCCTGAATCTGCTTTTGTTGCTTCGGTGGCTAGTTGCCATATGTTGTCTTTGTTCGCCATAGCCGCTAAGCATGGCTTATCCATCCAACACTATCATGACGAGGCCGTTGGGGTTCTAGAGAAAAACGCCGAAGGCAGAATCGCCATTACTCGCGTACTTCTGCGACCAGATATCCAATTTCATAGTGATAAACAGCCGACGGATCTGGAAGTATCAGCCTTACATGATGAGGCGAACAGAAACTGTTTTATCGGCAACTCGATCAAGACTTCTATTCATATTGAGTCTTGAATTTTCTGTTCAAATCGCGGCAAATTCCTGTCAAAATTTGTTAAGAAAGTATGACTTTTGCAACCCTTAAGGATAAAAATTAGGGACACGCTATAGTTAACGGGTATTGTTCAAATTGTAGATTTCCAGACTACCCATGCATGGCCAGCACCTTTACCTTACCGCTGAAAAAAACCGGTAAAAATAGAATCAGTCAGTCTTTAGAAACGAAAATACTGTTAGATAAACAAACAGTATCAAATACCGCTATTCCTAAAGATGCAGAAAGTATTCAGGTACTACTCGTTGAGGACAATCCAGTTAATTTAAAAGTGCTGAATAAAATGGTGCAGAAGCAAGGATATTCCACCATCACTGCGGAAAATGGCCAACAAGCTGTTGATCTACTTGAGCACTTTAAGGTGAATCTCATATTAATGGATTGCCAAATGCCGATGATGGATGGCTTCATTCCCAAACCCATCAGCCAACAAACCATTCGTGGTGTTTTAAACGATTGGTTAACGTCTGTTTAAACACTCATAAAGTGTATCCACTAATCCACGGGGTCGTGGATCTACCATGACGTAAGGGCCCATCTGATTCATAACGTAAGCAAAACCAATCTGATTCTCGGGATCACCAAAGGCTAATGCCCCACCAGAACCAGGATGACCGAAAGCGGCATTCACTGCACCAAAGCTTGCTTCCGCATGATTTGGTAGCTGCAACATAACCCCCGGACCAAAACGAGCTTCCGTTGTTAACACGGGATCATAGCCAGCGCTCTCTTCGCACAGCAGACGCTCCCTTGCTGCCTCAGTGATTACACCTTCCCCACGCAAAACTAAATCCATCAGTTGAGCAACTGCCATCGCACTGGCATGAACATTGGCCGAAGGCAGCTCCATGGTTCGCCACGCCGGTTGATTGGAGCTGGTCATTAACGATGAGGGATTAGTGAGTGCTTTGGCTGTCATTCCATTGGGATTTGTAAGCACCTCATTGAACAAATGAATACGACCCGCTTGCGGCGTGCCTGCTGCACCGATTAAATCTGCTACGTTAGATGCGTCTGGCGGTAAACCTAACCGCATATCCAAACCAAAGGGCTCTGCAATTTCTTGGCGTAAGTACTCGCCCAACGTGATACCCATCGCACGCCTAAATACTTCACCAACTAGCCAACCATAGGTCACCATGTGATAACCATGCTGCTCACCAGGGCGCCACCAAGGGCTTTCAGCAGCCAAGCGCTGACACATATATTCCCAATCGAAAAGCGCGTCGTTTGCCACCGTTTCTCGAATCGCTGGCAGCCCTGCCCTGTGATTAAGCATCCAGGCCAAGGTTGTGTCACCTTTGCCCTCTTTTGCGTATTCAGGCCAATAATCCTTTACCGGTCGATTCACATCGATATCACCCTGATCTATCGCCCCCTGCACGCAAATTGCGGAAATCATTTTGCTCGTAGAGAACACGTTCACTAGGGTTGATTCTGTCCAGGGTCGCTCTTCTGCTTTGTCTCGTGTACCGGCCCAAAGATTAATCACTGGTTTTCCTTGCTGGAACACTGCTAATGCAGCCCCGCGCTCCCTCCCATCAGCAAAATGCTGTGCGAACAGATCTCTCACCGCTACAAAAGGCTCTTCACAAAATCCTTGAACGTCCACGTAGACTCCTCGTTAGACTATCCTGCTTACTAATCGATCGCTTACTGTGTCGAATACTTCGAGCTAATTCAATACTTAAGTCTTTATATCTGCACCAAAAAAGACGAAAATCGACGAGATAGGATATATACTAAAAATAGGTGGCGTTTAGCGCCCGGATCTATCTACTGATAATTTCTAAAAAGTAATGGTTATGCAGATTAAAAACGCGTTAGTGGTCGATGATTCTAAATCGGCAAGATTTTCGTTAAAGAAGCTGTTACAGAAGCAAGGTGTTCAAGTAGACTTTGCCGAGTCGGCTGGAGATGCCCTCAATTACTTGGAAACTAAAACACCTGATGTGATCTTTATGGATCACCTAATGCCAGGCATGGATGGATTCGAAGCGACCAAAGCCATCAAAGGGAACCCCAATACCAACGACATCCCTATTATCATGTGCACCTCCAAAGAGGGTACAGAATACGCGGAACAGGCAATGTCTCATGGGGCCATCGCTATCCTTCCGAAGCCGGCCCCTGCCGCCACTTTGACTGCTGTGTTAAATCAAATTCAATCGCAGCTGGCCGGTGCCGACAATATTGCTAATGAGCCAGAGACCGAAACTGGCGGCACTCCTGCTACAGCGAGTCAGACCACGGGTGGACTGGGACAACGAGCCATTGAGAATCTGGTCAAGAAAGTTGTTGAAGATCAGCTGGCAGATATCCGTAAATCTGCCGAGGAAGCGATTGAGAAAAAAGTGGAAGATTACTTGGACTCGCGCATGATTTCTTTACGTGAAACGCTCAAAGAAGACGTATCTCGTGCCATGGAGCCTAATATCAGTGCAGCGGTGGCTAAGGAAAGCGAAGCAAAAACTCAATCTTTGTTTGATAACCGCATCGATGAATTAAAATCTTCCGTGATGGAAGATATCAACAAAACCCTGGATGAATTCAGAGCTGGAATCGAACAAGCCCAGAAGCCTTCACCAGAGTTATTAGATGAAGTGAAGAATATTGCACAATTCACTGCAGCCCACACAGCCGGTGATTTAGCAAAAGAATCCGCAGAAGAAATCAGCCGCTCCATTGCTCAAGATGTGACTCAAGAAGAGTTAGTAAACCTTAAAGATGAGATGTTGGCTGAATTTAACGAAGGTATTCAGAAAGCCGGAGCAGGTAAAGTGTTCGGCATGATCGGTATCGCTTTAGGTGCCCTAGCCCTAGCAATGGCATTTGTGTAACACAAACGTCATTGCTACCAACATTGCAAAAACGAATCATCAGGGCTGGCTCATCGAAAAGTTAAGTCTGGATTTGTATCAAGGAGAGAAAGCTGACTAGCATTCTAGCCAGCTGAAGCATTGCTCTAGATGTGATTCTTTAAGGTTGCAACAACACATGTGAATTCTTGCTTAAGATTTTCAAATATCTCAGCAGCACCATCAGTGGTACCTTCCTTGCCCATATGCTCTAACTGACGAGCTAATTCGGAAAACTGCGCAGCACACACATTCGATGAACTACCTTTGATGCTGTGGGCAACTTTACGTAATTCTTCAGCATCTGAAGCCGCGATAATCTCTGCCATAGACGCGATCTTCGCTTCTGAATCAGCAATAAAAGTGTCGATGAGAATATCAAACTCATCTTCCATAATGTCTTTGAGTTCAGCCAAAGAGTCTACATCAACATGATCCGAGGGATTCATACACTTGTCCTTCAACTACCTATCAAATAACTATTTTCTGGCTATCTTCTAACTATCACAACCAGCAACCCAACTCAGCTGCTGCAAACTGTTGCTTTGGATTGTCCACAAAAGCTCTATTTAAAAGCCTAGCAGCGATCCGCCCATCTGTCCTATTTGTAACTACAAACCAAATTCTTAGGTATCAATTAGTGATCTGCTTCCCACTCAAAGATCACTTCTACCTGATTACCATTGCCTAAATATTGAACTGACTTACACATAGTGGCAATGAGGGGCAAACCGCGCCCACAATAGCCTTCCGTTTTGTGCTCAGCATCATCAAGCTTTTTCTTCCAATCAAACCCAGGGCCAGTGTCCTCGACCACAATACTCAGTTCTCCCCCTACATCAGTAGGTTTGTGATCCAGATGAAACTTAACCTGCCCCATGTCCAGAGTATGAAGCTTTTGAGTACGTTCGGAATAATATTGCGCAAATCCCGTTGGCGATCCTTTCAACGCGGAATCCAAGCCAAGCACACCGTGCTCCAGCGCATTAGAATAAAGCTCAGCTAAAATGGTATAGATTTTACCACTATGAGGTCGCAAGCCGGGCACTTCCATTAGCAAGTGGGTAATCACCGGTAAGGGATTAAAGTCTCGTAAGGTTTTAGGCCTCAGCTCATAGGAAATGGCCCAATCAATAGGGCCACCAACCATGCCACCCGACATTCCTCGTTCACCGAAGTATTCACCCAGGGATTCTTCCGTAACCTGCCTAACTTCTACAACGGTATAATCGTCGTCCTGTTCCATTTTGCCGGTGTGAACTTCAACCGCTTCTAGCAGCTCACCAAAAACACTATCCACATCGTCATTATTAGCAAAGACCTGTTTCACCCCGTCTTCGCCAAACATTTCTTCCGCTTCATTACCGGCCTCCAAAATACCATCAGACCACATATATAAGCGGTCGCCATGGGCCATCGGAGCTACTTTGGTTTCGGTATTAAACTTATCATTGGATAGCACACCCAACGGTAAGTTAAAGGAAGGAAACTGTTCAACGCTATGATTCGCCTTGCGGTAAATAAAAATATCTGGCAAACCACCAATCCAATATTCAACGGTTTCTTTACGGAAGCTTAGATCCGCCATGCAAGCACAGCAGAACACACCGACTGGCAAGATGCGCTTCAGCTTTTTATTAATCTCACGCAGAATATCTTGCATGGAAAAGCCCTTGAGGGCCATTCCGTAGAAAATTTCTGATACTGGCATGGCACCAATTGCTGCAGGTAAACCGTGACCAGTAAAATCGCCCAAAAATACGTACATGCCACCATTTGGCTTGCGTGATGCGAGAACTAAATCACCGTTGAAAACCGCCATGGGTGAAAGCAGGTGTTTAATATTGGGGGCATCGATACAACCTGGATGAGCAATATTATCAAATACTTTTTTCGCAACTTCTTGCTCATGTAATAGGCGATCATGATGCATTACGATTTCATCGCGCTGTGCTTGAACCGTTTCATGAAGCTTACGCATACGAGCAAAAGCTTGAATCTTCGCTTTTAGAATAATGCGATTATAAGGTTTGCTTAAAAAGTCATGTCCACCAGAATCTAAACAATCAGCCAACGAAGCAGCATCTTTCAATGAGGTCAGAAAGATAATCGGAACCAGATTTTCACCCGCTAGATCGCGGATAGTGCGTGCTGCTTCAAAGCCATCCACATTAGGCATTAAAGCATCGAGCAGAATCAGATCGGGAGATTGCTCTTTGAAGATATCGATCGCTTCTTGGCCATCGCAAGCCGTATAAACCGTGTGACCTTCCTTACGAACAATCGTTTGCAGGATTAAGCGATCAGAATCGTTATCGTCAGCGATGAGAATGCGCAGAACCTCATCGCTTTCCTGTACGTCTGCTGGAGATTCTTGGGAATTCATGCGTGAACCTTAAATGCCCCACACTTAACGGACGCTAGCGTGAGGCATGTGGTTTTCAAGAGGCTACTTGATGGTGAAGAGTTGTTCGAAATTAGAGATCGTCAGGATTTTCTTCACATCAGGATTGCAATTAACAATCTCGATGTTGGAGTTGTCTCCCCCTGCGTGGTCTCTTAATAAAAGCAGCATCCCCAACGCTGAGCTATCGAGATATGTCGTTTCCTTCATATCTACTACATAACCTTTGGGGTCCTCTTTCGCCTTTTCATAGGCATCGCGAAATTCCTGGTGGGCGCTAAAATCAAAACGTCCCTGAATTTTTATGGTCAGTTCGCCGGTTGGAGCCTCTGTGGACCATATAGCCATTCTTACACCTCTAAGTTCAGAGTGTTATTCTTTCCCATCCCCTTGATACAAGGGGCAAAAAACCCTTTAAATATCAGCATAGACCAAAATTTTGGAAGCGGTAAAGCTTAAGTCGCAAATTCCTCAAAATTCTTATCTAATTGCTCAGTTTTCATCAAACTTTCTTTTATTTCAAGAAGTTGAGTCTCGCAGAGTTTATCTGAGATTTGCAGAATGCGCATTTCTTTTGCAAACTTTTCTGAAGATTCTGTGAGCGCCAGCAAGGATAAATTGAGTTCATTGATAACTCTTTTGATCGCTTCACCTAGCTGTAACCAACGAACGTCTAGTTGCGACGCGGTTTCGTAGTTATCACTGATCTCTCCCAAGGTTGTTTGATAACCATGTAAGTGAATCAATAGCTCTTCTAAATCTATTAATATACCGCCAGTTTCTTTACCAGCTAATTGCTGATCAATCCAATGTAGTCCAGGGTGCTGCTCAACAAAACTCACGGAACTGAGTAAATTAGAAACAGAACCCAACAATGAATCTAGCCTGACTAAGTCTTTTTCGGAACGTTCACTTATCTTAACCAGATCTTTTGAAACCGACACAAACCCTCGCCCCACTTCACCGCAGGCAGAAGCCGACATCATCGCATTGGCTGCTAACAGGCCAGTGTTTTTAGCTAGCTCATGGGCACGAGTAACACCATCATGCATACGCTGTGTTGTTTGTTGAGCGCTTTTCAAAGAGTACTCGACCATTTCAGCCGCCTCATTTAGACCATGCAGCAAACGCACGTAGTACTTTTCCACTTCCGACATACTGGAGAGCAACTTCTTCTCCTGTTGATCGAAATCAGCGCTTTTTATGGTGTTGCCAGTGACACGAAAGCGATGCTCATGAGCCCACCAGGCAGCCGCCAACCAAGCAAAATAAGTCAGCCCCACGTAAACGAGCACCTCTTTAGGTAACTTATCGTCTAGGAATAAATAAATGAGTAATGCTGCAGACGCAGTTAAGGGGATTAAATACTTGGCGACAAATAATCGCTTCATGTTACCCCCTTATGCACTTGAACTAATTGATGACTGATCCGAATGCCGATTAGTTAGATCCAACAAACACCGTGAAATACCACCCAAAGGCTTCATTTCACAGTGGGCACCCACACTATGGGCCACCCCTGGCATCCCCCAAACCACACTAGTGGCTTGATCCTGAATAATGGTATGACAACCTAGCTCTTTCATTCTTAACAACGCATGAGAACCATCGGCCCCCATGCCCGTTAATAATACACCCACGGTGTTTTTTAAACCAAGGTTAGTAATCGAGTCAAATAGAACCTCGACAGACGGCTTGTGGCGATTAACTCGCTCCGTATCAAGCAAGGCAGTTACCAAGCCGCTAGCACCCTTTCTTACGGCTAAGTGTTGATCTCCGGGGGCAATATAAACATTGCCAGGCAGTAGTTTTTGCCCGGATTCTGCTTCATGAACTGACATTGAGCAGGTGCTATCTAAGCGCTGAGCATAAGAGGTACTAAAGTTTGGCGGAATATGCTGAGCGATCACAATGGGTGGGCAATTTTCCGGCAAGCCAATCAGCACATCTTTTATTGCTTCTGTGCCACCAGTGGAAGCTCCAATGGCAATAATTTGATTAGACCGAGGTGCATAACCGGACACAGACTTGCGCGCAACCGCAGTTTCTACCTTCGCGGCTTTTGAGCGCCTCTCTAGCTCATTAATATTAACCTGAAAAGCAGCGCGAATTTTCTCAGCAATCTCATCTTGATAATCAACAATGCCCTTGCCAAGGTTCTCCCTTGGCTTGGCAACAAAATCAAACGCGCCAATCTTTAAAGATTCTAAAGTAATATCTGCACCGGCCTGTGTTAGGGTAGAAATCATAATCACGGGCATTGGCCTAAGGCGCATTAAGTTTCGCAAAAAGGTGATGCCATCCATTCGCGGCATCTCAATATCCAAGGTAATAACATCTGGGCTAAGTTGTTTGATTTTTTCCCGGGCGATATAGGGATCAGACGCAGTTCCCACTACTTCCATGTCTGATTGTGAATCAATAATAGTGGAAAGCAACTTACGGATTACCGCCGAATCATCCACAACTAATACTTTGATTTTCGACACCAGTGTAAGCTCCTTAAAACTAATCAAACAGCTCAATAGAGCCAGCTTGAGATTGTTTCTTGAGGTTTTCGGAGTACGACACTTCTCTTTCGTAAACAGTGTCGTTACTAACGCTGCGCAGTTTTCTAACTTTCGCTGATCCAGTATCTGTAAAGTACAAGACTTTACGCGGATTGGGGCCACCGACATCATTGGCGGCTATTTTATAACCCTCTTGTGAAAGGTACTCCCATACAAAATCGATGTTTTGCCTACCAACATCAATCTGATTCATATGGCTAATCACCTTGCCGCCGCCAAACACTTTCACTTCTAGATTCTCACGCTTACCGCCATTTTTTAAAATCTCATTGATTAAATATTCCATTGCCCAGTTGCCATAGCGAGCCGCATCAGAGGTCGAACCAGGCTTAAGCGCACTTGCCTGCATATTGGTACGCTGAATAGGCAACATAAAGTGATTCATGCCACCCACTTTATTTATCGGATCACGAATACATGCACTAATACATGAACCTAATACCGTTACTACCATCTCACCTTCTTTACTAACATAAAATTGTCCCGGTAAGATTTTTGCCGCATACACGCCCTGACGCTTATCCCAATATCGATTAATATGGCTAAATCCTTTTAAAGGTTTTGGCTGCGGATAGGTCGGTTGGAATAGCTGTATTGGGCTGGTACTCATGAAATCTTCCTGTAAATCGTTTTACCAAGCGATTCAAAGCGCTTGGAAACACCGTGAAGGCTTTCCGAATGCCCAATAAATAAATAGCCATTTGGATTGAGGAGATTAGCGTAGCGATCAAATAAAGTTCTTTGGGTATCTTTACTAAAGTAAATCACAACG
>JAKSAW010000101.1 GCA_022361455.1 Pseudomonadales bacterium | reverse complement strand
TCATTCTGGTAATTAGTACCTAAACTGTTTAACTTGCGCCTTAAGGTGCGGCCACTCATACCGATTCTTCTAGCCGCTGTTTCAAGATCCGGAAAAGCACCAAGACTTTGCACCAATAACAATCGAAGTTTTTTCGGCAAATGATTAAGATCGATGTCCGGTAAGCTTTGGTTAAAAGAATGCTCCGCCATTTGCGCTGCTGACTTATTCGCTAATTTCAGTTCAACATTGGCGTATTCTTTTGAAATATAAAACGCGTTCTCACCCGCATTAAATCGAAGCGGGCATTTAAAGTAGCGTTGATAAACTTTCTTATAGGAAGGCTCTGGATAATCAAATGTTAGATACTCTGGCTCTACATCATCACCCAATAGAAAATGGAAGATGTTATAAAAACTGACCGTGGCCATTTCCATAAAGAATTGGGAGTAAGGATCTAAAGAAAAAGATTCGGTTGTGCGCATTCCCATATAATCGGGAGTGTCGATTAACTCAATAGAATAGGCAGGGAAAGCTTTATCGCACAAACGCACAGTTGCCTCTAAGCATTCTTGATAGGTGGGTTGCGACATCGCAGAAATACCCGCCAACCCATGACAAGATAATCGCCACTGATGCCCCAATGCCAATCCAAGATAAGGCATTTTTAGCGTTTGGAAAGCATAGCCAAGTAAGCCTTCGATTTGGTTGAAAGATACGGGCTGAGGGTTACGTTCATAGGCCTGAAAGTCCCAACCGGTATTGGCTAAGATGGCCTTGTCAGGCACACCTAACACACGATTAAACTTTATACATTCGAGGACATAATTGGGTTGAAAAAAAGGTGTATCTCTATCCATCGTTCTACCCCATCCGGCAAGCTCTTATTATTCTAAATGCTATGTTATTTCTTATTATTGTACTTAAAGATAAGGCTATAGATTAATCTGAGTAGTAAGTGATCACAATATGTCGTTAGTTATATTTCACAAGAGTGCCCTAAAGCACTTTGGCAATCCTCCTTTATATCAGGTACTTAGCAAGTATTTCTAGCTTCTAGAATATCCACAGTCAGCGTCCGCGTCGTAACGCTCGTTCACTAAAATCAGCTGCCTTTAGCCCCGGATTGAATGCAACTTCATTAACTAACATTTCAGTCCTTTTCCCATTAAGGTGATTTTGCATGACTAACTTTCTTGGATACCAAAAGTTATTCTCCTCAAGCTTAAACGAGTGAGCATTTAATGTTTTTAAGAAGGCGCCATCAGATCG
>JAKSAW010000217.1 GCA_022361455.1 Pseudomonadales bacterium | reverse complement strand
GTCTCTAAATTGGTCAGGGTGATAGAGCCCAGTACTCTGTACACTCATCGCTTATTTAGCCCTTTTTACATTTCGAATTCTGAACTAAGCCCGATCTCACTCAATTTATTCTTTGTTATTCAACGATTTAGAAGTGATTCACTAGTTAGACTAGGTTGGACGGGGCAAAAATGGACGGCCATTTTACACGTGAAAGGTGTTATCGACAAACTTATCGAAACACAGGTTAGCGTTTAAAATTGGGACCCAAGGGTCGCGTAGCGCAATCTAGATTTAATTCATCTCCCAGCGCATTAAAGAAGAAGCAAAAAACCTATAGCAATCAAAAAGTTAATAAGCAAGGCTAATTTTTGCGCAATTCGATTTCTTGCTGAACGCTAGAAATCGGCCTTGCCCAAGGCTTTGAGTCCTGCAGTGCCTTGGGAAGCTTGGATAGCTCATTTTTTGCACCCTCTTTCGAGGAATACAAACCATATACCACTACAAACCAATCTTTTTCTCGATGGGTCGTCCTGTAATAGGCAATATCCTTCAGACTGGGGTATTTGGCAATAAATTTCTGTACTGATCCTTCTTCTCGAGCCCCTAGCATCTGCAAAGTAAACTTGCTCTTATCCAACGACATTAACCAGCGCTCACGCTGGGTCAACTGTTCGGCGTTGACCGAGTTTTTAACAGCTGCCGCTGCGTTGCTCGTTGCTTTTGCCTTGCCCTTTACAACCTCGACCACTTGCACTTCCTTTGCGCGCACTTCGCTGGTTGAGCCAGGGCTCTGAATAGCATTTGGCAGGTCCGAAGATTTAACCGCTGCCTCTTCTACAACTGGCTGTAAGACTTCCACAGCATGATCTGCGGCAGTCTCCTCAAAGTTATAGTCGACATCTTCTAATGCAAAGCTATCTAGAGCTCTCTCTACCGATTTCTGTGGATCATCGTCCGCGTATAGCTCAACATTGGAGGATGCTTTTTTGTCCACTGGCTCCTGGTTTGTTGCCTCACTCGACTCCAAACTAGATTCCAGGCCCTGAGGAGTATCGTCGGTAGTTAAAGAGGACGACTCCATGGCCAAAGATTCCACCCCGAGAGCGTTCTTACTTTGAGGCAATTGCTCAACTTGGTTTGGAGCCATCTCCTCATAGGGAAAAAACAAATACCCAACTGCCACAAGGCCGGCAATAACCAGCGCTAGCAATCCATGGAGAATAGGCAACTTGGCCTGCTTACGCTGGTTCTTTTTATAAGGAAAGTTTTCCACTAATAGCTGGCGAGCAACGATATTAATCTTGTCAGGATTGCCCTGTGACATGTTAAAAATCTGCTCGAGCTGAGACTTGTTGAACTGGATATCACCTAGCCCCGAAGTCGTCATTCGATATTTGAGATATTCATTGCAACCAGCAGGATCTAGCAATGGCAACTCGATGGGCTGAAAGTCAATTCCCGCCGCTAACAGCGGGGCCATTAGCTGAACTTTTTCTAGTTCTTCAGCCTCCACCACCAACAAGCAACGAAACCCAGAGGCACCGGCATGAGACATTAACAATTGAACAAAGTTAACTGCATCAGGACTCAAATTCTGCGCATCATCCACCACTATAAAGGGCGTCTGCGAGTATGCGTCCAACTCTTTAGTATGACGCACTAGAGCGTTTACGGCTGTTTCTGATTGCCCACCTAAATCGATGCCAAAGCCTTCAGCAATCTTTACCAACAAAAAGTTATCATCAGCTAGAACATCAGCATCTATATGAACCGTTTTGTAAACAGCGGGATCCAGACGCTCCTCAAGCTGAGCGACTAATGTTGACTTACCCACCCCTTCGGGACCGGTAAGAATAAGGAGCGGCGATCCATAGCGGGATTGGTGCTGCAACTGCTCCAGCAGCTCTTGGCGCCCAGCACCAGGGAAAAACAAACCCGTAACCCCTTCATCACTGAAGGGCTCTCGATCAATATTTAGAGCTTCTTTAAGCTGATCAACGGAGTGTTCAGACATTCTCTATTGGTAAAAACTATATTAGTTATGCTTGAGTATACTGGTCTAACAATTCATCAAGGCATTCGTGACTAAACTCATCCGTCACTATGGCGTGCCCCAAAGATTTTAACAAGACCAGGCGTAACTTCTTATCGATATTCTTTTTATCTACTGCCATTAAATCCATGAACTGCTGAGGAGTCATATCGCTAGGTGGTTTAGTGGGAAGCTTGGCCTTTTCAATAAGCTGCTTCGCTCGCAGCAAAGTACCTTTTTCCACCCAACCTAAGCGGTAGGATAAATCCGTGGCCATTACCATGCCAGCCCCCACGGCTTCACCATGCAGCCAGTTGCCATAACCGCTTGCAGTTTC
>JAKSAW010000157.1 GCA_022361455.1 Pseudomonadales bacterium | reverse complement strand
TGTAGTTGTACCCAAACCGTTAAAGCCGAATGAAATCAGAAGCTTAACCGACTCCAAGGACCTGATTAATGATATTCGCCAGCGCATTATAGATGGCAAAGACACCTTCGACGCCATGGCTAAAACCTATTCAGACGATCCGGGCAGCGCCCTGGACGGCGGCAAACTAGGCTGGGTAAACCCAGGAGTGATGGTGAAAGAATTCGAAGCCCAAATGAACGCAGCAAACATCAATGAAGTAAGCGAAGCGTTTCGTTCACAGTTCGGCTGGCACATACTGCAAGTTATTGCGCGCCGTGACCAAGACATGAGCGTTGAAATCCGCCGCAATCGCGCCCGTGAAATGCTGCGTCGCCGCAAGTTTGATGACGAACTAAACACCTGGTTGCGAGAGATTCGTCAAAACGCCTATGTGGAACTCAAGCTGAAGCAATAACCAATGAGCCTCGAACTTGCTTTCACACCAGGGGAACCAGCAGGCATTGGACCTGATCTTGCAGCGATCGTCGCCCAACAGGCGATGCCATTTGATCTTGTCGCGATTGCTGATCCAGATTTGCTGAACGCTCGCGCCCAGCGGTTGGGGCTGGCTCTAAAGCTGCGGCAATGGGATCCAGACAAACCATTCTTAGATTCTCCCGCCCGATGCCTCACAGTTCTGCCTAAGACTCTTGCAACCATCGCGGAACCCGGAAAACTCGACTCAAGTAATGCCCAATATGTTCTTAACACCCTGCATCAAGCAATCGAGGGTTGTCAGAAGAAGCGCTTCGCCGCCATGGTAACCGGGCCAGTACAGAAATCTATTATCAATGAGGCAGGCATTCCCTTCTCAGGTCACACAGAACTACTCGCCGAAGAAGCTGGTGTTGATGAGGTGGTGATGATGCTGGCCACAACGGGACTTAGAGTGGCGCTTGTGACGACTCACCTACCACTAAGCGAGGTGCCTGCGGCAATTACCGATGAAAAGCTGGCAAAAATCATCACGATCACCCATCACGACTTAAAACACCACTTTGGCATCGCCAACCCTAATATTCTCGTGTGTGGACTAAATCCTCATGCCGGTGAAGGGGGGCATATGGGGCATGAAGAGATTGATGTCATCAACCCCTGCTTGGAAAGATTCAGACAACAAGGCATGAACCTAGAGGGCCCTTTGCCAGCCGATACGCTATTCACTCAGCACTATCTTGAACGTGCTGATGCGGTGATCGCAATGTACCACGACCAGGGCCTACCGGTACTTAAGCACATGGGTTTTGGTAACGCGGTCAATATAACCCTTGGTCTACCCTTTATTCGTACCAGCGTCGATCACGGTACAGCGCTAGATTTGGCAGGAACCGGCAATATCGACCCTGGTAGCCTGCAAACCGCTATTAACACGGCCCTTGAAATGGCTAGCAACAAACAGGCATCCTAACTCCATGGCCAATAAAAAATCTGGCATTGTAGAGGGTCACAAAGCAAGAAAGCGCTTTGGGCAAAATTTCCTGCATGATCCCAACATTATCGCCAACATTGTCAGCGCAATTAATCCCAAGTCGGAAGACCTATTGGTTGAAATCGGCCCGGGCTTAGGCGCCATTACCAGCGAACTTATCGAACCACTAGCGCAACTCCATGTGGTTGAATTAGATCGAGATTTAATCCCTTTCCTAATCGCAAAGTTCGAACATACTGGTAAGCTCAACATCCATCAGGCGGACGCCCTAAGTTTTGATTTTAGCGAGCTCACTGGGGATTCCGGAAAAAAACTAAGGGTAGTCGGCAACCTGCCCTACAACATCTCTACGCCCCTTATCTTCCATCTACTCGAACAGTCACAACACATCCAAGACATGCACTTCATGCTGCAAAAAGAAGTGGTGGACCGGCTTGCAGCAGGGGTTGGCGACAAAGCCTATGGCCGCCTGGGGATCATGGTGCAATACCATTGCGAGGTGACTCCTCTATTCGAGGTGCCACCAGGCTCATTTAACCCTCCACCAAAGGTAGATTCCGCTATCGTGCGCTTGGCCCCCTATAGCGAGAAGCCCTTTCCAACAAGCGATCCAGACCTGCTACAAAGGGTGGTAACAGCGGCTTTCAGTATGCGCCGCAAAACCCTACGAAATGCGCTTAAAAACCTCGCCACCACAGATCATATGGAAGCAGCGGGGATCGACCCGTCCCATCGTCCGGAAAAGGTGTCTTTGCAGCAATTTGTGGCGCTAACCGAAGAATTAATCAATAACCCTATGGCAGACTAGTGCTAGCGGTAACCGCCATTTAGCATTAGTATTGAAATCATGAATATCAGTGAACAGCAAAACATCCTAGTTGATGTGACAACAGAATTCGTTCCAGATCAATCAGATACAGAGCAACAGCGTTTTGTATTTGCCTACCATGTAACCATCAAAAACGATGGTGATGCACCGGCCCGGCTAATCAGCCGCCACTGGGTAATTACCGACGGCAATGAAAGGGTACAGGAAGTACGAGGAGAGGGTGTTATTGGTGAACAACCCACCATTAATCCCGGCGAGCATTTTGAATATACCAGCGGCGCAGTCCTAGAAACGCCTGTAGGCAGCATGCATGGGTCTTACGACATGGTTGGCGAAAACGGTGAAACTTTCCAGGCCGAGATCCCAGTCTTTACCCTTGCCTCTCCTAACGCCATCCACTAATCCATGATATACGCAATTGGCGATATTCAAGGCTGTTATGAGCCTTTTCAATGCCTTTTGAAGCAAATCGACTTTAATATTGATCGCGACCAATTGTGGCTTGCGGGCGACCTAGTGAATCGCGGCCCTCAATCTTTAGAGACTTTGCGCTTTTGTGTAGCCCACAAAGACAATATCGTTGCGGTTCAGGGAAACCATGATCTGCACCTACTGGCGACCGCCTTTGATCCGGAAAGAAAACCTAAGCGTAAAGACACTCTAGCGCCGATCCTAGAGGCCAAAGACAAAGATCTTTTGCTCAACTGGTTACTTCGCAACCCACTACTCCATATAGATCACGCCCAAGAAGCCTTAATGGTACACGCTGGTATTGCCCCAAGCTGGGATATAAACCAGGCACAAGTTTATGCAAGAGAAGTGGAGCAAGTACTGCAATCTCCAGATCAAAGACTGGCTTACTTTCAGGCAATGTATGGCAATGAGCCCAACGAATGGAACGATCAGCTAACGGGCCCCACTCGCTGGCGGACCATCACCAATTTTTTTACCCGGATGCGACTCTGCGACAAAAACCAAGGATTGGATTTAAGCTACAAAGGCGCGCTCGACAACATGCCTGAACATCGCTTTCCTTGGTACGAAACACCCAACAGAAAACCAGTAGCCTACGATATTTATTTTGGACACTGGGCTGCACTGGAAGGCAAGACATCATTACCTAAGACCATTGCTCTGGACCATGGCTGTGTCTGGGGCAACCGATTATCTGCGTTCTGCTTAGACAACCAAGAATGGTTCCACTGCGACTGTTAATAGAAATTTATCCCCACTCAGAAAATGTTTTTTATGACTGAGGCTCATAAGAAAAATTATTTATACACCGGCTCGACTTCGAACTTAAAAACCGATTGTAAAATAATTTTGACATATGCTCGTGACTTGCCGCTTATCGGCTAACTCATTCACTTGATTCAATAAAATTGTAACATTTACTAGTGCAAACCCATTTTCCAGCTATCTTATATTAAAACGCTCTTAATTATTTCTACACATATTGAACGCCAAAGCGTTAAAGTAATCATAGATAGCAATAGCTAGCTGAAATGTTGGGCAAGGGGGTATCACATATGAGTATCTTTAGCCACTACCAGAATCGATACGAAACGCATCGCGAAGAAGAGTACACGATTCAAGAATATTTAGATCTTTGCAAAAAAGATCCAACCACTTACGCCTCTGCAGCCGAACGTATGCTGATGGCCATTGGCGAACCAGAGTTGGTGGACACTTCACAGGATCCTCGACTTAGCAGAATTTTTTCCAACAAAATTATAAAGCGCTATCCAGCCTTTCAAGATTTTTTTGGGATGGAAGAAGCGATCGAGCAAATTGTTTCTTACTTCAAACACGCAGCACAAGGTTTGGAAGAAAAGAAACAAATTCTTTATTTGCTTGGCCCAGTCGGCGGCGGTAAATCTAGCCTTGCAGAAATGCTCAAGCTTCTCATGCAAAAAGTCTCATTCTATGCGATCAAGGGTTCACCGGTTAACGAATCACCACTCTGCTTATTTAACCCAGAAGAAGACGGTGACATTCTTGAAGAAGAATATGGCATCCCTAGACGCTATGTAAAAGGCATCATGTCGCCTTGGGCAGTTAAACGCTTGCATGAATTCAATGGCGACATTACAAAATTCAAAGTTGTTAGAGTATACCCATCAATTCTTGATCAAATCGCCATCGCGAAAACAGAACCTGGCGATGAAAACAACCAAGATATTTCCAGCTTGGTGGGTAAAGTTGATATACGTAAGTTAGAAGAGTTCGCCCAAGACGATCCGGATTGCTATTCATTCTCTGGTGGCCTTTGTAAAGCTAACCAAGGCTTGCTTGAATTCGTTGAAATGTTTAAAGCTCCCATTAAGGTGCTTCATCCATTACTAACCGCAACCCAGGAAGGTAACTACAACGCCACTGAAGGCATGAGTGCTATTCCACACGACGGTATTATTCTTGCTCACTCCAACGAATCTGAATGGCAAGCATTTAAAAACAACAAAAACAATGAAGCTTTTATCGATCGTATTTACATCGTAAAAGTACCTTATTGTTTACGTGTTACCGACGAAATTGAAATTTATAGCAAGCTTCTTAAACACAGCTCGCTAGCCAACGCCCATTGCGCACCTGACACTTTGCGCATGCTAGCTCAATTTACAGTGCTATCACGGGTCAAAGAACCAGAAAATTCTTCCACCTATTCAAAAATGCGTATTTATGATGGGGAGAATTTAAAAGATACCGATCCAAAAGCCAAATCACACCAAGAGTACAAAGACTCGGCTGGTGTTGATGAGGGTATGGAAGGTTTATCTACCCGCTTTGCATTTAAGATTCTCTCAAAGGTTTTCAACTTCGATCATACCGAAGTGGCAGCAAACCCTGTTCATCTTTTACATGTGTTAGAGCAATCCATTGAACAGGAACAATTTCCGCCGGAAACCCAAGAAAAGTATTTGCGCTTTATTAAAGAGTTCTTAGCGCCCCGTTATGTCGAATTTATTGGTAAGGAAATTCAAACTGCTTACCTCGAGTCCTACTCCGAGTACGGACAAAACATTTTCGATCGCTACGTAACCTATGCAGACTTTTGGATTCAAGATCAGGAATATCGTGACCCTGATACTGGCGAGATTTTTGACCGTGCATCATTGAACGATGAACTAGAGAAAATCGAGAAGCCTGCTGGTATTAGTAATCCTAAAGATTTCCGTAATGAAGTAGTTAACTTTGTATTACGGGCCAGAGCTAGCAACCAGGGCAAGAACCCTTCTTGGCTCAGCTACGAAAAACTGCGCACGGTTATTGAGAAGAAAATGTTCTCTAATACCGAGGACTTACTACCGGTTATTTCTTTCAACCCGAAAGCGTCCAAAGACGATGCTAAAAAGCATGCAGATTTTGTTCGCCGCATGGTGGAAAGAGGATACACCGAGAAACAAGTTCGCCTATTGTGCGAATGGTACTTACGCGTTCGCAAGTCGCAATAAGCCCACTGGCCTGCGCACGAACCGAGAGGTAAGACGTGTCCTATATTGTTGACCGTCGTTTAAATGGCAAAAACAAAAGCACCGTTAACCGTCAACGATTCTTAAAGCGTTATCGCAAGCATATTAAGAAGGCGGTTAACGAAGCTGTTACTAAACGCAGCATCACCGATTTAGAAAGTGGTGAGAGTGTTTCTATTCCCAAGCGAGATATCTCAGAGCCAATTTTTCACCATGGCCAAGGCGGCAAGCGAGAAATGGTGCATCCTGGTAATAAGGAATTTATTACCGGAGACACAATTCCTCGGCCTCCAGGCGGTCAAGGTGGCGGCGGCCCTGGTGAAGGTGACCCTAGCGATTCAGGCGAGGGCGTCGATGATTTTGTTTTCCAAATCAGCCAGGACGAATTCTTAGATTTTCTTTTTGATGAGCTCGAACTTCCCAACCTGATTAAGCGTCAACTGCAAGGTATTGAATCTTTCAAATACGTTCGCGCAGGGATAGTTAATGAAGGCACCCCATCGAAATTAAACGTTGTGAGATCGATGCGCCAAGCCTACGGGCGAAGAATTGCGCTGACAGGATCTATGCGCAAACGTTTAAAAAACTATAAAGAGGAAAGGGACAAGCTCGAAGAACAAGATTCAGTACTAAGAGACAAAGAACGCTTAAACTTTCTACTGGAAGAAATCCCTAAGTTAGAGCGGCGCATAAAGAAAGTACCTTTTATTGATACGTTCGATTTACGCTATAACCATCATGTTAAGCAACCTCAACCCACGTCAAAAGCTGTTATGTTTTGCTTAATGGATGTATCGGGCTCTATGAACCAAGCCATGAAAGATATGGCCAAGCGCTTTTTCATTTTGCTTTATATGTTTTTAAAGCGAAATTACGAAAAGATAGAAGTGGTTTTTATTCGTCATCACACTAGCGCCAAAGAAGTCGATGAAGAAGAGTTTTTCTATTCCCGTGAAACGGGTGGCACGATCGTTTCTAGCGCCCTTAAAATGATGCGCGACATTATGGAAGAGCGTTATCCACCGGAAGAATGGAATATCTACTCAGCTCAAGCATCGGACGGGGACAATTGGAACGACGATTCACCCACCTGCAAAAAGATTTTGGTGGATGATATTCTACCCAAATGTCAGTACTACGCTTACATTGAAATTAATCCTCGCCGTCATCAAGCTCTTTGGCGAGAGTATGAAACCATTGATGCGGTATGCGAACATTTCGCCATGCAGCAAATAAGCGATCCAAGTGATATATTCCCGGTTTTCCGCGAATTGTTTCAGAAGAAACCGGCCTAAGGAACTGTTGATACTAGGTTATGGCTAAAGATAAACGCTCCCCCATTTCAACCGGCTCTGAATGGACGTTCGAACTCATAAACGAATACGATCGTGAAATAGCTTTATCTGCGGAAAAATTCCAGCTAGATACCTATCCAAATCAAATTGAAATTATTTCAGCCGAGCAAATGCTCGACGCTTACTCTTCTGTGGGAATGCCTGTTGGCTATAGCCATTGGAGTTATGGCAAGCGGTTTGTGTCTAATGAACAACAATATCGCCGAGGCCATATGGGACTGGCCTATGAGATTGTCATTAACTCCAATCCCTGTATTGCATACTTAATGGAAGAAAATACTATTACCATGCAAGCGTTAGTGATTGCGCATGCATGCTATGGTCACAATTCTTTCTTTAAGAATAATTATCTATTTAAGACCTGGACAGATGCTTCATCCATTATCGATTACTTAGTGTTTGCTAAGAATTATATTATCCATTGTGAAGAACGATATGGCGTTGAAGAAGTAGAGAACATTATCGATTCTTGTCATGCGTTAATGAATTATGGTGTCGACAGATACAAAAGGCCGTACCCAATTTCGGCAGAAGAAGAGCGTCGCCGCCAAAAAGAACGCGAAGAATACCTGCAAAAACAAGTCAATGAGCTTTGGCGTACCATTCCAAAACTTGGTGACAAAGACGAAGAAATTGAGGAAGCAAGATTTCCATCTGAACCACAGGAAAACATTCTCTACTTTATAGAAAAGAACGCTCCTTTGCTGGAACCATGGCAAAGGGAAGTTGTTCGGATCGTACGCAAGATTGCGCAGTATTTTTATCCGCAGCGACAAACCCAAGTCATGAATGAAGGCTGGGCAACTTTTTGGCATTACACATTGCTCAATGACCTTTATGACCAAGGCTTAGTCACTGATGGCTTTATGCTAGAGTTCTTGCAAAGCCATACCTCAGTGGTTTACCAACCGCCGTTCGATAGCAAATTCTATTCAGGCATCAACCCATACGCACTTGGTTTTAATATGATGCAGGATATCCGCCGCATCTGTGAAAACCCTACAGATGAGGACAAGAAGTGGTTCCCCGATTTTGCCGGTGCTAATTGGCTTGAAACACTGCATTTCGCCATGGAAAACTTTAAGGATGAAAGTTTCGTACAACAATTCCTATCGCCGAAAATGATTCGTGATTTTAAATTTTTCTCCATTCAAGATGATGATCTCGAAAGAGAATTAGAAATTACTGCGATTCACGACGACCCTGGATATCGTGGAATCCGCGAGAAACTATCTCAGCAATACAACCTATCCATGAACGAACCCAATATACAGGTGTTCAATGTAAATATACGTGGTGATCGCTCTCTCATGCTGCGCCATACTCGCCACGACCGCAAACCATTGGCGAAAGAAAATGCCATGGAAGTACTTAAGCACCTGAGAAACCTATGGAAATTCGATGTACACCTAGAATCCGTAGACGACGAAGAGATTCGCGAGACTTACCACTGTCGAGAAGATGTCACAGAGTTGAACGAAGAGGATAACAATTAATTATCCTCACTTAACAATGCTATAGAACTGCCTAGTTTTGCCACATTCCCCTTGCTACCATCTAAGCCTTTCATTGCTAAACAATTCTAAAAAAGCTATGCGCACACAAAACAGATGCGCCTGCAATTAGCTACAGAGGAACCAAGAGGCTTGTTATGACCGCACAACAATTTGATTTCGACACCGTAAAAAAAATGACCACTGGATCCATACCCTTCGCTGAGCGTTCTGGGCTTGATCTACTCGAATTCAGCCGTGGCCATGTAAAGATGTTGATGCCCATGGAAGGCAACCAAAACCATGTGGGCACCATGTATGCAGGGGCACTCTTCACATTGGCAGAAATTCCCGGCGGCGCAATCTTTATGAGCGCGTTTGATATGACTAAGTACTATCCAATTGTTGCAGAGATGAATATTAAATATCTTAAGCCCGCCACCACGGATATCACGATTGAAGCCAATCTTTCTGAAGAAGAAATCCAGCGCATTTCCGAAGAAGCTGACGCAAATGGTAAAGCGGTATTTAACCTTGAGCTTGAGCTTAAGGACAGTAACGATCAAGTTGTCGCAGTGACCACCGGGGTCTATCAAGCCCGCTCCCATAACTACAAGAAAAAATAATAGCCACAGCGACATTAAAGGGGCTCAACACAGCCCCTTCCATCGCCTTTTGCCATGTGCTTTACCCGCTTTCTACTAAACTTAGAGGCAATATAAAAGTCAGACCGCTGACTCCTTTATCAATGCTCTAAGGTGAACACTATGGAACCCTTGCTTCGCATTATTCCTAACGCACAGCGCATTACATTAAATGTTACTGAACGCGCCATGCTACTAGGCCAGAACAAATGGTTAAGCAAAGTGGACTGGTCCAACATTGAACTGCTTGCTCACTACCTCGATTTATTTTCCATTTCAAAAGGCAAAACCATTTTTAGCCAAGGGGATGAAGCCGTTTTTATGGCACTGATTCAATCTGGCAAAGTGGAGATTCGTAAGGAAGGGCATGATGGCGAAGCACAAACTATTGCTATCGTTGGTGAAGGCCAAGTAATTGGAGAGATGTCGTTAATTGATAGTGGGGCACGCTCAGCAACCGCGGTAGCCGCAGAGAACACCAAATTCTTTATACTCACCGAGTCAGACTTTGAAGGAATCCGCAAAAATAACCCCAGCCTCTGGGGAGCCTTACTAGTACGTTTTATTAAAACCATTACTAAGCGCTTACGACGAGCCAGTGGCCAATTCGTTGATCTGTTAGCGGAGCATGGCGCAATTGATGATGCTGATTTTCAAACAAAATTTATAACGCAAGAAAAACCTGAAATAAAAAACAATGACTCAGAGTTTTTATGGCGGCAACTAAACGCATTAAATAATCAGGTAGCAAAAGTTTCTGAACAAATCACATCAAGAATCCAAGCTACACCACCTGACACTGAAAATACCGTAGAAATCGATGCAGACACTTATGAAAAACTAAAAGTGTCCGCTCAAGTAAATAATAAAGATGTTGTCGCGTATATAAACCAGGTGCTTAATCAGCATATTGAAAAGAACTAACAATTCTATAAAGCAGTGATTTACAGCGCATTAATTAATCATCCCTTTCTATACACTTTTAATATGTACATTTCAGGGTGTATAAGATGGAAGCAACTGCGCAATTCGAACTCATTCCTAGCGGTCTAATGTATGGCCTATCTATTACTGAAAAGGCTGCGGTACTGAGACGCAATAGCTGGCTCAACAACCTAGATATTGAACAGCTGGAAAAGCTTGGCAATTATTTATCCTTTGTTCATCTTGAAAAAGGTAAAAGTGTTTTTCATCAAGGAGATGAAATTCCATTTATGGCCATCGTTCACGCAGGCAAGATTGAAATCCGCAAAGTAGGCCATGATGGTGAAGAGCAGATTATCGCAGTAATCGGCCCTGGCCACGTGATTGGTGAAATGTCTTTAATCGATGGTGGGGCAAGATCCGCAACTGCGATTGCTGTGGAAAATACTCAACTTTTCGTTTTAACGAAGGACAACTTCGACGCTATTAGAAAAGAACACACGGGTTTATGGGGCGGATTATTAATGCGCTCAGTTAAGACAGTCACCAAGCGTTTACGTAGAGCTAGCGGTCAATTTGTAGATCTTTTGTCGGAACACGGGGCGCTGAATGAGGACGATTGGCAACATCAAGCACAACGACAACAACAAGCAAGCCAAGATACCGAAGCGCAGTTTTTGATAAAACAACTAGGTGCCTTGCAGTATCATTTCGATCGATTGAGCGATCACATTCAAGATCGAGCAAACGCTTTTCAACAACAACCGGATGAAGAAATAAAAATCGACCTTGATATTTACGAAGCTTTAGAGCGACGAGCTATTTATCACAAACAATCAATGGCGCAGCATGTTAACCAAATACTGCGCCAATATATTCAATCACAACAGTGATGCGAAAAGGTAGTGTGATATCCGAGGCTATTGGTGGTGCTTAGTGCTTAGCACTTAACTCATGAACAGCATCAATGAAGACTTTAGGATTGGCCGGATCTACGTCTAAAGCGATGCCGTGGCCCAAATTGAACACGTGACCACTTCCATTACCGAAGCCTTCTAAGATACGACCAACTTCACCGCGAATGGTATCAGCATCGCCATAGAGAACCGAGGGATCCATATTTCCTTGCAACGCCACTTTGTCACCAATTCGCTTACGCGCATTATTTATTTCGATAGTCCAATCTAATCCAACACAATTGCTACCAGCATCTGCGATGGTTTCTAACCAAAGGCCGCCATTTTTGGTAAATATAATGGAAGGCACTTCGCGACCATCATTCTCTTTAATAAGACCTGCCACAATCTTGCGCATATATTGCAAAGAGAATGCCTCATAGTTCGGCGTGCTCAATACGCCACCCCAGGTATCAAAGATTTGTACCGCTTGTGCTCCGCTACGGATCTGCTCATTCAAATAAGCGATCACAGCATCAGCTAGTTTATCTAATAAGGCATGCAAAACTTCTGGTTGCTGGTACATCATCTTTTTAATGGTGCGGAAGTCCTTACTGGATCCACCTTCGACCATGTAGGTAGCCAAAGTCCAAGGGCTGCCAGAAAAGCCAATCAAAGGCACTCTGCCACCCAGAGCACTTCTAATCGTGCTGACGGCATTCATCACGTAATCAAGATCCACAGCAACATCAAGATCGGGTATGGCGGCGACATCAGCCTCACTACGAATGGTCTTCTTAAACTTAGGCCCCTCTCCTGTTTCGAAGTACAGACCCAAACCCATGGCATCTGGAATAGTAAGAATGTCCGAGAACAAAATTGCCGCATCTAATTCATAACGCTCCAAAGGCTGTAACGTCACCTCACAGGCATAGTCAGCGTTTTTGCAAAGAGACATAAAATCTCCGGCTTTGGCGCGTGTTTCGCGATATTCAGGCAGGTAACGACCTGCTTGACGCATCATCCAAACAGGAGTGACATCTACCGGTTGTTTCAATAACGCGCGAAGAAAACGATCATTTTTTAATTCAGACATACGGACACCAAGTTCTCGATTTCGCTATTAGCGATTAATTTTGGCCCGATTATAACAGAGGATGAGACAAAGGTCGGTGTATAGACACACTGTGAAATGAAAATCTAAAGAGGGTGGAGACTAGAGTAAAAGCTATGTCCTGTTCTGGTGCGTGAATCGCACCAGAACAGGCTTTATTCAGATCGCTCGATTAAACGTCGAGATAGTCGAGAATGCCTTCAGCAGCGTTACGACCTTCCCAGATTGCAGTTACCACCAAATCAGAGCCACGAACCATATCGCCGCCAGCAAAGATTTTCTCGTTAGTGGTTTGGAATGGAAACTCGCTTTGCTCTGGGGCAATAACGCCACCCCAATCATTGGTTTTAACACCAATATCCTCTAACCAACCGGCAGGACTAGGACGGAAACCAAACGCCACCAAAATAGCATCCCCTTCAATCACAGTTTCACTGCCAGCAATCTCAACTGGGCGACGACGACCATTCTCGTCTGGCTCGCCTAATTCAGTCTCAACAACTTTAAGACCTTTCACTTTACCGTTCTCACCAACCACTTCGATTGGTTGACGATTGAAAAGGAATTGCACGCCTTCTTCTTTAGCGTTAGCAACTTCACGTCGAGAGCCTGGCATGTTTTCTTCGTCACGACGATAAACACAATGCACAGATTCAGCACCCTGGCGAATTGAAGTACGGTTACAGTCCATTGCAGTGTCACCACCACCAAGAACGATAACTTTCTTGCCTTCAACACCAATGAATTCTGATGTGTCTTTTTCATAACCTAAATTACGGTTAACATTCGAAATCAAGAACGGCAACGCATCATAAACACCTTCCATGTCTTCGCCTGGGAAACCACCTTTCATGTAGGTGTAGGTCCCCATACCCAAGAACACAGCATCGTATTCAGACAGCAATTCATCCATCGTCACATCAGTGCCCACATCAGTGTTTAAGCGAAACTCAACACCCATGCCTTCGAAAACTTCTCGACGACGCACCATCACGTCTTTTTCCAATTTGAATTCTGGAATACCGAACGTTAACAGACCGCCGATCTCAGGATAGCGATCAAACACAACGGGCTTAACGCCGTTGCGAACCAATACATCTGCACAACCTAAACCTGCAGGACCAGCGCCAATGATTGCAACTTTCTTATCGGTCCATACAACGTTAGACATGTCTGGGCGCCAGCCCATCGCAAACGCAGTATCAGTAATGTATTTTTCAACGGAACCAATGGTAACTGCACCAAAGCCATCATTTAGCGTACAAGCACCCTCACACAAACGGTCCTGAGGACATACACGGCCACATACTTCTGGCAAGGTGTTGGTTTGGTGAGAAAGCTCTGCAGCTTCTTTGATGTTGCCTTCAGAAACCAACTTCAACCAGTTAGGAATAAAGTTGTGTACCGGGCACTTCCATTCACAATAGGGATTACCGCACTCCAAGCAACGGTGAGATTGATCCGCAGCCTGTTCTTGTTCAAACGGTTTATAAATTTCCACGTAGTTAGTGCGACGCTCTTCAATCGGCTTTTTATTTGGATCTTGCCGACCCACATCTAAAAACTGGAAATTGTTACTTAAGCGGTTTGTCATAAACAACCTCTTCTCTTAGCAAATTGGCGATTCATTCGTAATACTCGATGAGCTTTACCCGCAACGATTATTCGGTACGGGTACTCATGTTCGCCAACAGTCCATCAAGGCTTGCTGCTTTTGGTTTTACTAGCCAGAACTGACCAACAAAGTCATCAAACTCTTCTAGAATTTGCTGACCCCAAGCGCTGCCTGTTTCGTTAACAAATTCTTGGATCACGCTGGTTAGGTGAGTGCGATAAGCTTCCATGGATTCGTTATTAATACGGTGAATTTCCACTAGCTCGTGGTTGTACTTATCAACAAAGCCTCTGTCTAAATCCAACACGTAAGCGAAGCCACCGGTCATACCAGCACCGAAGTTGTAGCCAGTATTACCCAGTACAGTAATCAAACCACCAGTCATGTATTCACAACAGTGATCTCCAGTACCTTCAACAACCGCATGAACACCAGAGTTGCGCACACCGAAACGCTCACCAGCGCGGCCCGCAGCAAATAACTTACCGCCTGTGGCACCGTATAAGCAGGTGTTACCCACTATGGAAGTATCTTGAGACTTAAATGGGCTGCCTTTTGGTGGGAACAGAACCAGCTTACCGCCAGCCATGCCTTTACCAACATAATCGTTAGCATCACCTTCAAGGTACATTTCCAAACCACCTGCGTTCCACACACCAAAGCTTTGGCCTGCAGTGCCGGTAAGATTTAGTTTTATTGGGCTGTCTGCCATACCGGTGTTGCCATGGCGCTTGGCGATTTCACCAGACAAACGCGCCCCGGTGGAACGGTCACAGTTAGTTAGGTGATAACTAAATTCGCCGCCAGACGCTTTCTCGATAGCACCCAATGTTTCAGCTACCATACGCTCAGCTAACTCACCTTTATCGAAAGGCTCATTCTTGGCAACAGCACAAGTTTGTGGCTTGTCCGCAGAGACTAAATCACTGGATAAGATTGGCGTAATATCCAAGGCTTTCTGCTTCTCGGTGAAACCTTCAAGCACTTCGATCAAATCAACACGGCCGACCAACTCATCCATTGAACGCACACCAAGTTGCGCCAATAGCTCGCGAGTTTCCATTGCAACGAACTTGAAGAAGTTCATTACCATTTCAGCTTCACCGATATAGTGATCTTTACGCAGTTTATCCTGTTGGGTTGCAACACCTGTCGCACAGTTATTCAAGTGACAGATACGTAGGTACTTACAACCTAGGGCAATCATTGGAATGGTACCGAAACCGAAGCTTTCTGCACCCAAGATTGCAGCTTTAATAACGTCTAAGCCAGACTTCAAACCACCATCCGTTTGTAGACGTACGTTTTGACGTAGGTCGTTACCACGTAGG